>JANPJD010000182.1:0-10206 GCA_031425325.1 Rhodobacterales bacterium | reverse complement strand
GGCTTCTGCGGTTTTTTCATGATCTGGGGTTCCCCTCTGCCGGCGCGTCCTCGTTACGGAAGATCACCGTGGCGGCTTCATGCTGGACCGGCCTGCTGCCAGGACGGAAGGCGTAGAGGATCACGCCCACGAAGATCGCCGTCAGGACCAGCAGGACCCAGCTGTCGGCAAAGTGGCGCAAGGATTCGTAGATATGCATGCCTGCCCCCTCAGCGGTTCGGATCGGGTTCGTAGGTCGAGAAATCGACCATGGTGCCCAGCACCTGAAGATAGGCGACGAGCGCGTCCATCTCGGTCAGGTCGCGCGTGCCGTCGAAGTTCGATACGACCGCCAGCGGATAATGCGCGAGCAGCGTGTCGGTGTCCGAGTCGGGGTCCGCCTGGGCGCGCAGGTCGGCGCGGGCCGAGGCGATCATCTCGTCGGAGTAGGGCACCCCGACGAGCGCGTTCGCCGCCAGAAGGTCGCCGATGTTGTCCTCGTCGATCCGGTTATCGAGCAGGAAGCCATAGGGCGGCATGATGGACTCGGGCACGACCGCCTGCGGATAGGTCAGATGGTCGACATGCCAGGCGTCCGAATAGCGGCCCCCGACGCGCGCAAGATCCGGTCCGGTGCGCTTCGAGCCCCACTGGAAGGGGTGGTCGTAGACCGATTCGGCGGCGAGGCTGTAGTGGCCGTAGCGCTCCACCTCGTCGCGGATCGGGCGGATCATCTGGCTGTGGCAGGTGTAGCACCCTTCGCGCACATAGATCTGCCGACCGGCCAGCTCCAGCGGCGTATAAGGGCGCACGCCGGTCACGGGCTCGATCGTGTTCTGGATCCAGAACAGCGGGGCGATCTGGACGATACCACCGATCGACACGACGATCAGGCTCAGGACGGCAAGCAGCGTCGCATGCGTTTCGATTTTCTTGTGGCGGTCGAGAAAGGCCATCGTGATCCCCTATTCCGCAGACACGGCGAGCGGCTGAACGGCCCGTGTAGCCCCGGTCGCCGTCTTCCAAAGGTTGAACACCATGATCAGCGCCCCGCCGAGGTACATGAGCCCTCCAAGGCCGCGCACGACATACATCGGGAACTTGGCCTGCACGGTGTCGGTGAAGGCGTTCACGAGGAAGCCGTTGGCATCGACTTCGCGCCACATCAGGCCTTCCATGATCCCGGTGACCCACATCGACGAGGCGTAAAGGACGATCCCGATGGTCGCGAGCCAGAAGTGCCAACTGACCAGCCGCAGCGAGTACAGCCCCGAGCGGCCCCAGAGCCGCGGCGTAAGGAAGTAGAGCGCGCCGAAGGTGATCATGCCGTTCCAGCCGAGCGCGCCAGAGTGGACGTGGCCGATGGTCCAGTCAGTGTAGTGCGACAGGCTGTTGACGGCCTTGATGCTCATCATCGGGCCTTCGAAGGTCGACATGCCGTAAAAGCCGAGCGACAGCACCATCATCCGCAGGACCGGGTCGGTCCGCAGCTTGTCCCAGGCGCCCGAGAGCGTCATCAGACCGTTGATCATGCCGCCCCAGCTTGGCATCCACAGGATGATCGAGAACACCATCCCCAGGGTTGCCGCCCATTCGGGCAGGGCGGTGTAGTGCAGATGGTGCGGCCCCGCCCAGATATAGAGGAAGATGAGCGCCCAGAAGTGGATGATGGACAGCTTGTAGCTGTAGATCGGACGCTCGGCCTGTTTCGGGACGAAGTAGTACATCATCCCGAGGAACCCGGCCGTCAGGAAGAAGCCCACCGCGTTGTGGCCGTACCACCACTGGATCATGGCGTCCTGAACGCCGCTGAACAGCTGCACCTGCGCCGAGCCGAAGATCGAGACGGGCACCGCAAGGCTGTTCACCAGGTGCAGCATCGCCACCGTGATGATCATCGCCAGCAGGAACCAGTTGGCGACATAGATGTGCGGCTCGCGCCGGGTCATCAGCGTGCCCATGAAGACCACGAGGAAGGCGACCCAGACGACCGTCAGCCAGATGTCGAGATACCAGACGGGTTCGGCATATTCCTTGCCCTGGGTGGCCCCGAGGACATACCCGACTGCCGCCAGCACGATGAACAGCTGATATCCCCAGAACACGAACCAGCCGAGGTTGCCGCCCCAGAGCCGCACGGCCGAGGTGCGCTGGACGATGTAGAAGCTGCTCATGATCAGGGCGTTTCCGCCAAACGCGAAGACGACCGCCGAGGTGTGGACGGGCCGCAGGCGGCCGAAGTTCAGGATGCCGTCCGCCCAGGCCGGGTTGAGCGCGGGGAAAGCGAGTTGGAAGGCGATCAGCGCGCCGACCGAGAACCCGACGATCCCCCAGAAGGTCGTGGCGATCACGCCGGCGCGTACCACGTCGTCCATGTACTGGTCGGTGCGGATGGGTCGCACCTCGTCCACCCCTCGCAGGGTCACGAGGAAGGTGATGCCCGCCGCCAGCATCACGATGAGGGCGTTGACCTCGTAAGCAACATCGCGCGCGTTATGCGCGGCAAGAGCGGCCAGCAGGACGACCAGCCCCAGAACGATCAGCTTGACTGCATCCCACATTCCGCATCCCCCGCGAAGCGACCGGTCGCAGGCCAGAATGACCCGTACCCTTGGACAGACTTTTGCAGAGCCGGGGGGTGCAATCCTTGATCCATGTCAACCCGGCGCGGTTTTCACCGCAGCGAGGCGCCGACCAGACAGCCAAGTGGAAAGCGCGGCGTCAGGCCCGTTTCGGGGCCGGCAAGGCCTCGGCCAGCGAATCGTCGCCGGTTCGGGCGACAAGGCGCGCAAAGTCAGGCACCGTGACGCGCCGGGTCCCTGACAGGACGATCACCCCATCCTTGCGAAGCGCGCTCATCTGTCGGCTGACCGTCTCGAGCGTCAAGCCAAGATAGTCGGCCATCGCCTCGCGCGTCAGGGGCAGATCGAACGCCACCAGCCCCCGCACGTTCGGACGGCCAAGCAGCGACGCACGCCGTGCGAGAATGGCCAGAAGGGTCGCGATCTTCTCGCGCGCCGTCTTGCGCCCCAAAAGCAGCATCCACTCACGCGCCGCATCAAGTTCGTCGAGCGTCATCTCAAGGAGCCGCTCGGCCAGATGCGGGGTCGATGCCATCATCGCCTCGAAGGGCTTCATCCTGAAACAGCAGAGAACGAGGTCACTCACCGCCTCGACGTCGAACACCGCCACGGGCCTGCCCGGCCGCCCGACGAAGTCCGAGGGTTGCAGCAGACCAACCATCTGCCGACGCCCATCGTCGAGCGTCTGGCTGAGCGCCGCGACACCGGTCACGACCGATCCGAGAAACTCGAGCCGCGCTCCGGCCAGGACCACCGACTGGCCTGCGGCGTAGGACCGGTAGAACTTGATCGCATCAAGCTGCGCCAGTTCCACCTCGGTGCATCGCGAACACACCGCCCGAAACCGGATCTGGCAATCCCCGCAGGACTGATGGGCGATCGTGAACAGATGCGTCATGCCATGGCGTTCATTTACTCCGGGAGATGAAGACGATCACCCGGAGTCATGTCTAGCAGCCAAGGCGATGCTGCAAAAGGATTAAGCGCATTTGTCGCACCCCAAGGCCGCCACACTCTGCACCCTCGGGACCGATGCCTTACTGACCGTGTGCGGCCAGCCAGGCTTTCATCTGCGCGATCTCGCGCTCTTGCGCCACGATGACCTCTTCTGCCAGGGCGCGCACCTCGGGATCGGTGCCGTGTTCCAGAACGATCCGGGCCATCGCGACAGCGGCCTCATGGTGCGGGATCATCCCCACCATGAAATCCACATCCGGATCGCCGGTATAGGGCACCATCATATCGGCCATCATCTTGTCCATGGCCTCGGCATATGCGTTCGTGGCGGGGTCGTCGGCAAATTCCGGAGGGATCAGGGACGAATGGTCCATCATGGCCATGCCCTGCATCGGTTTGCCGGCCATTTTGCCGTGACCCATCTGGGAATGATCCATTCCTTCCATCTGGGCGAAGGCAATTCCGCCAGCGACAGCAAGGGTGGCAGCGATCAGGGCGAGAGCGGTTTTCTTCATTTTCTTCTCCTTGGGATGGGTCAGGCGGGCGCAAAGCCCGCTTCGGTCAGGGCAGCCACGATCTGGTCGCGCGGCGCAGAAGTGACGACCTCCACACGGCGGCTGGGCGGATCGGCGGTTACCTTTGCCGTGGCGTCGACGTTCTGGATCGCCTTGGTCACACCACGGGCGCAGCCGCCGCACGTCATCGTTTCTATATGGAACTGCATTGCATCCTCGGTCGGTTGAGCGTCGATGCACAAGACATGGGGCTTCCAAGCGTTGGAGGGTCAAGGGAATATTTCTGTGTAATTTGCTGCTTGACCTTCCCATGATTGGAAGGACTATCTGTCAATGCGACCCAAGTCATAATTGATCAGGACAGTCGCCATGAACGCCTCCTTCAGCCCCCCGCTCCCCGTCACGCTGAGTCTGCCTGTCGAGGGCATGACCTGCGCTTCATGCGTTGTGCGGGTGGAACGCGCTCTGGCTGCCGTGCCGGGCGTTGTGTCCGCAACCGTCAACTTGGCAACCGAACGGGCCGAGGTGTCGTCCGCGGCACCGATCGACCGTGCCCTCTTGGTCGCGGCGGTAGACAGGGTGGGCTATACGGTTGCGGCGCAGACTGTCGACATTGCGATTGAAGGCATGACCTGCGCTTCTTGCGTGGCGCGGGTTGAGCGGGCCCTGATGGCCGTGCCGGGTGTCGCGTCGGCCAGCGTCAATCTGGCAACCGAACGGGCGACCGTGACCGGAACTGCGGATGCGGCCCGGCTGATGCAGGCGATCGAGGCGGCAGGCTATGGCGCGCGGCTGATTGAAGCCTCGGGCGCGGGGGACGCCGAAGGGGCGACGCGCAAGGAGGCCGAAGAAGCCTTGCTGCGCCGCGACCTGATGATTGCGGCGGCGCTGAGCCTGCCGGTCTTTGCGCTGGAGATGGGCTCGCATCTGTTTGCGCCAGTGCACCATCTGATCATGACCACCATCGGGATGCAGACCAGCTGGGTCGTGCAATTCCTGCTGACCACGCTTGTTCTGCTGGGGCCGGGCCGGCGGTTCTATCTCAAGGGATATCCGGCGCTCTGGCGGCTGGCGCCCGACATGAACAGCCTTGTCGCAGTAGGCACGTCGGCGGCCTTCGCCTTTTCGGTTGTGGCGACATTTCTGCCCGGCCTGCTGCCGCCGGGCACGGTGAACGTCTATTTCGAAGCGGCGGCCGTGATCGTCACGCTTATCCTGCTGGGCCGCTATCTGGAACTGCGGGCCAAGGGTCGCACGTCGCAGGCGATCAGCCGCCTGGTCGGTCTGCAGCCGCGCATTGCCCGTGTTCACCGCGAAGACAGGATCGTCGAAGTTCCCATCGTCGAGGTACGGGAAGGCGATCTGCTTGACCTTGCGCCAGGCGAGCGCGTGCCGGTCGATGGCCAGGTAACAGAGGGCGACAGCTGGATCGACGAAAGCATGGTCACGGGCGAACCCGCCCCGGTCGCCAAGTCCGCAGGCGCGATGGTCACCGGAGGCACGGTCAACCAGACCGGCGCGCTGACCTTTCGCGCAACGGCAGTGGGCGAGGCCACGATGCTGGCGCAGATCATCCGCATGGTCGAGGCGGCGCAGGGCGGCAAACTGCCGATCCAGGGGTTGGTGGACCGCATCACGCTGTGGTTCGTGCCCGTGGTGATGGGTCTGGCTGCGCTGACCTTTGCAGTCTGGCTGATCTTTGGGCCCGACCCGGCGCTGACCTTCGGTCTCGTGAATGCCGTGGCGGTTCTGATCATCGCCTGCCCCTGTGCCATGGGCCTGGCGACGCCCACGTCCATCATGGTTGGAACCGGGCGCGGGGCGGAACTCGGCGTGCTGTTCCGCAAGGGCGAGGCCTTGCAGACGTTGCAGGGCGTGCGTGTCGTGGCGCTCGACAAGACCGGAACGCTGACCGCAGGCAAGCCAACGCTGACGGACCTGATCCTTGCCCCGGGGTTTGACCGGTCCGAAGTGCTGGCGATGGTGGCGTCGGTCGAGGCGAGGTCGGAACACCCCATCGCCCGGGCCATAGTGGCCACCGCCGAGGACGAGGGGCTGCGCCTGTCCGCAGTGTCCGGCTTTGCTTCGGAAACCGGGTTGGGGGTCAGTGCAAGGGTCGGGGACGTTCGGGTAGAGCTTGGGGCAGACCGCTACATGGCCCGCCTGGGACTGGATGTCGCGGGTTTTGCACCGGACGCCGAGCGCATGGCGGCGGAGGGCAAGTCCCCGCTTTATGCCGCCATCGGCGGGCAGTTGGCGGCGATGCTGGCCGTGGCCGATCCGATAAAGGCGACGACGCCGGCGGCAATCCGCGCCTTGCATGAACTTGGGCTGACGGTGGCCATGATCACCGGCGACAACGCCCGAACCGCACAGGCCATCGGTCGCCAACTTGGCATCGACGCTGTGGAGGCCGAGGTTTTGCCGGGCGGCAAGGTCGAGGCGATCCGGCGCCTGCGCGCAGCACACGGTCCGGTGGCCTTTGTCGGGGACGGCATCAACGACGCCCCGGCTTTGGCCGAAGCTGATGTGGGTCTTGCCATCGGCACCGGCACCGACATCGCCATCGAGGCGGCGGATGTCGTGCTCGTGTCGGGGCGGCTGACCGGTGTGCCCGACGCGATCGCGCTGAGCCGGGCGACGATGGGCAACATCCGGCAGAACCTGTTCTGGGCCTTTGTCTACAACGCGGCCTTGATCCCCGTCGCGGCAGGGGTGCTGTATCCGGCCTTCGGCATTCTGCTGTCGCCCGTCTTTGCCGCCGGAGCCATGGCCCTGTCCAGCGTGTTCGTGCTGGGCAATGCCCTGCGCCTGCGGAGGTTCCGGCCAACCCTGAACAATGGAGTGTCGGCATGAATATCGGAGAAGCCGCCAAGAGCTCGGGCGTTTCGGCCAAGATGATCCGCTACTACGAGCAGACGGGCCTGATCCCTTCTGCGGGGCGCACGGCATCGGGCTATCGCACGTACACCGGCACAGATATCCAGATGCTGCGCTTCATCCGCCGCGCCCGCGATCTGGGGTTTCAGGTCAATGCCATTGCAGAACTTCTTGCCCTCTGGCGGGACCGCAGCCGCCACAGCGCAGACGTGAAGCAACTGGCCCAGGAACAGATCGCCGGTCTGCGCCGCAAGATCGCCGAGATGGAAAGCATGGTCGACACGCTTGATCACCTGGCGCAGGGGTGCTCTGGCGATGATCGGCCAGACTGCCCGATCCTTGCCGATCTGGAAGGGGAAGCATCTTTGGTTGCCCCCGCCTGCCACAGCGGGCCGGGCTTCAACCGTTAGCCGCGACGTCGCGCGACTTGCGAGGCCCTCGCCGAGCGTCATCGAAGGCAGCTTCCGGCGTTCGGCCAAAGCGAATCCCAAAGCGTCTTGGTCGGGGGAAAAATGTGGTGGCGAGAGACGGACTTGAACCGTCGACCCCGCGATTATGAGTCGCGTGCTCTAACCAGCTGAGCTACCTCGCCACAGGCCGGGTGATTAGGCGCGGTGGGGTGGGGCGTCAAGCGGAATTGAGGACAGGGCCATGGGCGACGCGGGGACGTCCCGTTGCGCGCGCGGTCAGCGTGGCCTCGATGAACATCGCGCGCCCCTCGACCTCGGCCTCGCGGATGTCGCGGGTGACCGAGACGCTGACATCCGCGGCCCCGGCGGCCCGGGCGCGGCGCTCGGCCTCGGCGACCAGCGCTTCCTCAAGCGCAGCAAGCGCCGCGTCCCGGTCGGTGTAGACGACGAGACCGCCCGGAAGATGCGCGGTGAAGCGGCCCTCGCCGGGGCTTGTTACCAGACCCGTGGCACGCTCTGCGACCTGTCCGACAACGGCCCCGATCGCGTTCGCGACCCCCGCATGCGTGGGCACGATCATGCGCGTGCCAAGCCGCTGTCCGACGGCGCCGTAATAAGTGGCGGCCGAAGCGCCGAGGCCGATGACCGGGACGCCGAGTCGCATCGAGACCTGCACGACCCCGCGATGCCCGTCGAGCCCAGCACCCGTCAGGGGATGGCGGGCAAGGCCCTCGGGTGGCTGGCCCGCGAAGGCGAGGTCCTCGGCGAAGGCGGCTTCAAGCAGGCAGTCCGTCGTCTGCCGCGTGACCTGATCGACGATGGCACGGGCCAGATCGTGCGGGGTCGCCGCGAACCGCTCACCCCGACCGGTGCGGCGACGGGCCAGCAGGCGCACGGCCTTTTCCGCCGCCGCCGCGTCCCAGGCCGTCAGAAGGCCCAGCACGTGTGACGCGTCCGACGATGTTACCCCGGCCAACATCACCCTGCCGCGCGCGACCAGCCTGTCGAGCGCCGCCATCTCAAGCCGCGAGGTCAGCGCGTCCGACAGCGCCATCGGGGCGGTGATCCGCGCAAGCAAGGCGGCCTCGCGCGGCCCCAGACCGCCCGAACCGACCTGCATCGGAATGACGAACCGCCCGTCCGTTTCTCCGGCCGCGTCCGCCGACAGCCAGCGGTCAAGCGCGCGGTGGACCATGTCGGCAGCTTCGACGGCCAGCAGCGACACGGGCACCAGCCTGCGCGGGCCCAGCGTCAGCCCTCCGGCAAGGCCCTGCGTGACGAGGTGCACCTCGCTGTCGCCGCCGAGGCCGGTCGTCCGCATAGCCACCGCTTCGACCATCGTGCGGTAGGGACCGACGCGGGCCCCTTCGGGGTCGATCTCGGGCAGGCCGTCGCGCAGAAGCGCTATGTCAGTCGTCGTGCCGCCGATATCGCTGACGAGGGCATTCGCCTCGCCAGTCAGCCAGCGCGCGCCGACGATGCTTGCGGCGGGGCCGGACAGGATCGTCTCGATCGGGCGTTCGCGCACCACATCGGCCGAGATGAGGGCGCCGTCGCCGCGCACCACCATCAGCGGTGCCACGATACCGATGGCCGCCAGATGACGCTCGCAGGCCGCGACCAGCCCGTCGATCATGCCGATCAGCCGCGCGTTCAGCACTGCCGTCAACGCCCGCTTCGGTCCGTTCAGGCGCGCGGACAACTCGTGCGAGCAGGTGACGGGCCGTCCGGTCGCGCGCCTGATCAGGTCGCGCGCCGCCGTCTCGTGTGCCGCGTTCCGCGTGGCGAAGCGGGCGGCGACGGCGAAGCCCACGACCTCGGGCGCAAGCGGGGTGACAGCGCGCTCGAGCGCGCCGAGATCGAGCGGGGCAAGCTCCTGCCCCGCATGGCCGTGCCCGCCGGCAAGTCGGATCACCGGATCGCCGTTCAACGCGTCGGTCAGCCCGCCCCGCTCTTCGTCGCCGGGATCGAAGCCGATGAACACGAGCGCCACGCGCCCGCCCTGCCCTTCAACCAGCGCGTTGGTCGCGAGCGTGGTCGACAAGGACACCAGCGCCACGTCCGCCGCAGACACACCCGCCTCGGCCAGTGCCGCGTCCACGGCCCGGCCGATGCCCAGCGACAGGTCGTCCCGCGTCGTCAGCGACTTGGCCGACCCGATCACGCGGTCGGCGGCCTCGTCGATGATGACGGCATCCGTATAGGTGCCCCCCGTATCGACGCCCAGAAAGACTACCATGCCCGTTCTCCTGCCACTGGACCGGGCTAAAGCGAACCGGGCGCGGCGTCACCCCCGGATGCAGCGGTTCCATCCGATTTGCGTCGCCGCTGACCTGCCTTGCGCCGCGAGCCCGCTGGCGGGATGCCCAGCGCCTCGCGGTATTTCGCGACCGTGCGCCGCGCAACGGGCGTCCCCGCAGCGCTCAGGGCTGCGGCCAAAGCATCGTCTGTCAGCGGTGTATCGCCTTCGGCTGCGACCAGACTCTCGATCCGGGCACGGGTAGCGGTCGCGGAAACGCCGCCGATGCCGCTGTCGAACAGGCTTCGCAGACGCCATGTCCCATGCGGCGTCGCCACGGCCGTGCCTGCGACAACGCGGCTGACCGTCCCCGGATGCAGGTCCAGTGCCGATGCGACCTCGGCCATGCCAAGGGGAACCAGCGCGCCGAAGCCCCCCTCGAGCGCCCCGGACTGCCGGACGAGGACCTCGCGGGCGACCCGCAGAAGCGTCGCGTTGCGCCGCTCGACCATCCGCGTCAGGCCAAGCGCCGAGGCCAGAGCGCGGCGTTCGGCCTCGGCTTCGACAACACCGTCCGGGCGACGCACCACAAGGGATGGCAAGGCCGAGCGGTTCAGCGCGACCTCCCACCCGGCATCGCCTTT
>JANPJD010000181.1:0-8632 GCA_031425325.1 Rhodobacterales bacterium | reverse complement strand
GAATAGCTTATCTATTCTGACATTCCTTCTTGAAATCAGGGCCAACGCCCCCGATATTCGTGTCATGCGCGGGAAAGGTCCGTTGGGGCACTCCGCACGCGTGAATTTTTGGAGGCTTCACATGGCTGACTACCAAACGATACGATCGGTCGGCGCGGGCGCTCAAACCGCGCAGATCGATGCTGGGCTGCGCGCCCACATGAACAAAGTCTACGGGCTGATGTCCGTTGGCATGCTGATGACCGGCGGTGTTGCCTGGGCCGTCGGCACGTCGGACGCTATGTTCAGCATTCTGCGCAATCCTGAAACCGGCAGCATGACGATCCTTGGCTGGGTGATCATGTTCGCCCCGCTGATCATGGTGTTCGCGTTCGGCGCGCTGATCAACCGGCTGTCCTATGCTGCGGCGCAGCTGTACTTCTACGCCTTTGCGGCGGTGATGGGTCTGTCGCTTGCGTGGATCTTCAAGGTCTTTACCGGTGTCTCCATCGCGCAGACTTTCCTGATCACCGCGATCGCGTTTGCGGGCCTGTCGCTTTATGGCTACGTGACCAAGCGTGATCTCAGCGGCATGGGCACGTTCCTGATGATGGGCCTGATCGGTCTGATCGTCGCGATGGTGGTGAACATCTTCCTCGCCTCGTCCGCGCTTTCTTTCGCAATCTCGGTGATCGGCGTGCTGATTTTCGCCGCTCTGACCGCCTATGACACGCAGAAGATCAAGACGGACTACATCCAGCATGCCCAGGCGATGGACAGCGAATGGTTGGGCAAGTCGGCGATCATGGGCGCGCTGAGCCTGTATCTGAACTTCATCAACCTCTTCATGTTCATGCTGCAGTTCATGGGCAACCGCGAGTAATCGCAGCCTGACGGCAAGAGAAATGCTCGGGGCCGGTCGAAAGACCGGCCCTTTTTTTATGTCGATGGCATCGAAAGTCAAAACCGAGGCGCCGAGGATGACATGTGAGGCGTGGAACGCTGAGCGCGGCATTTGCGGCACGACGATGGGTGGCGCGGATGACGGCTAAGGCGCGGATCGCCTGCATCGGCGAATGCATGATCGAGCTTGGGCAGATCGACCTTGTCGGGGGGACGGCGCGGATCGGCTTTGCGGGCGATACGGCCAACACGGCGATCTATCTGGCGCGTCTGGGCTGCCACGTCAGCTACCTGACCACGATCGGAACCGACAGGTTCTCGGATGCGATGCTGGCCATGTTCACGCGCGAAGGCATCGACACCGGGCTGATCGGCCGCGACCCCGCGCGCCTGCCGGGCCTTTACGCCATCGAGACGGACGCAGCGGGCGAACGCTCGTTCCGCTACTGGCGTGAGGCATCGGCGGCGCGCAGGCTGTTCACGGGAGCCGGCGCGCGGCTGGAGGACCTCGGGGCTTTCGACGTCGTCTATCTGTCGGGCGTCACGCTGGCCATCCTGCCGGTCCCGATGCGCGAGGCGCTGATCGCCAAGGCGGCTGAACTGAGGCGTGCGGGCAAGCGGATCGTCTTCGACACGAATTATCGTCCGAACCTTTGGCCGGACGCCGCAGCCGCGCGCGAGGCCTTCGCCGCGATGTGGGCGGCGACAAGCCTCGCCCTGCCCTCGCAGGACGACGAGGAAAGGCTCTATCCGGGCCAGTCGCCCGACGAGGTCATCGACCGGATCGCCGCCGCGGGCGTGGACGAGGTGGCCTTGAAGAACGGACCCGCAGGGCCGCTCCTGTGGCACGGCGGGGCGATCAAGCGGGGCGCGTTCGCGCCTGCGCCCCGCGTCGTCGACAGCTCGGGCGCGGGCGACAGCTTCAACGGGGGCTACCTTGCGGCGCGCCTTGCGGGGCAAAGCCCGGGCGAGGCGGCGGCAGCAGGGCATCGCCTCGCCTCTGCCGTTGTCGCACACCACGGGGCAGTGATCCCGCGCGAGGCGATGCCTGCAGATTGAGACGGTCGCGCCAAAGGGTTGCCCGCCTCGCCCCGGCATGACAGCCTTGCCCGCGCAACGTCGCCGAAGGAGCCTTTTGAATGAAAGCCAGACTGGGCATTTCCCCAATCGCCTGGTGGAATGACGACCTCGCCGAGTTGTCCGACGATGTCAGCCTCGAGGACTGCCTGCGTCAGGCCAGCGAGGCCGGCTTCACCGGAATGGAGACGGGACGCCGCTTTCCGATGGACATGGCCGTGCTCGGGCCGATCCTTGCGCGCTACGGCATCTCGGTCTGCGGCGGATGGTTCTCGGGGCAGCTTCTCGACGGTGACCTCGAGGCCGAGAAGGATCGCGTCGCGGCACAACTCGCCTTTTTCAAGGACGCTGGCGCACCCTGCATCATCTACGGCGAGACGGCACGCTCGGTGCAGGGCAATCGGTCTGCGCCGCTGGCGTCGAAGCCAAAGCTGACCGAGGCCGAGATGGCCACCTATGGCCGCAAGGTCAGCGATTTCGCGGACTGGTGCGCGGCCAGTGGCATGCCGATCAGCTATCATCATCACATGGCGGCGGCGGTCGAGACCGAGGCGGAGCTGGACCTGTTTCTCGCCCATTCCAGCGTGCCGCTTCTGTTCGACGCGGGTCACCTGGCCTTTGCGGGCGGCGACCCCCTGCGCGTGATCGAGCGGCAATGGGCGCGCATCACGCATGTCCATACCAAGGACATCCGCAGCGCCGTGGTCGACGGGGTGGACCGCAGCCGCGAGTCCTTCCTAGATGCGGTTGTGAAGGGGGCCTTTACGGTGCCGGGCGACTGCTCGCTCGACTTCGAGGCGATCGTCAAGGCGCTGGCGGCGAACGGGTATGAGGGCTGGTTCGTGGTCGAGGCCGAACAGGACCCCAAAGTGTCGCCCCCCCTTGAGATGGCGAAGAAGGGCCACCGAGAGCTTATGCGCGTCATGTCGGCGGCGGGGTATGAGGTGGTTTCGGGCCAGGATGCGCCCCGACCGCGCGGCGCAGCCTAGTAGAACCCCACCTCGCGCACGTCGATCCGTGCCTCGTGGTCGCGGCCATAGGCGACCACGGCCACCGATGTAAGGCTATCCGCCACAGGCACGTCGCGCAGCAGTGCGCCGGAGGCGGCGAAGGCTGAAAGCGGCAGTCGCACCTCGGTCCAGCCTTCGGTCACGTCGAACCCGGCCTGATAGAACTGCCAGGGCAACCGTGTGCCTTCGGTCCGCAGATGCACGAAATAGCGCTGGCCGTTGCCGCGAACGACAAGACGCACGCCGATCGTGCCCTCGGGCGGCGGCGCGCCGAGGTCGAGCCGCATCTGAATGAAGCCCCCCCGGTTCTCGGTGCTGACGCTGCCGGTCATGCGCGCGAACGGCAGGCCATCCTCTACCTCGAAGGCGACGCCGCCGGTGGAGACGCCCCCCATCACCTGATCGCTGAAAAACCGCCACCGGGTCTGCGGCTGCATCGTGAAATCCTCGATCACGGATGGCACGGCGGCGCCCTCGTCGGCCCAGGCAGGGACCAACCCAAGAAGGATCACCGCAACGATTGGGGCGAGACGACCGCGCATGACGCATCCTACCAATGCTGCGTTCCCGGCGCACCCTTGATCTTGCCATCAAGGTTGGGGGTGACCCAGCCGCCGTAGAAGTCGCCGGGCTGTGGCACGACGCGCAGATCGCCAACCCAGGCCTCGTCCATCAAGCCGGCATAAAATGCGACATGCCCGGCAAGGTCGGCGAAGCGGGCTGTGGGGCGGTCATAGACCCAGGCGGCCCGCCGGACCGTTCTGCCGCCCGCGATCACATCAAAATAGCGCGCGACGCCTTTCCACTCGCAAAAGCTGCTGCCGGGGCTGGGGCGCAGGGTCGCACGGATGTCGTCGGGCGGAAGGTAGTAGGCGGGCGCGTGGTGGGTTTCGAGCACCCGCAGCGCCCGGTCGGTCTGGGCGACCACGGAACCACCAAGCCGGATCGTGATCCGCTGCGGCACCGCTTCCAGCGCGGGCGGGCGGGGGTAGTCCTGCACGTTCTCGCGCGGCAGGTCGGTCATGTCGCTGATCCCAAGGCAGGTTTGCGCGCGATGCCCATGTAGAGGATGGCCGTCAGCGGCAGACGGCCGAAGGTCAGGTCAAGCCTGCGGTTCAGCCCGCGCGGGCCAAGGCCGGTCATCGGTCCCGGCACCAGCCCCGCCCCCTGCATCGCGCGGCGCAGTTCCTGCGGGCGAATGAACATTGCCGGGTCATGCGTGCCGCGTGGCAAGAGACGCAGCACGTCCTCGGCGATGGTGACGGTGGCGAGGCGTGCAAGCGGATTGCGATTGATCGTGTCGAACAGAAAGAGCCCGCCGGGGCGCAGGGTGCGCGCCACTTCGGACAGGACCTTGTTCAGATCGGCCACATGCTCGAGCACATCGACGCAGACGACGGCATCGAAACTGCCATCGTCGTATGGCAGCGCCTCGCCCACGCCGACATCATAGCCGATGCGAAGGCCCTGGGCGCGGGCATGGGCACGGGCCGCGTCAATCGCTTCGGCGGCGGGGTCGATGCCCGTGACCTGCGCCCCGCGCAGTGCCAACGCCTCGGCCATGAAACCCCCGGCGCAGCCAAGGTCGAGCACCGTCTTGCCCGGCCAGTCGATCTGCCGGTCGAACCACGACAGCCGCCCCGGCACGAGGTTCTTCAGCGTCCGCACCCAACGGATGTCGTCCGACCACCAGCGGTCGGCGACCTTGTCGTAGATCGTCAGGTCATTACGCACGGGTCTTGTCCTTCGTTGGCGCGAGGCGCGGCAGGGCGTAGGGCACGGCGGCCCGGTAGCGCAGGAACCGCTCGCCATAGCGGGCGGCGAAGCGGCGTTCCTTGAGGCGCGGCGCAAGCAGGCAGTAGGCGGTATAGGCAAGCGCCAGCGCAAGCTGGTCCGGCGTCCAGACCGGCACTGTCCAGAGAGTCAGCGCGAAGGCCACATATATCGGCTGACGGATCAGGCGGAACAGCCCGGCGGTCGGCATGTCGGGGAACACGGGGCGGATGCGGGCCATCAGCGACATCCAGCCAAGCGCCCCCGACTGCACCTCGGCCCCGGCATCGAAGCTGGCCTTCAGAAGCAGAAGCCAGCTTGCCGCATAGGCGACGGCGATCGCCCAGAAGGCCGCACCCTCGGCCCGCCACCAGACGATGCCAGACGGGGTCCAGAGCGCAAAGAGCGCGAGAAGCTGTGCCGAGGCGATGATGGCGTAGGTGGTCGTGGCAAGCGTAGCACCATGCGGGCCGGGCATGAGCCGGGCGAGGAGCCGCCCGCCGCGCCCCGTCAGCAGAAGCGAGTGGGCTAGCGGAAACTGGGCAAGCAGCGCCGCATTGGCCAGAAGCGCCCAGGGCCACGGCACTGTCCCAAGGCTTTCGCTCATCCCGAAGAACATCGCGACGATCATCGCAAGCACCGCGATGCCGAACAGCGTGTGGCAAAGCAGGCCGAGGCCAAGGGCTGTGGCGATGCGGGCTGTGCCCTTCGGCGGTCGGCGGGCGGCGCGGATCAGGGCGATCAGCCGGGCGATGCGGGGATCGGTAATCGTCATGTCACGTCCGATTTGAGCGGCGTCAATCCGGCGCCATTGCGGGGCGCAGGGGGCATTTGCGGGCATTGAAAAGCGAAGCTACGACGCACGATGGTCCGACCTGTTGGGTAGCGTGCGAATTGATCCGCTCGAGCACGATTTCAACGCGACGCAATGTCCATGTCGGTCGAAGCCCGCAGGTACACCTTTGCCCCACCGATCTGGCGGGCCGAGACGGGTGGAACGGTGCCAACACCCTGTCGGGGGATCAGGCGGGATCGGGCGTCACTGCAACGTCGCGCAGGCGCAGGAAGAAGCCCGTGATCTCTTCGGGCGTCGCGCGCTCGACGGCGTCCCCGGCCACCTCTTCGCGCGTCCAGATCCAAGATGCAGCCGGATCATGCAGCATCGCCCATTCCGCGAAGACGCGCTCTTCTGCGGGCTCGGACACATGCAACGTGACCTCGACATGGCGGTCGTCGCGCTTGATGCGCGCCAGCGTGCTGCGGACCTCGGCCTCGGGGCCTTCGAGCCATTGCAGGTAGATGTCATGGCGGCAGATCAGAGCACCGGTGATGCCATCGCGAAGGTTCGCGCGCCGCGCATCCGCGAGGATGCTGTTCAGGATCGTGGCGTCGAAGCCGAAGGGGCGCGAGCTGTAGATGGCACGGAAAACGCTCATGGCCTCGTCTCTTTCGTTCTGAGCTGGCGGGGATGCAGTCCCTGTCCCTTTGTCTCACTTCATATCCCGATGCGACCGACCGCAAGCGATCTTTTCCGATCGCCGCATCGGCGCACTGGCCGGGTTCCCACACTCACAGCGGTTCGAGAACCAGGGTTCCCGCGAAGACCTCTTTCGCGACGGTCTGGATCAGACGGGCAATGCGAGGGGCCGCGTCGCCCGCGCTGTTGCCCCGCGTGACAAGGCCGACCGAGCGCAGGGTTCGCGGCCCTTCGAGCGAGACGACGACCACATCTTTGTCCTCGGGCCCGACTTCGGACCGGACGTAAAGCGCGGGCAAGACGGCGATGCCCATGCCCATGCCCGCCATCAGGCGGATCGCATCCAGGCTGGTGCCTTCGTAATCCGCGCGCAGCCGTGCGCCCAGCGTCTCGCACAGGTCCGCGACCTGCTGGCGCAGCGCGAAGGCGGGGCCGAGCGCCAGCACCGTCTGCCCGCGCAGGTCTTCGCGCGGGATGCGCCCGCGCGCGGCAAAGGGGTGGTCGCGGGCCACCACCACTTCCAGAGGTTCGCGGAACAGCCGGATCGGGGTCACATCGCCCCGCACCGGCAGTTGCACCAGGATCATGTCGAAGTCGCCGCGCGCAAGGCCTGCGGCCAGCGCCTCGGGCGGGGCCTCGCGGATGAAAAGCTGCAGGTCGGGATGGCGCGCATGAAGCCGCGCGATCACATGCGGCAAAAGGTAGGGGCCGAGCGTACCCGACGCCCCGAAGCGGATCGTGCCCGTCAGGCCCGAGCGGGGGGCGTCGAAGCGGTTCACAAGGGTCCGCGTCGCTTCGAGGATGGCGCGCGCGCGTTCGTGGACCTCGCGCCCCGCAAGCGTGGGGATCACGCCTGCCCGCCCCCGCTCGACCAGCCTCTGGCCCAGCCGCTTTTCCAGCGTCGCAAGCTGTACCGACAACGAGGGCTGGCTGATCCCGCACTGCTCGGCCGCTGCCTTGAAGCTGCCTGTCTCGACGAGGGCGACGAAGTACTCTAGCTGGCGCAGGCTGGGAAGGTCGCGCATCGCTAGAGGAACTCGTCCTCGCCGCCGCCCGCGTCGAAGGCGGGGGGCGGCGGCGGCGCACCCTCGGTTCCCGGCGCGTCCGAGCGGAACAGCTCGTTCGGCAGCCAGGTCGCGAGGTCGGGGAAGATCCACAGCACGGCCAGTGCGAATAGCTGGATCGCGATGAAGGGCATGACCCCCCGATAGATCATCGGCGTGGTGATCGAACGCGGCGCCACCCCCCGCAGGTAGAACAGCGAGAAGCCGAAGGGCGGCGTGAGGAACGAGGTTTGCAGCAAGAGCCCGATCATCACCCCGAGCCAGATCGGATCGACGCCCATGATGAGAAGCACAGGTGCGGTGATCGGGATCACGATGAAGATGATCTCGAAGGTATCGAGGAAGAAGCCGAGCACGAAGATTATTGCGAAGACCACGGCCAGCGCGCCGAACGTGCCGCCTGGCATCCCCTCGAGGAAGCCCTGCACCATCGCGCTGCCCCCAAGCTGGGTGAACACCAGCGCGAAGGCGGTGGCCCCGAGCAGGATGATGAACACCATCGAGGTGATCGACATGGTCGAGACCGACGAACGAAAGAGCGTATCGACATAGCTGCGCCGCAGGTCGCCGCGGATCAGGATGACGACGAGGGCCAGCGCCAGCAGCACCAGCATCGTGTTGAGAAGGCCCGCCGCGCCAAACAGCCAGGCGGTCGCCAGCAGGCCTGACAGTGCGACCAGCCAGAACCAGAAAAGCCGGATGTCGCGGCGCGGATCGCCTTCGGCACCAAGGTAGGCATCGGCGAACAGCTTGACTGCCGCCAGGAACAGCGCGCCCACCGCGCCCACGCTGGCGCTTTCGGTGGGCGTGGCCACGCCCGAGACGATCGAGCCGAGGACCGACACGATCAGGAGCAGCGGCGGGATCAGCGCGCCGACGATCCGAAGCCCGAGGCCAGCCTTCTCGGCCGGGGTCATGGCGACAGGCGGGCAGGTCTCGGGGTGGAAGATGGCCTTCCAGACGATGTAGAGGACGAACATCACCACAAGCACCAGACTGGGCAGGATCGCCCCGGCGAAGAGGTCGCCCACCGACACGGTGTCGGGCGAGAAGTTGCCCAGTGACAGCTGCGCCGCGGAATTGGCCCCCTGAAGAATGTCGGCCAGAAAGATGAGTACGGTCGAGGGCGGGATGATCTGGCCGAGCGTGCCTGCGGCGCAGATCGTGCCCGTCGCAAGCTTGGGGTCGTAGCCCGCGCGCATCATCGCGGGCAGGCTGAGCAGGCCCATCGTCACGACCGTGGCCCCGACGACGCCGGTCGCCGCCGCCAAGAGCGCGCCCACCAACACCACCGACAGCGCAAGGCCGCCGCGCAGGCTGCCGAAAAGCTGGCCCATCGTGGTCAGCAG
>JANPJD010000180.1:0-2614 GCA_031425325.1 Rhodobacterales bacterium | reverse complement strand
GCCTTGGCGGCGCCGCGCTGATCGGCGTGTCGCTCTGGTCCTCGATCCGCTGGAACCGGCGTCATGCGGAAGCGGAACCCGAGGCGCTCGGCTGATCGGGCGAGGCGGGGGTTTCACACCCCCGACCCCCGTGGGATACTTGTTCCAGAATGAACCTGGCGAGGATCAGGTCTTCGGCAATCCCAGACGGATCGGGCCAACCGCACTGAGCGGATCGACAGGCACACCGCCCTGTGTCGCCTGAAGCGTGCCGTCGTCCCGCATAGCCCCCGCCACGCGCCGCACATCATCCATCAGCGGACGCCAGTCGTCCGCCAGGCGGCGCGCGGCCTCGGACGGGCAGAAGCTGACGCCCCTGCCCCGTTCGTAGGCAAGGCCGGTCAGGATCGCGCGGATCGCGTCATCCGAGGGCCGCATCGCAGCGCGCGCAGGTATGCGGGTGGGAATGCGTGCCGACATCGGGGAGGATCTTCCAGCAACGCTGGCATTTCTCGCCTGACGCTTTCCCAAAATCTACAAACCTTGCAGGCGGCAGAGCGTCTATCGCACGGTCGAAAGACGGCGGCGTTCCCTCCATTACTGTGAAACTAGACGTGATGCATATCTCACGCAAAAGGTCTTCTGTTTCTTTTGGACCACCAAAGAGATCAAGCATTGCTGCATCACCTGCAAAGAACACAGTTGGATGAGCCTCAAGGCTAGAGCCGATCTCCTTGCTCGACCTAGCGACCTCAATAACCTCAGTGACTTCCTTCCGAACCTTGAAGAGATAACCCAACTTGTTTCCCAACCCCGGCTCGAGCCAGCCCTCCGGCGTCTCGGGCATATCCTCGAGATGTACCGAGCCTTCCTCGCCTGGAAAGCGCGAGAGCCACACATCCTCGGCTGTGAAGACGAGGATCGGCGCGAGCCAGGTCGTCAGTCGGTGGAACAGCAGGTCCAGCACCGTGCGAGCCGAGCGGCGCGTCAGGCTGCCCGGCGCATCGCAGTAAAGCGCGTCTTTGCGGATGTCGAAGTAGAGCGCCGAGAGATCGGTCGTGGCGAAGGCAAAGACCTTCTGGAACACGCCCTGGAAATCGTAGGCAGCATAGCCCGCCCGCACCTCGGCATCGAGTTCGGCAAGGCGATGGAGCACCCAGCGTTCAAGTTCAGGCATATCGGCGGGGGCGACCCGCTCGGCCTCCGAAAACTCCGCGAGGTTCCCCAGAAGGAAGCGCAGCGTGTTTCGCAGGCGGCGGTAGCTGTCGGCAACGCCCTTCAGAATCTCGGGTCCGATCCGCTGGTCGACAGTAAAGTCGGCTTGCGCCACCCAGAGCCGCAGAATGTCGGCGCCGTATTCCTCGACGACCTTGGCGGGCACGATGGTGTTGCCCAGCGACTTGGACATCTTCATGCCCTTCTCGTCGAGCGTGAAGCCATGCGTCAGCACGCCCCGGTAGGGCGCGCGCCCGATCGTGCCGCAGGCCTGAAGCATCGAGGAATGGAACCAACCGCGATGCTGGTCGGTGCCTTCGAGGTAGAGGTCGGCGATGCCGTCTGCCGACCCGTCGGCGCGGTCGCGCAGCACGAAGGCGTGGGTGGAGCCACTGTCGAACCACACGTCGAGCACGTCGAAGACCTGCTCGTAGGCGTCAGGATCGTGGCCTTGCAGCACCCGCTCCTTGAAGCCCGGCGCGTACCACACATCCGCCCCCTCTGCCTCGAAGGCCGCGACGATGCGGGCGTTCACGGCGGGGTCGCGCAACAGGAAGTCCGGGTCGGTCGGCTTTGCGCCCCGCCGGACGAAGCAGGTCATCGGCACGCCCCAGGCACGCTGACGCGACAGCACCCAGTCTGGCCGCGCCTCGATCATCGAATGCAAGCGGTTGCGCCCGGTCTGCGGCGTCCACTGCACCAGGCTGTCGATGCTGGTCAGCGCACGGGCGCGGATCGTGTCACCATACTGGCCCATGCCATCGTCGAGCGGCTTGTCGATCGCCACGAACCATTGCGGCGTGTTGCGGTAGATGAGCGGCGCCTTCGAGCGCCACGAATGCGGGTAGGAGTGCTTCAGCTTCGCCTTGGCGAAGAGCGCACCCGAGTAGGCCAGGTGCTTGATGACCGAGACGTTGGCCGGACCTTCCTTGCCGTCCGGCAGGATGATGTGCTGCCCCCCGAACAAGGGCAGGTCGGCGCGGTAGGAGCCGTCCGGCTCGACGTTGTAGGTCATCTTGAGGCCGTGTTTCAGGCCAAGCTGGTAGTCGTCATCGCCGTGGCTCGGCGCGGTGTGGACGAAGCCTGTGCCTGCGTCGTCGGTGACATGGTCACCGGGAAGGAGGGGGACGTCATAGTCCCACTCGCCGTTGCCACCTTCGATGTTGGCGAAGGGGTGGGCGAGGGTGAGTGCCTTCAACTCCACCGCTTCGACGCCGCGCAGTCGGCGGTACATCGAGCCGTCCAGCTTCGCCGCTGCAAAGACCTGTTCGGCCAGCTTGTCGGCCATCAGGTAGCGTGCGCCGATGGTGGCGTTGCTGTCCTGCGGGCGACCCGTGACCTCGTAGAGGCCATAGGCGATGGCAGGGTTGAATGCGACGGCGCGGTTCTGAGGGATGGTCCAGGGGGTGGTGGTCCAGAT
>JANPJD010000179.1:0-30234 GCA_031425325.1 Rhodobacterales bacterium | reverse complement strand
CGCCATCGGCTGCGCTCTGGCGTTCGAACTCAGCGCGCGGCTGGGCCTTTGCGCGCAAGAGGTGCCGGGCCGGGTGCGGGCGCATCTGCGGGCGATGGGGATGCGGGTCGACATGGCCGAGATTCCGGGCGACCTGCCGGGGCCCGAGGCGCTGCTGGCGCTGATGGGTCAGGACAAGAAGGTGATCGACGGACGGCTGCGGTTCATCCTTGCGCGCGGGATCGGCGAGGCCTTCGTGGCCGAGGATGTGCCGGGCGAGGCGGTGCTCGCGGTGCTGCGGGATGGGCTGGCGGGGCGGTAGTCCGAGGCTTCGGGGGCTTCAATCCGTGCGCTTTTTTTCCCCTGGCCTTGCCGGATTGCAGCCGTCAGGCTTGTGGCACGCCCCTTGCCTGCGGGCTTGCACCCTTCGGCAATCGGATCGCGGAAGCGCGCCACCGGAGCGTTTGCCGGTCGATCCGCGGGTCCGCTCATCCCTCGCCGCTTGCGCCCCCCGCACCCCCGGCCTAGTTTTGATCAAATGCCGCCGGGGATGCGCCCATGAATGCCGAAGACCGCAAGATCCCCACGCATGAGCTGACCTATGGTCGCCTCCGCGACATGGTGCTTTACGGCGCGCTCGAGCCGGGGCAGCCGGTCACCATTCAGGGCCTGATCCGCGACCTCGACGCCGGCATGACTCCGGTGCGCGAGGCGATCCGGCGGCTCATCGCCGAGGGCGCGCTCTCGCTCCTCGGCAACCGGCGCGTGGTGGTGCCGGAACTCACGCCCTCGGCGCTCGACCAGGTGGCCTTCGCGCGCCTGACGATCGAGCCGCGCCTGGCCGAGCTTGCGGCGGCGCGGCTGTCGTCCGACCTGATCGCCCGGCTCGAGGCGATCGACGCGAGCATCGACACCGCGATCCGGGCGGGCGACGTGCAGGGCTATCTTTCGGGCAACCACCGTTTCCACTTCACGCTCTACGAGGCCGCGCGGATGCCGATCCTCGAAGATATGGCCCGCTCGCTCTGGCTGCGCTTCGGCCCGTCGCTGCGCGTCGTTTGCGCGCATGCCGGTGCGCTGGGCCTGCCCGACCAGCACGAGGAGGCGCTGGCCGCGATGCGCGCAGGCGATGCGCGCGGGCTGGCCGAGGCCATCGCCAAGGATCTCGCGCAGGGCATTGACGAAGTGCGCGCCGCGCTCGCGCAATAATTTGATCAAATTATTGCGCCACGCTGCGATTGCCCCTAAGATCACTTCGAAGCCCGAGGCTCGCGAGTCCCCGCACAGTGCGGCACTGCGACGGCCCGGCCGCGAGGGATGCGATGAACAAGATCACCAACCACATGCCGACCGCCGACCTTCAGGCGCTCGATGCCGCCCATCACATGCATCCCTTCACCGCCGGGGCCGAGCTTGCCGCCAAGGGTGCGCGGGTCATCACGCGCGCCAAGGGCGTCTGGCTGACCGACAGCGAAGGCAACCGCATCCTCGACGGGATGGCAGGGCTGTGGTGCGTCAACATCGGCTACGGGCGGCCCGAACTGGGCGAAGTGGCCAAGCGCCAGATCGAAGAGTTGAGCTATTACAACACCTTCTTCCAGACAACTCATGTGCCCGCCATTGCCCTTGCCGCCAAGATCGCCGAATTGGCCCCCGGCGATCTGAACCATGTCTTCTTCGCGGGCTCGGGGTCCGAGGCGAACGACACCAACATCCGCCTCGTGCGCCGCTACTGGGACATCAAGGGTCAGCCTTCGAAGCGCGTCATCATCAGCCGCAAGAACGGCTATCACGGCTCGACCATGGGCGGCGGCAGCCTGGGGGGCATGACCTACATCCACGCGCATGGTGGGATGATCGACGGGATCGTGCATATCGGCCAGCCGCATTGGTGGGCCGAGGGCGGCGACATGACGCCGGAAGAGTTCGGCCTGATGCGCGCGCGGGAGCTTGAGGAGAAGATCCTCGAGCTTGGCGTCGAGAACGTCGCGGCCTTTATCGGAGAGCCGATCCAGGGCGCGGGCGGGGTGATCGTGCCACCCTCGACCTACTGGCCCGAAATTCAGCGCATCGTCGACAAGTATGGCATCCTGCTGATCGCGGATGAGGTCATCACCGGCTTCGGGCGCACCGGCAACTGGTTCGGAAGCCAAACCTTCGGCATCCGCCCGCACATCATGACCATCGCCAAGGGTCTGTCCTCGGGCTACCAGCCGATCGGCGGCAGCATCGTCTGCGACGAGATCGCCCACACGGTCGGGGCGGCGGGCGACTTCAACCACGGCTACACCTATTCGGGGCATCCGGTCGCCGCGGCCGTCGCGCTGGAAAACCTGCGGATCATCGCCGAGGAGGGGATCATCGACCATGTTCGCGACGTGGCGCATCCCTATCTGGCCGAGCGCTGGGCGAAGATGGTCGACCATCCGCTTGTCGGAGAGGCGAAACTCGTCGGGCTGATGGGCTCGATCGCGCTCACGCCGCACAAGGAGAGCAGGGCCAAGTTTGCCTCGGAAGCGGGCAAGGTCGGTTTCCGTTGCCGCGAGCGCTGCTTTGCCAACAACCTCGTGATGCGCCATGTCGGTGATCGCATGATCATCTCGCCGCCGCTTGTGATTACGCCCGCCGAGATCGACGTACTGATCGAGCGCGCCACGAAGTCGCTCGACGAGTGCTACGCGGGGCTGAAAGCGGACTCGATGCTCAAGGCGGCCTGACCGCGCCGGACATGATCGAAGGGCGGCGCGCCGAAATTGCGCGCCGCCCGCCGTTCGGCCATGCCCGGAAGAGGGGGCAGCTTGCCTGACCCCCGATCCAGAGGGGCCGGACAATCGGCCGAAACGGTAGGGCCGACCGTGCAGCGGGCCTTAATCGAGGCGGCGACCGGTTCGATGTCGCTGCTCCGCTGCACGGTCGGTTCACCCTGCCCGGCCGGGGGCGTTGTCCGGACAGGGATGGGGAGCAGCTGGCGGGCAGAAGCACCGAGTCGATGACGTGGATGACGCCGTTCGACTGCTTCACATCCGCGATGGTCACGTTGGCTACGTTGCCTTGACCGTCCTTGATCATGATCTTGTCGCCCTCGTACATGGCGGTGAACTCGCAGCCGCCCACGGTCGTCACGGGGTGCGCGCCGTTGTCGTCATCGACCATCTTGACGATGGCATCCGACAGCGCATTCGCCGCAACGACGTGACAGGTCAGGATCTTGGTAAGCTGATCCTTGTTCTCGGGCTTCAGAAGCGTCTCGACAGTGCCCGCGGGCAGCTTCGCGAAGGCCTCGTTGGTCGGCGCAAAGACGGTGAACGGGCCTTCGCCCGACAGCGTCTCGACCAGCCCCGCGGCCTGAACAGCGGCGACGAGGGTCGTGTGATCGGCCGAGTTCACGGCATTCTCGACGATGGTCTTGTTCTCGTACATCGCCGCGCCGCCGACCATCGGGTTCTCGGCGAAAGAGGTGCCTGCCGCGAGGACGGCGAAGGTCGTGGTTGCGGCAAGCGTGCGGATCATTGGGCTCATGTCGTTTCTCCTGTTGCTTCGTGGCAGGCCATCCGGCCCTCACACCCAAAGCTACGGAGGCTGGGCGGGCGAAGTTTCACGCCACCCACACAATCACGCCTTCGTCATCCGTCCGTCAAAACGCCCGTGACGAGCACCGGACCCGTCGGCGCGCCGGTGGTCGAGCCGCCGTCGGGCTCGAGGCTGACGGCCAGCGTCTCGCCTGCCGCGACCGCCGCGGCGAGCGTGACCTCGGCCCCCTCGACGAGGCCCAGCGGCTTAGGCACCCCCGCCGCACCGATGGCCCAAAGCTGGTAGTCGCGGCCAGGCTCGGCCTCGGCTCCGGCGACGCGCGCAAGGGTCAGCATGCCGTCCCTTGCAACCTCGGCCTCGAAGATAAGCGCCGTCTCCGGCGCGGTCAGCGTGGCGCGCAGGACCGGCTCGGCGGGGCGTCCGACGAGGATCGCCACGGCGACCGATCCGGCCAGGGCCAGACCGCCGAGCCAGCCCCAGCCAACCCTGCGGCGCGGCGCGACCGGGAAGAGGCGCGCCTCGATCCGGGGCAGAAGGTCGGGCGGCGGCAGTTCGGGGAACTCGTCGTTCATGCCGGACAGCCGCGCCTCCCACGCGGCGACGCGGGCGGCAAACGTGGCATCGTTGCGAAGCCGCGCCTCGACGGCCATGCGCTCGTCCATCGCCAGAACGCCCAGCACATACTCGGCGGCCAGCGCGTCGGCCTCGTCATCGGGTGGCAGGGTGTCGCGGTCGGTCATCGGTCCACGCACTCCCTCAGTGCGATCAGCGCGCGGCGCAGCCAGGTCCGCATGGTGTTGACGGGAACGCCGGAGCGGTCGGCCAGCGCCTGATAGGACTGCCCGTCGAGATAGGCCCCCCGGATCGCCCGAGCGCGGTCGGGCTCAAGCTCGGCGAAGCAGTCCACAAGCCGCTGCGTCTCGCCCATCGCCACGAGTCGGCTTTCAACGCCGGGCCGCGTGTCGGCGACGGCATCGAGGGCATCCTCGTCATCGGACGGGCGGGCATCGGGGCGGGAGCGGATGCGGTCGATGGCGTGGTTGCGTGCGATGGCGATCAGCCATGTCATCCCGGCACCCCGGCCCGGGTCGAACCGGCGGGCGTTGAGCCAGACCTTCGTATAGACCTCCTGCACCGCATCTTCCGCCTCGGACCGTGTTCCAAGGATACGGGTCAGCGTACCGAAGAGTTTCGCCGACGTCGCGGCGTAGAGCGCGCGGAACGCCGCGCGGTCCTCGGTCGCCACCTGTCGCAGAAGATCGGCCACCGGATCGCTCATGCGCGGACCCTAGCGTAGAGGCCGCACAAGGCCAACCCGTCAGCCGCGCCGCCTACGACGGCTGCCGTCGCCGCCGGTGTTGAACGAAACGTCCGGCAGGGTGACGATCCGGGCAAGCTCGGGGAACGGATCGGTCGCATGCGGGATGGCATTGGCCGCGACGAAATGCTCTTGGAAGCGCGGTTCGATCGCCGTCTCGACCTTGTGGATGTGGTGGACCGTCTCTTCGATCCGTGCCCGCGCGGCCTTGTTGAGAAGGGCGATTCGCGCACCGGTGCCGGCGGCGTTACCCGCCGAAGTCACATGGTCGAGCGTCGCATCGGGGATCATGCCCAGCACCATCGCATGCTTCGGGCTGATATGTGCGCCGAACGCCCCCGCAAGGACCACGCGGTCCACATGATCCACGCCCATCTCGTCCATCAGAAGGCGCGCGCCCGCATAAAGCGCCGATTTCGCAAGCTGGATCGCGCGGATGTCGCCCTGCGTCACAAGGATGCGTGGGCCCCCGGCGGCCGTGCCATCGTGCAGAAGGTAGCTGTGGGTGCGCCCCTCGGGCACGCTGCGCGCGCTGCCCACCTGTTCGGCAGATCCGATCAGGCCAGACGGGTCGACCAGACCCGCCATCCGCATCTCGGCCACCGCCTCGATGATGCCCGAGCCGCAGATGCCCGTCACCTGCGGAGCGGCGGCGAAGCCCGGCTCGTCGGACCACAGGTCCGAGCCGATCACGCGGAAGCGTGGTTCCTTGGTGGCAGGGTCGATCTCGACCCGCTCGATGGCACCGGGGGCGGCGCGTTGGCCCGCGCTGATCTGCGCGCCCTCGAAGGCGGGGCCGGTCGGGCTGGAACAGGCGAGCACCCGCGTCTCGTTGCCGAGAAGCAGTTCGGCATTGGTGCCTACGTCGACGATCAGCACCATGTCCTTCGAGCGGTCGGGCTCTTCGCTGAGTGCGACGGCGGCGCAATCGGCCCCCACGTGGCCCGCGATGCAGGGCAGGATGTAGACCCGCGCCGCCCGGTTGACCGATCCGAGGTCGAGGTCGCGCGCGTCGAGCGACAGGCTGCCCGAGGTCGCGAGCGCGAAGGGGGCCTGGCCCAGTTCCACCGGGTCGATCCCCAGCAGCAGGTGGTGCATCACCGGGTTGCAGACGACGACCAGTTCGTAGACCGACGCCGGATCGACCCCCGCCTCGGACGCGGTCGCCACGATCAGCGCATCAAGCGCCGTGCGGACCGAGGCCGTCATCTCGACATCCCCGCCGGGGTTCATCATCGCGTAGCTGACACGGCTCATTAGATCCTCGCCGAAGCGGATCTGCGGATTCATCACGCCCGACGAGGCCAGCACGGCGCCGCTGCCCAGGTCGCACAGGTGTGCTGCGATGGTGGTCGAACCAAGGTCGATGGCAAGGCCGTGCAGCCGTCCGTCATGGAAGCCGGGCCAGAGGTCAAGGATGCGGGGCGCGGCATCGGCATGACCCTGATGCAGGGCCACGGTGACCGCCCAGTTGCCCTTGCGAAGCGCGGGTTGCAGGCGACGCAGGATGGCGAGGTCTGCGGTGACGCCCGTCACCTGCCACTGGTCGGCCAGCGCGCGCGACAGACGCTCCAGATCGCCCGTCGGCTCGTGCATGTCGGGCTCGGCGACTTCGACGTAAAGAAGGCGGGTCGCAGGGTCCATCACGATGTCGCGCTGTGCGGCGGACTTGCGGATCACCTGGCGGTGGACCTGGCTTTCGGGTGGCACGTCGATCACGACGTCGCCCTGCACGCAGGCCTGGCAGCCAAGGCGGCGACCCTGGGGCAGGCCACGGATCGACCTGTAGCGTTCCTCGACCGCGTTCCATTCGGTCAGGGCGTCGGCCTGCACGGTCACGCCATGCTTGGAGAACTCGCCATAGCCGGGGGTGATCTGGCAGCGCGAGCAGATGCCGCGTCCGCCGCAGACCGAGTCGAGGTCGACGCCAAGCTGCCGCGCGGCCGTCAGCACCGGGGTGCCGCGCGCGAACCGACCCCGCTTGCCGGAAGGGGTAAAGATCACGAGCGCGTCGTCAGCAGGTACCTGGGACTGGTCGTTCATCGGGACGCGGCCTTCGTCGAACGAGGGCAATGTGACCCTCGTGCATGGTCATATCGCGGTCATGCCAGAGGGCAAGGCGGGATCGCGGCATCTGGGGGCGTTTCGCGCCATGCCGTCAGAAGAACCCCGAGCCGAGCAGGCCGACGGCAAGCGGCACTGGCAACACGGCCACCGCCAGCGTCACCAGCGTGGCGAGCGGTGCGAAGAGCCCGCTCAGCCCCGCCAGCAGCAAAAGACCGCCGCCCCCGCCAAGCGCCATGTTGCCCGGGATGTTGATGAGCAGACCAAGCACGACGTAGCGATACGGCAGCACCGAGCCCGGGACCCAGCGCGGCAGGCTGACCTCGATCAGGCGGAGCCGCTCTTCTCGGGTCAGTTTCTCGATCGACACGAGCGCCCGGGCGACCCGCCGCAGGCCCAGCCGGTTCGCCCAGCCCTGAAGCCGGGGAAGGGGAAAATGCCGTCCGACGGCGAACGCAAGCATCAGCCCTGCGACGGTGGCCCCATAGACGATGGGTGCCATCCCAGCACCGCCGGCCATGAGCAGCGCAAGCCCGATCTCCACCCCCGGGACGAAGGGGATGGCGAGCATCAGCGCGTAGATGCACAGCAGCCCAGCAATCGTGCCGATGGTCAGCATGGCACCTGCGTCGGCCATCCGCGCCTGCGCGTCGCCCCACAGGTAGAGCCGGTGCAGCACCAGAATGACACCGAGCATAAGCGCCAGCCGCAAGAGGCCAAGCAGAACGGTGTTACGCTGCAAGCGAGCCACGGGCAGACCTGCGGTTGCGAAAAGACCAGCAAGAGCGGAACACCTTAGCGCAGCCGGTGCAAGCCCGGCTTTGCAAGCGATGGCGAAGCGCCTCGGGTTAGCCCCGCGCGCGGCGGCCGCCCCGGCGTCCCGAGGTCGCCTGGCTTGCCGCCGCACTTGCCTCGGCAAAGCTCAGGCCGCCCTCGACCGCCTCGATCACTTTCGAGAAGCGAATCCATTCGCCACCGTTCGCATCGTGGTTCATCAGGAAGTTCGCGGCCCGGATCGCTTCCATCTCGACCTGGCGCACGGGGTTCATGATGGCGCTTGTCATGCCCGCCCCGATGGCCATCGGTAGGAAGGCCGCGTTGATGCCATGCCGGTGTGGCAGGCCGAAGCTGATGTTGCTCGCCCCGCAGGTGGTATTGACGCCCAATTCGTCGCGCAGGCGGCGCACGAGCGTAAAGACCTGACGGCCCGCCGTGCCCATCGCGCCCACCGGCATCACCAGCGGATCGACCACGATGTCATGCGCGGGAATGCCGTGATCCGCCGCGCGTTCGACGATCTTCTTCGCCACCGCAAAGCGCACGTCGGGGTCTTCGGAGATGCCCGTATCGTCGTTCGAGATTGCCACGACCGGCACGTTGTACTTCTTGACCAGCGGCAGCACGAGTTCGAGGCGATGCTCCTCGCCGGTCACCGAGTTCAGCAGGGGCCGCCCCTCGCACGCCTTGAGCCCCTCTTCGAGCGCGCCGGGCACGGACGAGTCGATGCATAGCGGCACGTCGACGATGGCCTGGATGCGAAGGATCAGTTCGCGCATCAGCGGCGGCTCGACGAAGTTGTTGTCGGCATAGCGCGGGTCCGTCGCCATACGGTTGGTGAAGACCGCGCCCGAGTTCACGTCGAGCACCATCGCACCGCAGGCCACCTGTTCCAGCGCGTCGCGCTCGACGGTCGAGAAATCGCCCGCCTCGAGCTCTGCCGCCAGCTTCTTGCGCCCCGTGGGGTTGATCCGCTCGCCGATCACGCAGAACGGCTCGTCAAATCCGATGACAACGGTTTTCGTTTTCGACTCGATGACGGTGCGGGTCATGCGTGATCCTGTGCGTGGGTGGCGGGCAGGGCCGAGGAACCGCCATGATCGGTCGCCCAGGCGGCGTTCGTCTTGATGCCACCGAGCGGAAAGAAATGCACGGCCTCGATGCCGAATCCCGTCCCGGCTTCGGCACAGCGGGCCTTGTGCGCGGCGAGGTCGGCCACGAACTCGGTCGGCTCGTAGGGCAGAAGCAGCTTCGTCACGTCCATCGCGCGCTTCTGCAAGACGCGCAAGCTGGGGCCAACGCCGCAGGCGATGGCGAACTTGATGAGCGTCTGAAGCTTGGCTGGCCCGGCAACACCGATATGGATCGGCAGGCGGATGCCTTCGGCGGCAAGGCGGTCGGACCAGGCGATGACCGGGGCTGCCTCGAAGCAGAACTGCGTCGCGATGGCCATCGCGGCATCGGTGCGCTCCGAGAAGGCCTGCTTCCAGCGCAGTGCCTCCATCACCATGCGGTCGCTGCCGTCGGGGTCGATGTCCTTGTTGCCCTCGGGGTGGCCTGCGACATGCAGCCGCTCGAACCCGTCGAAGAGCCCGGTCTCGATCAGCTGCATCGAGCTGTCGAACTCACCCGCCGGCGTGGCAACGCCGCCCCCCAGCAGCAGCGCCTGGCGCACGTCGGCCTCGCCCCGGTAGCGCGCGATCCAGTCGGCCAGCGTGGCGCGGTCGGCGATGATGCGTGCCGGAAAGTGCGGCATCGCCGGGAAGCCCTCGCGGTGGAGGCGCGCCGCCGTCGCCACCATGTCCGCAATCGGCGTACCCTCGATATGGGCGATGTAGACGCGCGTGCCCCGAGGCAGGAGATCGCGGAAGTTTTCGACCTTCTCGGCGGTGCGCGGCATCACCTCGATCGAAAAGCCGTCAAGGAGCGCCTCGACGGCCGACCTTCCGGCCAGGGCCTGGTCCGGCAGTGGCCGCGCCTCGCGGCGGAAGCTGAAAAGTGCCATGTGTCGCCTCCTGCTCGGGCCTCAGGCCCGGCCGCCGTTGTCGATCAGTACGCGAAGGCGCGAGGTATCGAACTCGGCCTCGAGCCGTGCAGCTTCGGCGGCGGCAACCTCGGCCGCTTCGCCCTCAACCGCGTAGGGTGGCGCCTTGCGCCATTCCGCGAGGTAGGCGTCCGCGTCCTTTGCGCCGCTCTTCATGGCGCAGCGGTCGATCGCCTGCTCGAACCGCTCCGAAAGCTGCACCTTCGCGGCGCGCCGTCCCGATCCGACGATGACCTGCGCCGGGATGTCCCGCCAGTAGACGATGGTCACATCGGGCATCCGTACGCTCTCCTGGCTTAACTGCCCTGCCGTCATACGATTGCAGACACGACATTCAATGCCGGATTTCGACACGTCCCGCATGGCGAGCGACGCGGCGCGGGGGTGTTACGGCATGTGACAGCCCTGCGACGGTCCTTGCGTGCCCGCCTGCGGACAACTACGTTTCCTGCAACCACGAATGGAGGGCGACATGACGCCCGAGCGTCCCTTGGGTGCGGACGCGCTGCCGATGCTGGCGGATGGGCCTTGGTCCGAGACGTCTCCGGCAGACCCGTCCAGCACCCCCGAGGCCGTGACCGGGCAGCTTTACGCGGCGCTCGATCTCGGCACCAACAGTTGCCGGATGCTGATTGCCCAGCCGAAGGGCAGTCAGTTCACGGTCATCGACAGCTTCTCGAAGACCGTCCAGCTTGGCACGGGACTCGAGGCGTCAGGCAGGCTCAGCCGGGCGTCGATGAGCCGGACCATCCAGGCGCTGCGGATCTGCCAGAAGAAGATCGAGAAGCACGGCGTGCGACGGATGCGCCTGGTTGCGACCGAGGCGTGCCGCCGCGCGCGCAACGCCCGCGACTTCATACGCCAGGTGCGGCGCGAGACCGGCTTGCAACTCGAGATCATTGCCCCCGAGGAAGAGGCACGCCTTGCCGTCATCTCCTGCGCGCCGCTGGTCGGGCAGGGGACCGAGCAGCTTCTGGTCGTCGACATCGGCGGCGGCTCGACCGAACTTGTTTGGATCGACCTGTCGGGGATCGCGCCCGAGGACCGGCCGAAGTCGATCATGCGCCTTCATGCGGGGTTCGAGGCGACGGGCGACACGCCTTCGGCCCGCGTGGTTGACTGGATCTCGGTGCCGCTGGGGGTCGCGACGCTGAAGGACCAGTTTGCGGATGTCGATGACGACGGCGCGCGCTTTGCGCTGATGAGCTGGTTCTTTGAAGAGAACCTGTCCAAGTTCTCGCCCTACAACGCCGACAATCCGCGCGCCGGCTTCCAGATCATCGGCACGTCGGGCACGGTCACCACGGTCGCCGCCTCGTTCCTGGGGCTGCGTCGCTACGACAGGGCCAAGGTCGACGGGCTTCGGATGACCTCGGACCAGATCGACCTTGTGATCCGCGACTATCTGACGCTTGGTCCCGAGGGGCGGCGCACCGACCCCCGCATCGGCCGCGACCGCCATGCGCTGATCATGTCGGGGGCGGCGATCCTTCAGGCCTTGATGCGGATCTGGCCGACCGACAGCCTGTCGGTGGCCGATCGTGGGCTGCGCGAGGGGCTGCTTTACGCGCAGATGAGTGCCGACGGAGTGCTGGACGACGGACCTTACGAATGAACGGGCCAATGGACGGATCGCGCGAATGACGGAACCGAAGAACACCTCCGGGCGCGGCCAGCGCGAGTTGCGCGTCCGGGTCAAGACGGCCAAGGGGCGCAAGCTTTCCTCGACGCTCTGGCTCGAGCGGCAGTTGAACGACCCCTATGTCCAGCGCGCCAAGCGCGAAGGCTACCGGGGCAGGGCGGCCTACAAGATACTTGAGCTTGACGACAAGTACGGCTTCCTCAAGCCGGGCGCGCGGGTCGTTGACCTCGGCTGCGCGCCCGGGGGCTGGTGCCAGGTGGCCGTGACCCGCGTGAACGCGCTGAACGAACGCAAGGGCAAGCCCGTGGGCACCGTGCTTGGCGTCGACCTGCAAGAGGTCGAGGCGATCGCAGGTGCCGAGATCCATGTGCTCGACTTCCTCGAGGATGGGGCGGATGACAAGGTCAAGGCTTGGCTCGGCGGCCGCGCCGACGTGGTGATGAGCGACATGGCCGCGGCTTCGTCGGGCCACAAGCAGACGGACCATCTGCGAATCGTGGCGCTCTGCGAGGCGGCGGCGGCCTTTGCCTTCGATGTGCTGGAGGAGGGCGGCACCTTTGTCGCCAAGGTGCTGGCGGGCGGGGCCGAGATCGGGCTTCAGACGCTTCTGAAGCAGAACTTCGACAAGGTCGCAAACGTCAAGCCGCCCGCAAGCCGGGCCGACAGTTCCGAGAAGTTCGTGGTTGCGACGGGCTTTCGTGGCCGCCCGGTCGAGGAGCAATGACGGGCGGGTTGACCGCTCAGCCGCCCCAGACGCGGACCGGACCGCAGTCCATGTGCACAAAATTTGAGCGCGAGTAGCGACCGACCCCGCCCGAGGCGCAAGCCGCTGCTGCCCGTGCCATCTGGCCGACCGACCGGGATTTAAGCCGCAGGTCCGCCGCCTGGCCCTTCATGTGGAGCGAGTTGCGCGCGACCCCGCCCGACCGCGAGCGCAGCATCGCGTTTGTGCGGGCACTGCGATAGCCCGACAGAAGCATGTAGGGCTCGCTCACATCGAGCAGCCTGTGCGAGGCGGCCATGATGTCGAGCGTGCGCGCGTCGATGCGGGTGACCTCACCCGTCCGCCAGTCGCGCATGAAGTGATTGATTTCCTTGAGAACTTCGGGGATGTAGTCGCCCTCGATCCAGTAGATCGTGTCAAGCGACTCGCCCGTCCGGCCGGAATACATCCGGACCTTCCGGATATCGCCTGCGCCCCGGAGAATCCCGAACGCATTGCTGTAGGTAGGTGCGGCTGCAACAACGGTTGCCGCGAGAACGCCAAGAACACCACGCCTTGTCAGGCCCGCGCCGAAGCTGTCTGTCATCCGAAGTGCCTGTCCCGTAGTTCCAAGACCACCCTGTACCGGCGGTTCTTCTGCACACTTATCCCCAAGCGCCCTGTTTCTATGCCACAGCTTGATTCTCAACCCAAGCATTCAATGATCGCGAAACGGCAACACTAGGTTAACTCGGCAGGTTGTTGCCAAGGCGGATATCGAACGCGGTCGATCGGTTTTGCACACCCGCTTGAAAAGTGATCGCCACGATGGTGGCGCTGATGGACAATCTTTCTTTGATGGCAGACAGTTGCGCCAATCGTCGCCCCAGACAGGAACGCGCTCGCAGATGAAGTTTCCGACCCGTGCCTTTTTCTGCGCCGCTGCGGCGCTCTTGCTCCCCATCTCATCGCTGCCCGCCGCCGCGCAACCCGGCGCCTTCGTGCAGGCGGTGGCCGAGGCTTCGGCCGATGACGAGGCGATCGCGGGATTCTACCGGGATCGGGGCTATGACGCGATCTGGACCGAGGCCGATGACGCGGCACGGCGGGGGGCCTTGCTGTCGGTGCTGTCGCGCGCGGCCGATCACGCCCTGCCGGTCGCACGCTACGATGCCGCTGCCCTTGAGGCGTCGCTGCGCGAAGCGCGAACCGAGGGCGACCGGGGCCGCGCCGAAGTTGCCCTGACGCGCGCCTTCCTCGACTATGCGCGGGACGTGCAGACGGGTGCGCTCCGGCCTTCCCGGGTCGATCCCGGCATCGTGCGCGACATTCCCGTGCGCGACCGTCGCCTGCAGATCGAGTCCTTCCTTGCAGCCGACCCCTCCGACCATCTGGCCGGGCTGCTGCCCGCCTCGACGCAATACGCGCTCCTGATGCGCGAGAAGATGCGGCTGGCCGAGCGTGTCCGGCAGGGTGGCTGGGGGCCTGCGGTCAACGCCGAGCGCCTCGGCCCCGGTGACGCGGGCGAGGCCGTCGTCGCGCTGCGCGACCGCCTCGTCTCGATGGGGCTACTGCCGCGCCGTGCCTCGCGCGACTATGACGCGCCCCTCACGCAGGCGGTGCGACGGTTCCAGCACCTGCACGGCCTGCCCGCCGACGGCATCGCCGGGCCCGCCACGCTGGCCGAGATCAACGTCTCGCCGCAGGAGCGGCTGAAGGCGGTCGTCGTCGCGATGGAGCGCGAGCGCTGGATGCCCGAGGACCGGGGCGTTCGCCATGTCTGGGTGAACCTGCCCGACTTCACCGCGCGGATCGTCGATCATGGGAGGGTGACGTTCCAGACCCGTTCGGTCGTGGGCAAGGACTTGCCCGACCAGCGCACGCCCGAGTTTTCGGACCGGATGGAGTTCATGGTCATCAATCCGACCTGGAACGTCCCGCGCTCGATCACGACGAAGGAGTATCTGCCGCTGCTGAAAAGCAACCCGAACGCGGCCGGGCATCTGAAGATCGTCGATCGCTCGGGCCGCGTCGTGTCGCGCGGCGCGATCGACTTTTCGCGCTACACCGCGGCGAACTTCCCCTTCTCGATGCGCCAGCCGCCCTCGGACGGCAATGCGCTGGGCAAGGTCAAGTTCATGTTCCCGAACGAATACAACATCTACCTGCACGACACGCCGCAAAAGGCGCTCTTCGCACAGGACGTGCGCGCCTACAGCCACGGCTGCATCCGCCTGAATGAGCCGTTCGACTTCGCCTATGCGCTGCTCGCCGCGCAATCGGACGATCCCCAGGGCGAGTTCGAGCGTCACCTGCGGACGGGGGTCGAGACGGCGGTGAAACTGACCGTGCCGCTGCCCGTTCACATCGTCTATTTCACCGCCTATCCCGGCCCGAAGGGCGAGATGACCTACCGGCGTGATGTCTACGGTCGCGACGCGCGCCTGTTCGACGCGCTCGTCGAGGCGGGGCTGACGCTGAACGAGGTGCAGGGATAGACCGGCCATGACAGGGCACAGCATCGCCGAAGTGGCCGCCGCCCTTGGGGCCGAGGCGGAGGGCGATCTTTCCCTTCGGGTCGTCTCGGCGTCCGAACCCGCGGTCGCCACCGCCGACATGCTGGCGCTCGCGATGGACCCCAAATATGCCGAAGGTCTTTCACGCGGGCAGGCGAGGGCAGCCATTGTCTGGCCCGGCGCCGACTGGCGCGCGCTTGGCCTGCAAGCCGCGATTTGGGTTCCCCGCGCGCGCATCGCGATGGCGGGGCTGACGCGGTTGTTCGATCCGGGACCTGCCCTTGCGGCGGGCCTGCATCCGCTGGCGGTGGTCGACCCGTCGGCCCTGATCGGCGCGGATGCAGCCATCGGGCCCTTCGTCGTGATCGGGCAGGATGTCACCATCGGTGCCCGCGCCCGGATCGTGAGCCATGTCTCGATCGCCGAAGGCGCGCGGATCGGGGACGACGCGCTGATCCTGCCGGGCGTGCGGATCGGGCCGCGCGTGACCATCGGCGACCGGGTTATCCTGCAACCCGGTGCCGTGATCGGCGGCGACGGATTTTCCTTCGTGACGCCCGAGGCTTCGGCGGTCGAGGCGGTGCGCTCGACGCTCGGGACCCGCAGCGAGGCCCCGGCGCAGGGCTGGACGCGCATCCACTCGCTGGGCTCGGTGACGCTCGGCGACGATGTCGAGGTCGGGTCCAACGCCTGCATCGACCGGGGTACGATCCGCGACACCGCCATCGGATCGGGCACCAAGCTCGATAACCTCGTCCATGTCGGTCACAACGTGACGGTCGGGCGCGACTGCCTGCTCTGCGGCCAGGTCGGCATCGCAGGCTCGGCCCGGATCGGCGACCGCGTGGTGCTGGGCGGCCAGTGCGGCGTCAACGACAACATCTTCATCGGCGACGACGTGATCGCGGGCGGCGCCAGCAAGATCTTCACCAACGCGCCAGCAGGCCGCGTCCTGCTCGGCTATCCGGCCGTCCGGATGGACACCCATATCCAGATGCAGAAGGCCATGCGCCGCCTGCCGCGCCTGGCCGAAGCCGTGGCCGCATTGCAGAAGGCCATTCCAAAGCCGGACCGGAGCGATTAGATCATCGGCGTCTTCACCGGGGGCCGCCATGACTCCAAGCGTTCAGGATCGTGTGATTGCGATCATCGCCGAACAAGCGGTGCTCGACACGGCTGACGTCGGGCTCGATTCGACGCTGGAAAGCCTGGGCATCGACAGTCTCGGCCTCGTCGAATCGATTTTCGCCATTGAGGAGGCGTTCGACATCTCGGTCCCGTTCAACGCGAATGATCCGACCAGCGGCGAGTTCGACATCTCGACGGTCGCAAGCATCGTGGCGGCGGTCGAGGCGCTGGTCGCCGCCCGACCATGACCCCCACCGCGTGACCCCCACCGTATGAACCGCGTCGTCATTACCGGGGCCGGTACGATCAACGCGCTCGCGCATGACGTGGCGGGCACCTGCGAGGCGTTCCGCGAGGGGCGCTGCGGCATCACCGACCTCGACATCCGCGACAAGGACCGCCTCTCGATCCAGATCGGCGGGCAGGTCCACAACTGGGACCCCGAGGCGCATTTCAATCGCCAGCAGATCGTCCTCTACGACAAGTTCACGCAGTTCACCCTTCTGGCCGCGCGCCAGGCGGTGGCGCAATCGGGCCTGAACTTCGACGGGCATCTCGGCTACGAATCGGGCGTCGTGCTTGGCACCGCCGGAGGCGGGGTCAACACCTGGGACGAGAACTACCGGGCCGTCTACGAAGAGGGCAAGAACCGCGTCCATCCTTTTGTCGTGCCGAAGCTGATGAACAACGCCGCCGCCAGCCACCTCTCGATGGAGTTCAACCTCAAGGGTCCGGCCTTTTCGGTCGCCACCGCCTGTGCCAGTTCGAACCACGCGATGGGCCTTGCCTTTCAGATGATCCGAGCGGGCGGGGCCAAGGCGATGCTGACCGGCGGGTCAGAGTCGATGCTTTGCTTCGGCGGCATCAAGGCGTGGGAAGGGCTTCGCGTCATGTCCAAGGACGCCTGCCGCCCGTTCAGCCTGAACCGCAACGGAATGGTCCAGGGCGAGGGGGCGGCCGTCTTCGTGTTCGAGGACCGCGAGCACGCGATGGCGCGCGGGGCCGAGATCCTGGCCGAGGTCGCGGGCTTCGCGATGACTTCGGACGCGGCCGACATCGTGATGCCCTCGAAGCAGGGGGCCGCCCGTGCGATGGCGGCGGCGCTGCGCGACGCGGGGCTGAACGGCAACGAGGTCGGCTACATCAACGCACATGGCACGGGCACCGCCGCCAACGACAAGACGGAATGTGCCGCCGTGGCGGACGTGTTCGGCCACCATGCCGACCGGCTGATGATCTCGTCGACCAAGTCGATGCACGGCCACCTGATCGGCGGCACCGGGGCGGTCGAGTTGCTGGCCTGCCTGATGGCACTGCGTGAGGGCGTGATCGCCCCCACAATCGGCTACGAGGAACCCGACCCGGAATGTGCGCTCGATGTCGTGCCGAATGTCGCGCGCGACGCGAAGGTCGACGTGGTGCTGTCGAACGCCTTCGCTTTCGGCGGCCTCAACGCGGTCCTTGCGCTGCGGCGCGCCTGACGCGCATCGCGCTGGGGATCAGGCTTCGCTTCGGCTGAAATACCCCACGGGGGGCGCGGGGGGTGTGAAACCCCCCGTTTCCTCGGCTGGGTTGTGAACCCGCGTCGTCGGTCGCTGACCGTCAGGGCGCCGGGGCTGCCACGGCGGCAACCGCGTCAAAACCCGCCGTGAAACCGCTCAGCGAGATGTCGAGGTTGACGCGCTGGTCGGGGGCCGCGACCGGCACGATCGACATCGTTGCCTTCGAGCCCTTCTTAAACTGCTCGATCTCGTCCGCAGTGAAGCCCACGCGGGCGATACAGCCGATCGGCGCGCACCAGGTGAAGGGATAGCGCTTGGGCGTCGCGCCATCGACCGAGATCGTCAACTGCTCGGTCAGCAGCGTCTCGAGCGGGGCGATGATCGTCGCACCCGCCGCGGCCGCCTGGCCGGCCGGCAGGCCGAAAAGGCTGATCTCGGCCACGCTGTTGCCCGCCTCGTCCTTCAGAAGCTGGTACAGTTGGCAGGGGTCCGATCCGTCCTCGGCGCGGATGCAGCGCTGCTCCCACGAGCCGAAGGTCGCGGACGTATAGGTGGTGCCAGGGCCGTCGGGGGCCTGCACCTCGGACCCGAGCGACAGGTTGTCAGCACCGGGCGCCGCCTCGGCCGGGGCGGGGGCCGCGTCCGCGGCGGGCGCCTCGGCCTCTTGAGCGACTGCCGTGAGTGGGCTCATCGCAAGGGCGACGGAAAGCGTCAGGCGCAGCAGAGACATCGGAGGGGTCATTGTTCTGTCCATCTTGTCTTGGTCGTGCGCTGCCTAGCATGGCACGGACCGGCTGTCAGGCGGGAAAACGATCCAGCGGATGTCCGCGCTACAACGGAAAAAGGGCCCGCAGAGTGGCCCTTTTTCGTCGTTTTTGTTATCTCCCTGTCGGACTGGCCGACGTCATTGCCAAAGACGTTACGGGCTTCAAAACTCTGCGTCAACGCCTTCTTTGACAGTTTTGAAACGGTCGATTTGTCGGGCCGATGCAGAAAAAGGGCCGCGTCAGTCCCGGGGGAAAGACGCGGCCAGTCCGACAGGGAGGTCGTCCGCCGGGCAGGCAGCCCACCCGACAGAATGGAGGCTGGCACAGACAGGTTAACGATGTATTTTCGCCCCCGGCGTCGCTTGGCGCATCAAGGGGGTCAGGATGGACGCAGGCACGATTTTCGTCGGGGGCGGCGGCGAGGGCTACGGGGCGGCGCAGACCCTGCTTCTGAAATACGGCAACCGTCACGGCCTGATTGCCGGGGCGACCGGCACCGGCAAGACCGTCACGCTTCAGGTGCTGGCCGAGGGGTTTTCGGCCGCCGGGGTGCCGGTCTTCATGGCCGACGTGAAGGGCGACCTCGCCGGGATGAGCGTGGCGGGCTCGGACGCCGACAAGCGCCACGATGCCTTCGTGTCGCGTGCGGCCACGATCGGCTGCACGCTCGACTACCGCGCCTTCCCGGTGACCTTCTGGGACCTCTTCGGCGAACAGGGCCACCCCGTCCGCACCACGGTCGCCGAGATGGGGCCGCTTCTGCTCTCGCGCCTCATGGAGTTGACCGAGCCGCAGGAGGGCGTGCTCAACATCGCCTTCCGGCTGTCGGACGAAGAGGGGCTGCCGCTTCTCGACCTCAAGGACCTTCAGGCGCTGCTGGTCTTCATCGGCGAGAATGCAAGCGCCATCGGCCTGCGCTACGGCAACGTCGCCCCCGCCACGATCGGTGCGATCCAGCGCCGCCTTCTCGTGCTCGAGAATGAGGGTGGGGCGCGGCTGTTCGGCGAGCCGGCACTCGACCTCGCCGACCTCATGGCGACTGACGAGACCGGGGCTGGGCGGATCAACATCCTTGCCGCAGACCGCCTGATGGCCTCGCCGCGCCTTTATGCGACGTTTCTTCTATGGCTTCTGTCAGAGCTGTTCGAGGACCTTCCCGAGGTTGGCGACCCCGAGAAGCCGAAGCTCGTCTTCTTCTTCGACGAGGCGCATCTTCTCTTCAACGACGCGCCGAAGGCGCTCGTCGACAAGGTCGAGCAGGTGGCGCGGCTGATCCGGTCGAAAGGCGTCGGGATCTTCTTCGTCACGCAGAACCCCGCCGACGTGCCCGACGCGATCCTGGGGCAACTCGGCAACCGCGTACAGCACGCACTCCGCGCCTTCACCGCCCGCGACCAGAAGGCCTTGAGGATGGCCTCCGAGACCTACCGTCCGAACCCGCGCTTCGCGATCGAGGATGCGATCCGCGACGTCGGCACCGGCGAGGCCGTGACCTCTTTCCTGGAAGCCAAGGGTATCCCCGGCATCGCCGAGCGGACGCTGGTGCGGCCGCCGTTCTCGCAGGCGGGGCCGATCACGCCCGCCATTCGGGCGTCGATCATGGCGGCCTCGGCCATGGCGGGCAAATACGACACGCCCGTCGACCGCGATTCGGCCTTCGAGCGCCTTCAGGCGCGGGCAGGGGCCGCCGCCCGCGAGGTGGAAACAGCCGCTGCGAAGAAGGCCGATCTGGACGAGGCGTTCAACAACGCCCGCCGCTGGGATGGCGTGCCGACCCCCGCTCCCAAGGCCCCGGCCCGGCGCGGCGACAGCGTCACCGAGGCGTTTGCCAAGTCCTTCGCCCGCCAGCTTGGCACCCGCTCGGGGCAGGCGCTGGTGCGCGGCGTCCTCGGCTCGCTCTTCAAGTCGCGGTGAAGCGGCGCGGCATCCGCGCGCATCCCCATTGGATGCGCGCCGCGTTGCGCCTACTGTCTGCGCGGGAGGACTGAACATGATCGTCGAACTCGGGCATTTTGCGCTGGTCCTCGCGTTCGCGGTGGCCATCATTCAGTCGACCGTGCCGCTGATCGGCGCGCATCGGCGCTGGTCGGGCTGGATGGCCGTCGCGGAACCCGCGGCGACAACGCAACTGCTGCTGATCGGTTTTTCCTTCGCCGCGCTGACCTGGGCCTTCGTGACCTCGGACTTCTCGCTCCGGCTGGTCACGCTGAACTCGCACACGCTCAAGCCCATGCTCTACAAGATCACCGGCGTCTGGGGGAACCACGAGGGCTCGCTTCTGCTCTGGGCGCTGATCCTTGCGCTGTTCGGGGCAAGTGCCGCGTGGTTCGGGGGCAACTTGCCGCCCACGCTGCGCGCCCGCGTTCTGGCGGTGCAGGGGATGGTCGGCGTGGCCTTCCTCGCCTTCATGCTCTTCACCTCGAACCCGTTCCTGCGCCTCGCGGTGCCGCCGCTCGACGGGCAGGACCTTAATCCCTTGTTGCAGGACCCCGGCCTCGCCTTCCACCCGCCCTTCCTCTACCTCGGCTATGTCGGGCTCTCGATGTCCTTCTCCTTCGCGGTCGCCGCGCTGATCGAGGGGCGCGTCGATGCCGCGTGGGGGCGCTGGGTGCGGCCCTGGACCCTTGCCGCCTGGGTGTTCCTGACCATCGGCATCGCACTTGGGTCGTGGTGGGCCTATTACGAGCTTGGCTGGGGCGGTTTCTGGTTCTGGGACCCGGTCGAGAATGCAAGCTTCATGCCCTGGCTTCTGGCCGCAGCCCTGCTGCATTCCGCCATCGTCGTGGAAAAGCGCGAGGCGCTGAAAAGTTGGACGATCCTGCTTGCGATCCTCGCCTTCGGCTTCTCGCTGATCGGCACCTTCATCGTGCGCTCGGGCGTCATCACAAGCGTGCACGCCTTTGCCAACGACCCCGAGCGGGGGGTATTTATCCTGCTTATCCTTGGCGTCTTCATGGGCGGGGCGTTGACGCTCTACGCGGCGCGCGCCCATCTGATGGAGGCGAAGGGCGTCTTTTCGGTGGTCAGCCGCGAAAGTGCGCTGGTCGCGAACAACCTGCTGCTCAGCGTCTCGTGCCTTGTGGTCTTCGTCGGAACGCTCTGGCCGCTCTTCGCCGAGCTTGTGCTAGACCGCAAGCTCTCGGTCGGCCCGCCCTTCTTCGACGCGGCCTTCACGCCCTTCGTCGTCGCGATGGCGGCGCTCTTGCCCCTCGGTTCGATGCTGCCTTGGAAGCGCGCGGACCTCGGGCGCGCGATGCGCCCCCTGGGCGGCATCCTCGTGCTGTCGCTGGCCTGCGGCGTGCTCGCCTGGACGATGCAGACCGGGCGCTCGGCGCTGGGGCCGGTCGGCGTGCTTCTTGCTGCCTGGGTCGTGTTCGGAGCGATGGCCGACCTCTGGCAGCGCGGCGGGCGCGGAGGCATCGCCTCGCGCCTAGACCGACTGACGCGCCTGCCGCGGGCCGACTGGGGCAAGGTCACGGCCCATATCGGCTTCGGCGTCACGGTCTTCGCCGTGGCGACGGTCACCGCCTGGAAGACCGAGGATATCCGCGTCGTGCAGATTGGCGAGACCTATCCCCTTGGCCCTTACGCGGTCGAGTTGCGCGACGTGCGCGAGGTCGAAGGGCCGAACTACACCTCGACGATGGCCGAACTGGTCGTGCGCCGCGACGGGGCCGAGGTTGCGACCCTGACCCCCGAAAAGCGCATCTACCCGGTCGCCGGCATGCCCACGACCGAGGCGGGGATCGACCACAGCCTGATGCGCGACGTTTACCTCGTCATCGGAGAGCCGCAGGACGGCGGTGGCTGGGCGGTCCGCAGCTATATCGAGCCCTTCGTGAATTTCATCTGGATCGGCTGCGCGCTGATGGCGCTGGGTGGCGGGCTCAGCCTGACAGACCGGCGCTTCCGCGTCGCCGCCGGGGCGCGCGCGCCCCGCGCAGCGGCGCTTCCGGCGGAATGAGACGTCTTGCCCTGACCCTCGCACTCGTCCTGGCGCCCTTGGTCGCGGGGGCGGTCGAACCCGACGAGGTTCTGGCCGATCCCGCGCTCGAGGCACGCGCCCGCGATCTCAGCCAGGGCCTGCGTTGTCTGGTCTGCCGCAACGAGAGCATCGACGAAAGCCATGCCGACTTGGCGCGCGACCTGCGCCTGCTGGTGCGCGAGCGCCTGGTTGCAGGCGACACGGATGTCGAGGCGATCGACTTCATCGTCGCGCGCTATGGCGAATATGTGCTGCTCAATCCGACCACGCGCGGCTCGAACCTGATCCTGTGGCTCGCTGCTCCGGCGATGCTGGGCGCGGGTGGCCTTATCGCGGCATTCTATCTGCGCCGCCGCAGTGCGCCCGGCATGGCGCCCGCCGACCTGACCGAGGCCGAGCGCGGGCGGCTTGCGGACCTGATGAAGGACTGAGTCCCCGTAGGCGGGCCGGCCCAGAAGTTGGCCTTCCGCGCGGTTTGTTTCATATCCGCGAGCGCCGCGGGCGGGATGTTTCAGTTTCCGCGATCCGCCGACCGTCATCGTCACATCGCCGTGCGACGTCTCGCCGCAGGTCCGCGCTGGAGTAAACTGGCCTTGCACACAGCGAGAGGCCAACAGATGTCGATGCAGACCGCTTCCCGGACAGGCTACGGCCTTGTCGCCACCACCGCCGTCGCGGGCGCGCTCGCGACCGTGGCGTTCGACTTCTTCGGACAAAGCCTAAGCCCCGGCCTTGGCTTTGCAAATCTGGCACCGGTGCCGCTGGCCAATCAGGTGATCGAAACCGTGTTTGGCGCCCCTTACGCCCCGGGCGCGCAGTTCCTGCACTACACGGCTGGCATGATCGCCTACCCGCTCGGTTGGGCGCTGATCGCCGAACCGCTGCGCGCGCGCCTTGTGCCAGCGATGCCCTGGCTTGTGGCCGCCGTCCTCTACGGGGCCGGGCTGTGGATCTTCGCGCTTTACGTGATGGCGCATCTGATCGCGGGCAACCCGGCCTTCCTCGGCTTCACCGGGATCACCTGGGTCGCTCTGGCGGGACATGTTCTTTTCGCGGTGGTCGCGGCGGCGGTCTATCGCCGGATGCGCCCCTGACGCCCGCGCCCCGGCCGGTCGATCACGCGCCCCGCGACAGCGCCGCAACGCCCGTTCTGGCGATCTCGCGCAAGCCGAGCGGGCGCATGAGGTCGGCGAAGGCGTCGATCTTCTCGGGCGTGCCAGTCATCTCGAAGACAAAGCTCTCAAGCGTCGAGTCCACCACATTGGCGCGGAAGATCTCGGCCAGCCGCAGCGCCTCGATCCGCGCCTCGCCGCGCCCGGCGACCTTGAAGAGCGCCAGCTCGCGCTGCACCGACGGCCCGTCGACGGTCAGGTCATGCACCTCGTGGACCGGCACCATGCGCGCAAGCTGCGCCTTGATCTGCTCGATCACCTGCGGCGTGCCGGTGGTCACGACCGTGATCCGGCTGCGGTGCCCCTCGTGGTCGACCTCGGCCACCGTCAGGCTTTCGATGTTGTAGCCCCGTCCCGAGAAAAGGCCGATCACCCGCGCCAGCACACCGCTCTCGTTGTCGACCAGCACGGCCAGCGTATGCGTCTCGATCACCGGCGCATTCGGGTCGCGCAGGTCGTAGGCCGAGTGGCTCGACGCGCCCTTGCGGATGTTCAGTGTCGACATCTTCTTCCCCAATTCATTCTGGCGCAAATATCCCACGGGGGGTCCGGGGGGTGTGAAACCCCCCGCTTCCACGCCTAGACAAGCACCGCGCCCCGCGCCCCGATGGCACCCGCGACATCCGCTTCGCCCAGCATCATCTCGTTGTGCGCCTTGCCCGACGGGATCATCGGGAAGCAGTTCTCGTGCTTCTCGACCAGGCAGTCGAAGATCACCGGCCCATCGTAGCGGATCATCTCCATGATGGCCTCGTCAAGATCGGCGGGGCCGGAACAGCGGATACCCTTGCAGCCGAAGGCCTCGGCGAGCTTCACGAAGTCCGGCAGGCTTTCTGACCACGACTGGGAATAACGCTCACCGTGCAGCAGTTCCTGCCACTGGCGCACCATGCCGAGGCGCTCGTTGTTCAGGATGAACTGCTTCACCGGCGCGCGGAACTGCATCGCGGTGCCCATCTCCTGCATGTTCATCAGCCAGGACGCCTCGCCCGCGACGTTGATGACCAGCGCCTCGGGATGGGCGATTTGCACGCCGATACTGGCGGGCAGGCCGTAGCCCATCGTGCCGAGGCCACCGGAGGTCATCCAGCGGTTCGGCCCCTCGAAGCCAAGGTACTGTGCGGCCCACATCTGGTGCTGGCCCACCTCGGTCGTGATGTAGCGGTCCATGCCCTTGGTCAGCGCCTCGAGCCGCTGCAAGGCATGCTGCGGCTTGATGACGGTGGTCGAGTTCCGGTAGCCAAGGCAGTCGATCGCGCGCCATTCGCCGATCTGGTCCCACCAGCGCGCCACCGCCGCCCGGTTCACGCGGCTTCCGCGCGCCTTCCAGAGCGTCAGCACCTCGTCGAGCACATGGCCAACGTCGCCGATGATCGGAACGTCGACCCGGATGACCTTGTTGATCGACGAAGGGTCAATGTCGATATGCGCCTTCTTCGAGCCTGGCGAGAAGTCCTTCACCCGGCCCGTGATGCGGTCGTCGAAGCGCGCGCCGATGTTGATCATCAGATCGCAGCCGTGCATCGAGAGGTTCGCCTCGTAGGTGCCGTGCATGCCAAGCATGCCCAGCCACAGCCGCCCGCTCGCCGGGTAGCAGCCAAGCCCCATCAGGGTGGAGGTGACCGGGAAACCCGTCGCCTCGGCCAGCTCGCGCAGCAGCCGGGTTGCCTCGGGACCCGAGTTGATGACGCCGCCGCCGGTGTAGAAAACCGGTCGCTCGGCGGTCTCGATCATCTCGACGAGGCGCGCGATCTGCGCCGGGTCGCCCTGAACCTTGGGCTGGTAATGCGCGGTCCGCGTCCGCTCCATCGGCACATAGTCGGCGGTTGCGAACTGCACGTCCTTGGGGATGTCGATCAGAACGGGGCCGGGGCGGCCGTGGGTCGCCACATGGAAGGCCTGGTGGATCGTCTCGGACAGCTTCGCCGTGTCTTTCACCAGCCAGTTGTGCTTGGTGCAGGGCCGCGTGATGCCGACGGTATCCGCCTCCTGGAAGCCGTCGGTGCCGATCATGAAGGTCGGGACCTGCCCCGTCAGTACGACGAGGGGGATCGAGTCCATCAGCGCATCGACAAGGCCCGTTACGGCGTTCGTGGCACCCGGACCGCTCGTCACAAGCACGACGCCGGGCTTGCCGGTCGAGCGGGCATAGCCCTCGGCCATGTGGACGGCACCCTGTTCGTGGCGCACAAGGATGTGGCGGATGTCGTTCTGCTGGAAGATCTCGTCATAGATCGGCAGCACCGCACCGCCTGGATAGCCGAAGACCACTTCGACGCCCTGATCGCGCAGGGCCTGCACGACCATCTGCGCGCCGGTCATGGACTGAGACATGGCTGCGGGCTTCATGCTGTTCATCGTGTCACTCCCTGCGCCCCGTACGGGCGCTCTCCGTCAACAAAAAGCCCCCGGCAGGATGCGGGGGCTGGCGAGGCGACCGGTCCATGTTCGGGACGGTCACCAAGCCATGAGGCCTACTACGATTGCGAAAACGATCCTCACGGCCCTGCTCCTTCTGGTCTGTGCGGAACTTATGGAGCAGGCGCAGGCACGTCAACCGCAAATACAGGAATAAAGTGTCGCAAGGGCGGGAAATGCGGCAACTATGTTGCTGCATTTCCCCACCCCGCGACATCATTGCAAAATCGGCAGGCGAGTCTCACCCGATCAGCGCGATGTATCCGGCATAAATCGCAAGCAGGACCACGCCTGCGATCCGCGGCAGGCCGCCCAGAAGCGCCGCGAGCAGCGTCAGGCCGACCGCCACACCCGCGACCCACGGCATGTCCAGAGCCGAAAAGCGCGGGTCCGCCGGGATCGGCGCGATAAGGGCTGTCGTGCCGAGGATGCCGAAGATGTTGAAGATGTTCGAGCCGACGATGTTGCCCACCGCGATCTCGGTGTGCTTGCGGATCGCCGCAACCACCGAGGTGGCAAGCTCGGGCAGCGAGGTGCCGACCGCGACGATGGTCAGGCCGATCACCGCTTCCGAGATGCCGAAGGTGCGGGCGATGTCCGTCGCGCTGTCCACGAGCAGGCGCGCGCCGATCACAAGCACGACCAGTCCGCCGACCGTCATCAGTGCGGCCTTCCAGATCGGCGGCAGGGGGGCCGCATCCTCGTCAGGCTCGACCTTGCCGGTCAGGAAGGCCGCGACGAGGAAGACGACCAGACCCGCTAACAGGATCATGCCCTCCATCCGCGTCACGTTGCCGTCCAGAAGCATCACCCAGATCACTGCTGTCGCAAGCAGCATGAACCCGAGGTCGCGCCACAGTTTCTTCACCGGGATCAGCAGGGGCGCGATCAGCGCCGAAATGCCCAGGATCAGCAGTATGTTGGCGATGTTGGACCCAAGCACGTTGCCGATCGCGATGGCCGGCTGTCCAGCCAGCGCCGCCTGCACCGAGACGAGCATCTCGGGCGCCGACGTGCCGAAGCCCACAATGGTCAGGCCGATCACCATGGGCGACAGGCGGTAGTGCCGCGCGATGCTGCTGGCGCCGCGCACCAGATACTCGCCACCGAAGAACAGGGCCACAAGCCCGAGGACAAACAGAAGATAGGTCAAGACAGGCTCCCTTGTCGGTTCGCCGTCACATCGGCCTGTGCCAATTGCATTGCAAGGGCGCGGCTGCGCTTTGTGCGCCGCTGCCCATCCTCGGGCGCAGGGTGTTGCGGGCGCGCGACGGAGCGCGCCGCGCGGATGCGTCTAACCTTGCAGGGTCCGCACGCCGATCTCGCCCTCAAGCCGCGCCCGCATAGCGGCGACGGCCGACACGGCACCGGCGGCGGTGGTGAAATAGGGGATCTTGTCATAAAGCGCGACGGCCCGGATCTCGCGGCTGTCGCTGACGGCCTGCGATCCTTCGGTGGTGTTCATGACAAGCGCGATGTCGTCGTTCTTCAGCCGGTCGACGATGTTGGGCCGCCCTTCGTAGACCTTGTTGACGGGCGTCGAGGCGACGCCAGCCGTGCGAAGCCAGTCCGCCGTGCCGCGCGTCGCCACGATCTCGAATCCCATCTCCAAAAGGTCGCGCGCGGCGGCGGACAGCGCCTCGGTCTTGTCACTGTCCTTGACCGACAGGAACACCCGCCCGCTTTCGGGCAGGTGGACGCCCGCGCCCATCTGGGCCTTCAGGAACGCAAGCGGGAAGGTGCGGTCCCAGCCCATCACCTCGCCGGTCGAGCGCATCTCGGGTCCGAGCAGGGTGTCGACGCCCGGGAAGCGGGCAAAGGGCAGCACTGCCTCCTTGACCGAGAACCAGGGCGTGTGCGGATCGGCCAGCGTCAAGGGATCAGCCAGCGGCAGTGCGGTGTCCGGGCCGACGCCCGTGGGGTAGGGCGGGCGCATCGGAAAGGCCGACAGCGGCTCGCCCGCCATCAGGCGTGCCGCGATCGAGGCGATGGCGCTGTCAGTCGCCTTTGCCACGAAGGGCACGGTGCGGCTGGCGCGCGGATTCACTTCCAACACATAGATGTCGTCGCCCTTGATCGCGAACTGGACGTTCATCAGTCCCACCACATGCAGCGCGCGGGCCATCGCCTCGGTCTGCGTCTTGAGCGCCGCAATGGTGGCGGGCGAGAGCGAGTAGGGCGGCAGGCAGCAGGCACTGTCGCCCGAATGCACCCCCGCCTCTTCGATGTGCTGCATGATGCCTGCGACATGCACCGCCGTCCCGTCGCAAAGCGCATCGACATCCACCTCGATTGCGCCGGACAGGTAGCTGTCGAGCAGGACGGGCGAGGTTCCCGAGACCTGAACCGCCTCGCGGATGTAGCGTTCAAGCTGCGCGTCGTCGCGCACGATCTCCATCGCGCGGCCGCCAAGCACGTAGCTCGGCCGGATCACGAGCGGATAGCCGATGCGGGCGGATATCGCAAAAGCCTCATCCCGGCTGCGCGCCATGCCGTTTTCGGGCTGCCGAAGGTTGAGTTTGTGCAAGAGTTGCTGGAAACGCTCGCGGTCCTCGGCAAGGTCGATGGCGTCGGGCGTGGTGCCGAGGATCGGGATGCCCTCGGCCGCGAGGGCCTGCGCCAGCTTCAACGGTGTCTGCCCGCCGAACTGAACGATCACGCCGTGCAGGGTGCCGTTCTCCTGCTCCACCCGCAGGATCTCGAGCACATGCTCGAGCGTCAGGGGCTCGAAATAGAGGCGGTCCGAGGTGTCGTAGTCGGTCGAGACCGTCTCGGGGTTGCAGTTGATCATGATCGTCTCGTAGCCCGCCGCAGTCAGCGCGTAGCAGGCGTGGCAGCAGCAATAGTCGAACTCGATCCCCTGGCCGATCCGGTTCGGGCCGCCGCCCAGAATGACGACCTTCTTCGCATTGCTGGGTCGCGCTTCACATTCGACATCGCCCATCGCAGGCATCTCGTAGGTCGAATACATGTAGGGGGTCTGCGCCTCGAACTCGGCGCCGCAGGTGTCGATGCGCTTGAAGACGGCGGTGACACCAAGGCGGCTGCGCGCGCGGCGCACCTGCGCCTCGTCCCGGCCCGTCAGTTTTGCTAGGCGGGCGTCGGTGAAGCCCATCATCTTCAGGCGCCGCAGCCCCTCGGCTGTCAGGGGCAGGCCGGTCGCGCGCACCTGCGCCTCGGTCTCGACGATCTCGCGGATGCGGGCGATGAACCAGGGGTCGTACTTGGTGGCCGCCTGGATGTCGTCGTCGGACAGGCCGTGCCGCATCGCCTGCGCGATCAGGCGCAGCCGGTCGGGGGTCTGCGGGGCGAGGGCCGCGATGACGGCCACGCGGTCTGGCGCGCCGGGAATGGCGATCTCGTCAAAGCCGGTCAGACCGGTCTCGAGGCTCGCCAGTGCTTTCTGGAGCGACTCGTGGATCGTGCGACCGATCGCCATCGCCTCGCCCACCGACTTCATCGCGGTCGTCAGTTCCGCCTTGGCGCCGGGAAACTTCTCGAAGGCGAAGCGGGGGATCTTGGTCACGACATAGTCGATGGTCGGCTCGAAACTGGCGGGCGTGACCTTGGTGATATCGTTGTCCAACTCGTCCAGCGTATAGCCGACCGCAAGCTTGGCCGCGATCTTGGCGATGGGAAAGCCGGTGGCCTTGGATGCGAGCGCGGACGAGCGCGACACGCGCGGGTTCATCTCGATCACCACCATGCGCCCGTCGGCCGGATTGATCGCCCATTGCACGTTCGAGCCGCCCGTCTCGACCCCGATCTCGCGCAGAACGGCGATGCTGCCGTTCCGCATGATCTGGTATTCCTTGTCGGTCAGCGTCAGCGCTGGGGCGACAGTCACCGAGTCGCCCGTGTGGATGCCCATCGGATCGACGTTTTCGATGGCGCAGACGATGATGGCGTTGTCGGCGCGGTCGCGCACGACCTCCATCTCGAACTCTTTCCAGCCGAGCAGGCTTTCGTCGACCAGCACCTGCGCCACGGGCGACGCGTCGAGGCCCGAGCGGACGATTGCCTCGTAGTCGTCGCGGTTGTAGGCGACGCCACCGCCGGTCCCGCCAAGCGTGAAGGCGGGGCGGATGATCGCGGGAAGTCCGACGAAGTCGATGGCGGCGAGCGCCTCTTGCACGCCCGCGTTGATGTCATACTTGCCGCTGGGCAGTTTCGGGGCTGCGATGATCGTGGCCTTGGGGTTTTCCAGCCCGATGCGGTCCATCGCCTCGCGGAACAACTTGCGATCTTCTGCCATTTCAATGGCCCGCCGGTTGGCCCCGATCAGCTCGACCTTGTACTTTTCCAACACGCCCATGTCCGCAAGCGCCAGCGAGGTGTTCAGCCCGGTCTGGCCGCCCATCGTCGGCAGCAGCGCGTCGGGACGCTCTTTCTCGATGATCTTTGCGACCACTTCGGGGATGATCGGCTCGATATAGGTCGCGTCTGCAAGCCCCGGATCGGTCATGATCGTGGCCGGATTCGAGTTCACCAGGATGACGCGGTAGCCTTCCTCGCGCAGCGCCTTGCAGGCCTGGGCGCCGGAATAGTCGAACTCGCAGGCCTGTCCGATCACGATGGGGCCCGCGCCGATGATCATGATCGAACGGATGTCGGTACGTTTCGGCATCAGGGCCCCCTCGGGAAAACTGTCGGGGTTATAGACAAGGGCCGGGGCGGCGCAAGGCCGA
>JANPJD010000178.1:0-21768 GCA_031425325.1 Rhodobacterales bacterium | reverse complement strand
GGTTGACGAGCGCCGCGCCTTGCAGAACGAGGTGGCGCAACTGCGCCGCGAGCTTGCGATGGGCGGCGCGGGCGTCGGCCCCGAAGTGCGCGAGATCGGCGGTGTGCGCTTCCTGGCGCAGGTGCTGAGTGGCGTGTCGGGCCGCGACCTGCCGGGGCTGGTCGACGAGATGAAGGCGCGCATCGGCTCGGGCGCGGTGCTGCTGATCGCAGACACGGGCGGCAAGGCGGCGGTCGCCGCCGGGGTGACGGCGGACCTGACGGGTAGGCTCTCGGCCGTCGATCTGGTCAAGGCGGCGGCGGGACAGCTTGGCGGTACGGGCGGCGGCGGACGGGCCGACCTAGCCCAGGCGGGCGGCACGGATGCGTCGAACGCCGAAGCCGCGATCCGGGCTGCCGAAACCGTGCTGGAGTCCCTCTAATGCCAAGTGCCCTCTGGATCGCCCACGTCACCGTCACCGACCCCGAGGCTTACGGGCGCTACGCCAAGGGGGCGACTGAGGCCATCGCGGCGCATGGCGGGGTCTTCCTCGCGCGCGGCGGGCGGTATGTGCAGCTTGAAGGCACGGACCGCGCGCGGAATGTGGTGGCGCGCTTCCCCTCGCTCGAAGCGGCCGAGGCCTGCTATCGCTCGGCCGAATATCAGGCGGCGCTGGCGCATGCGGCAGGAGCGGCGGTGCGGGACCTTGTTGTGGTCGAAGAGATCGGCTGACCGTTTGCCTGCAGCACAAGGCGCGCCCTTGGCGGGGCGCAGCGGCGGCTTATCTGGGCTTTATGTTGCGCTTCGCTCTTCTTATTTGCGCCCTTCTTGCCGTCCCGGCCCTCGCCTCGGCTGACGACTGGGACGCGGCCCGGGCCGACGGGGCGATCCTTCTTATGCGCCATGCGACAGCCCCCGGCACTGGCGATCCGGCCGGGTTCGTTCTGGATGACTGCGAGACCCAGCGGAACCTGTCGGATGAAGGCCGCGCGCAAGCGCGCGACACAGGGACGGCGATCCGTGAAGCCGGTGTCGGGATCACCCATGTGCTGACCTCGGAGTGGTGCCGATGCCGCGACACGGCGCGGTTGCTCGGCCTTGGTCCGGTGCAGGACTGGCCCTCGCTCAACAGTTTTTTTGCGGATCGCAGCCTGTCCGGGCGCCCGACGGCCGAGACGCTCGCAGGGCTCGCCGGCCTGCCTGACCGTGCCCGTCCGATCCTCGTCACGCATCAGGTCAACATCACCGCGCTTACGGGCATCGTGCCGCGCTCTGGCGAGATCATTGTGACCCGGCTGACGCCCGAGGGTCTGACGGTAACGGGGCGCATTGCGCCCCGCTGATCACCCAGCGCGGCTTTGGCGCTTGCGCTCGTTGCTGTCGAGAAAGCGCTTTCTCATCCGGATGACCTTGGGCGTCACCTCGACGAGTTCGTCGTCGTCGATATAGGCGATCGCCTCTTCCAGGCTCATCCGCACCGGCGTCGTCAGGCGCACCGCCTCGTCGGTTCCCGAGGCCCGCACGTTGGTCAGCTTCTTGCCCTTCAGCGGGTTCACCTCGAGGTCGTTGTCGCGGCTGTGCTCGCCGATGATCATGCCCTCGTAGACGGCTTCCTGAGCGCCGATGAACATCTTGCCGCGATCCTCGAGGTTCCACAGCGCATAGGCCACCGAGATCCCCGCCTCCATCGAGATCAGCACGCCTTGGCGGCGGCCTTGGATCGGGCCCTTGTGCGGCGCCCAGTCGTGGAAGATGCGGTTCAACACGCCGGTGCCGCGCGTGTCGGTCAGGAACTGCCCGTGATAGCCGATCAGCCCGCGCGAGGGGACGTGTGCGATGATGCGGGTCTTGCCCACGCCGGCGGGCTTCATCTCCACCAGGTCGCCCTTGCGCTCTCCGGTCAGCTTGTCGATGACGGCGCCCGAGTATTCATCATCGACGTCGATGGTGACCTCCTCGATGGGCTCAAGCCGCTGTCCGCCCTCGTCGCGGAAGATCACGCGGGGGCGGCTGATCGACAGCTCGAACCCCTCGCGGCGCATGTTCTCGATCAGTACGCCCATCTGCAATTCGCCGCGCCCCGACACCTCGAAGGCGTCGCCGCCGGGAGTGTCGGCGATCTTGATCGCGACGTTGGTCTCGGCCTCTTTCATAAGGCGGTCGCGGATCACGCGGCTCTGCACCTTGGTGCCGTCACGCCCTGCGAGAGGGCTGTCGTTGATGCCGAAGGTCACGGTGATCGTGGGCGGGTCGATCGGCTGAGCGGGCAGGGGGATGTCGATTTCCGGCGCGCAGAGGGTGTCGGCAACAGTCGCCTTGGTCATGCCCGAGATCGTCACGATGTCGCCCGCGATGGCCTGCTCGATGGGGGTCGAGGCAAGCCCCCGGAACGCGAGGATTTTCGAGACGCGGAACTGCTCGATCCGCTCGCCGGTGCGCGACAGCGCCTTGAGTTGTTCGCCGACCGACAGCGTGCCAGCCTCGACCCGGCCCGTCAGGATGCGCCCGATGAAAGGGTCGGCCGACAGCGTGGTCGCCAGCATCCGGAAGGGCTGGTCAGCCTGCGCCACCTGCTTGGGCGCAGGCACGTGGCGAACCACCATGTCAAAGAGCGCGTTCAGGTTTTCGCGCGGGCCGTCAAGCTCGGTATCCGCCCAGCCCGAACGCCCCGAGGCGTAAAGGTGCGGAAAGTCGAGCTGGTCGTCATCGGCTCCGAGGTTGGCGAAGAGGTCGAACACCTCGTTCAGCGCGCGGTCGGGCTCGGCATCGGGCTTGTCGACCTTGTTGAGCACGACGATGGGGCGCAGGCCCAGCGCCAGGGCCTTCGAGGTCACGAACTTCGTCTGCGGCATCGGCCCTTCGGCAGCGTCCACCAGCAGCACGACGCCGTCGACCATGCTGAGAATGCGCTCCACCTCGCCGCCGAAATCGGCGTGGCCGGGGGTATCGACGATGTTGATCCGAACCCCGTCATGTTCGACGCTCGTGCATTTCGCGAGGATCGTGATGCCGCGCTCGCGTTCGATGTCATTGCTGTCCATCGCGCGTTCGGTGGTGGCCTGGTTCTCGCGGTAGGTGCCGGATTGCTTGAGCAACTCGTCCACCAGCGTGGTCTTGCCGTGGTCCACGTGCGCGATGATGGCGATGTTGCGAAGCTCCATCGGAGGTCTCTTTCTGTTCGGGTTTGGCGCGGCGTTACATGAGGTTCGCCCGAAAGGCCAGAGGGCTCACACCGCGATGTAGCGGTCGCGCCGATGGTTCACCGCGATGATGAGGTTGAGGACGACCGCGCCAAGCACCGACCAGAGCACCGTCATGGCTGGAAACAGCAACAGCGCCACGCCGAAGATGACGCTGTCGGCGATCAGCTGCACATAGCCCGCGCGAAAGCCGTAGCGGTCCTGCACCAGCAGCGCCAGCACGCCAAGGCCCCCGAGGCTGCCGTTGTGGCGAAACATCGCGAGCAGGCCGAGGCCCGTCAGGCTGCCGAAGATGACGGCGGCGAGCGGTGTTGCGACATAGCCGATGGTCAGACCCTGCGGCAGAACTGTGGTGAGGACCGACAGTGCCGTCACCGAGATCAGCGACTTCACCGTGAAGGCGGTACCGAGCCGCGACCAGGCCAGCGCATAGAAGGGCAGGTTGATTGCGAAGAACACCGCACCAAAGCCCCAGCCCGTCAGATAGGACAGGATGACCGCGATGCCCGCCGTCTGACCCGTGATAAGGCCCGCATGGGTCAGGAACTGAAGCCCGAGACTGCACAGGAACACGCCAAGCGAGATGCCCTGCAGGTCTTCCAGCGTCGAATGGCGGGTGGGGGTGTCGGGCATGGCGACAGATTAGGACATAAGTCCTGACCTGTCTACCGCCATGCCGTTTCGCTCAGGCCCCGAGGGCCTTGTCGAGATATTCGTCGACCTTCTCGAGATAGCCCATCGTCGTCAGCCACTTCTGATCCGGACCGACGAGGAGTGCCAGGTCCTTGGTCATGAAGCCGTCCTCCACCGTCTGCACCGTCACACGCTCCAGTGTTTCGGCGAAGCGCATCAGCTCCGCGTTGTCGTCCAGCTTGGCGCGGTGCTTGAGGCCGCCCGACCAGGCGTAGATCGAGGCGATCGAGTTGGTCGAGGTCTGCTGGCCCTTCTGGTGCTGGCGGTAGTGGCGCGTGACGGTGCCGTGCGCGGCCTCGGCCTCGACCGTCTTGCCATCGGGGGTCATCAGGACCGAGGTCATCAGACCGAGGCTGCCGAAGCCTTGCGCCACGGTGTCGGACTGCACGTCGCCGTCATAGTTCTTGCAGGCCCAGACATAGCCGCCTGACCACTTCATCGCGCTGGCGACCATGTCGTCGATCAGGCGATGCTCGTAGGTAATGCCCTTGGCCTTGAACGCTTCGGCGAACTCGTCGTTAAAGACCTGCTGGAAGATGTCCTTGAAGCGCCCGTCATAGATCTTGAGAATGGTGTTCTTGGTGCTGAGGTACACCGGCCAGCCAAGGTTGAGCCCGTAGTTGAGCGAGGCGCGGGCGAAGTCGGTGATGCTGTCGTCGAGGTTGTACATCCCCATGTAGACACCCGAGGACGGGGCGGCATAGACGTCGCGCTCGATCACCGTGCCATCGTCGCCGACGAACTTCATCGACAGCTTGCCGGGGCCGGGAAAGCGGAAGTCGGTTGCGCGATACTGGTCACCGAAGGCATGGCGGCCGACGACGATGGGCTGCGTCCAGCCGGGCACAAGGCGCGGCACGTTGCGGCAGATGATCGGCTGGCGGAAGATCACCCCGCCCAGGATGTTGCGGATCGTGCCGTTGGGCGACTTCCACATCTGCTTCAGGCCGAACTCCTCGACCCGCTGCTCATCCGGCGTGATCGTGGCGCATTTGACGCCGACGCCGTGCTTCTGGATCGCATGGGCTGCGTCGATGGTGACCTGGTCGTTCGTGCGGTCACGCTCTTCCATCCCGAGGTCGTAGTAGTGAAGGTCCACGTCGAGATAGGGCAGGATCAGCTTCTGCTTGATGAAATCCCAGATGATCCGGGTCATCTCGTCGCCGTCGAGTTCGACGACGGGGTTCGCTACCTTGATCTTCGACATGGACGGGCCTTTCGGGGTTGGGAAGTCCTTGTGCGGGCCATAGCGGAAAAGCGCGCCTTGGGGAAGTCAGTATGCAACGGCATACCGCATCGGGGTCAGGCCGCAAAAAAACGCGCCGCGCGGGACCGGACCCAGGGCCAGAGCGCCGGTGCGCCGCGTTCGATCTTGGTGCCGACGCGGACGTGAAGCTGCTCGGCGGTCACGGCATAGGTGGTCCAGGTCCCGCCGCCGCTCGCGATATTCTGCATGACGGGCTGAACCCGGTCGAGGGACTTCGCGAAGACCGCATCGGGCGTTTCGGCCGCCTCGAACTCTTCCCAGAGCGCCCGGAAGTCTGCCCCCAGATCGGCGGGCAGAAGGCCGAACAGCCGGTCCGCCGCCAGCGCCTCGGCGGACTGAACCTCGGCCGAGCCGTGGGCCTGGCCGTCGGCCGAATGGATCGGCACGTCGCCGGTGTCGATCTCGACCAGATCATGTAGGATCAGCATGCGGATCACACGGCCAATGTCCACGTCCGGTCCCGCCTGATCGGCCAGAACCAGCGCATAAAGCGCCAGATGCCATGAGTGTTCTGCCGAATTCTCGGGTCGCGATCCGTCGCACAGCGTCGTCGCGCGCAGGACAGATTTCAGCCGGTCGGCCTCGTCCAGAAAGGCGAACTGGCCTTCCAGGCGGTCGCTCAATGCCCGCTGTCCGAAGGGCGCGGGGCCACTGGGGCGACACCGCCCGTCTCGGCGGCCTTGACGGTCGCCTCCAGAAAGACCCGGCCGCGCCGTTCCGCAAGCCGCACGCGGATCGAGGTCAGGAACGCCTCCTGCAAGGTCGTGGACGAGGCCCCCAGTACCTTCCCGACCTCGACGAACAGCCGATCATTGTCGAGCCGCTCCATCGCCTCGATCGTGTCGCGCGCAAGGTCGTCGGCAAGGGTCTGGGTGACATCGCTCACCGCGAGACCTCGCCGAGGCGGCGTTTCACATAGTCGGACACGGTGTCGATCATCGGCTTCATGTGGGCCTCTTCGTCCTTGAAGAAGTGATCCGCGCCCTCGATCTGGGTGTGGGTGATCTTGATGCCCTTCTGCTCGTGCAGTTTGTTCACCAGTCCCAGCGTGTCCTTGGGCGGGGCAACCCGGTCGGCGGTGCCGTTGATGATGAGGCCCGACGAGGGGCAGGGGGCAAGGAAGCTGAAGTCGTACATGTTGGCGGGCGGCGAGACGCTGATGAAGCCCGTGATCTCCGGGCGGCGCATCAGAAGCTGCATCCCGATCCAGGCACCGAACGAAAAGCCCGCGACCCAGCAATGCTTGGCGTTCTGGTTCATCGTCTGAAGGTAGTCGAGCGCCGAGGCCGCGTCGGAAAGCTCGCCGATGCCCTGGTCGTATTCGCCCTGGCTGCGCCCCACGCCGCGGAAATTGAACCGCAGCACCGTGAAGCCCAGATTGTAGAAGGTATAGTGTAGGTTGTAGACAACCTTGTTGTTCATCGTTCCGCCGAACTGCGGATGCGGATGCAGCACGATGGCGATCGGGGCGTCACGGTCCTTCTGGGGGTGGTAACGGCCTTCAAGGCGGCCCTCGGGCCCTGCAAAGATCACTTCGGGCATGGATGCCTGTCTCTTTCTGTTGCCCGAGCGAGATCGTTGACAGCGTCGCCCGGCAAAATTAGAACCATTCCAGATCGTGGCCCAATCCGGGCCGCGGTTCGATCCCGAGTTAAGCACCCTTCCGCCAGACGTCAATCGCCACGTGGCGGCCCCCTTCGTGAAGGCACAGGCATGAAACTATCGACCAAGGGGCGCTATGCGATGGTGGCACTGGCCGACCTCGCGCTGGCAGGACCCGAGGATCTCGTGTCGTTGGCGGCGATCTCGAAGCGGCAGGACCTGTCGCTGCCCTATCTGGAGCAGCTTTTCGTGAAGCTTCGCCGGGCCGGTCTGGTCGAGGCGGCGCGCGGGCCGGGCGGTGGCTATCGGCTTGCCCGGAACCCCAATGCGATCCGCGTGAGCGAGATCCTCGAGGCGGTGGACGAAACGGTCAGCGCGCTGCACACCGGGGTCGGGGCCACGGGCGGCGCGTCGGGCACGAAGGCGCAGGGTCTGACCAATCGTTTGTGGGAGGGGCTTTCGGCGCAGGTCTATGTCTTCCTGCACTCCACCCGCCTGTCGGACGTGATCCTGGACGAGATGCAGCCCTGTCCGGCGGTGCCTGCGCTGTTTCGCGTGGTGGACGAGGTATGAAGGTCGCACCGTTCCCCGGCCGCGAAGGGGGGCCGTCTGCCCCCCGCTCGCCCCGAGGGTATTTGCGCCGAAACGAAGCCGGAGGCCGCAGGTGAGCGGGCGCGTCTATCTCGACTGGAACGCGACAACGCCGCTGCGCCCCGAGGCCCGGGCGGCGATGGTTGCCGCGATGGACGTGACGGGCAATCCGTCGTCCGTCCATGCCGAGGGGCGCGCGGCGCGTGCGCTGGTCGAGCGGGCGCGCGCGCAGGTGGCCGAGGCGCTGGGGGCGCAGGGCGCGGACATCGTTTTCACGAGCGGTGCGACCGAGGCTGCGGCGCTCGCCTGCGCCGGACGGGGGCTGTCCTGCGCCGGGGTCGAGCATGATGCAGTGCTGGCCTGGTGCGATCCGGCGCTTGGCGCGACACGCGAGGGCCGGGTCGACCTTGGCGGTGCAGAGGCGGGGTCGGTCGCGTTGCAGCTTGCCAATTCCGAGACAGGCATCGTGCAGGACCTTCCGCCCGGCCTTGCCGTGTCGGACCTGACCCAGGGGATAGGGCGGCTGCCCTTTGCCTTTGACTGGTCGGGGATCGGGATGGGGTTCCTGTCGGCGCACAAGCTTGGCGGGCCAAAGGGCGTCGGCGCGCTCGTGCTGCGGCGCGGCCTCGACGTGCCGCCCGTGCTGCGCGGCGGCGGGCAGGAGTCGGGTCGTCGCGCGGGGACCGAGAACCTGATCGGAATCGCAGGCTTCGGGGCGGCTGTCGAGGCGGCGATGCGCGATCTGGCCGACGGCGTCTGGGAGCGGGTGGCCCAGTTTAGAAATATTCTAGAACAAGGATTGTCTGCCGCCGGATCGAGGACTATTTTCGTCGGGAATGCGGTCAGGCGGCTGCCCAACACCCTTTGCGTCATCGCGCCGGGCTGGAAGGGCGAGACGCAGGTCATGCAGATGGACCTTGCCGGGTTCGCCATCTCGGCGGGATCGGCCTGTTCGTCGGGCAAGGTGCGCGCCAGTCGCGTGCTGACCGCGATGGGGTTCGACGAGGACGAGGCGGCGTCGGCAATCCGCCTGTCACTGGGGCCGGAAACCGGCGAAACCGAGGTTGCGCGCTTCGTTGAAGCCTGGACCTCGCGATATGCAAGGCATCTCGCCCGCGCGGCGTGAGAGGGAGAACGGGGCGATGGACATGCTCGACACCGACAGCCAGATCGAGGTGCGCGACGGCGTGGACCGCGAGACGATCGAGACCGTGCAGGCGATGGCGGGGGCCTACAAGCATGGCTGGGCCACCGACATCGAGATGGAGTTTGCGCCCAAGGGCCTGAACGAAGACATCGTGCGCCTGATCTCGGAAAAGAACGGCGAGCCTGACTGGATGCTTGACTGGCGGCTTGCCGCGTACCGCCGCTGGGTGGGCATGGAAGAGCCCCGCTGGGCGATGCTCAACTATCCCGAGATCGACTATCAGGACCAGTATTACTACGCCAAGCCCAAGAGCATGACCGAGGCCCCGAAGTCGCTGGACGACGTCGACCCGAAGCTTCTTGCGACCTATGCCAAGCTAGGGATTCCGCTGAAGGAGCAAGCGCTTCTGGCCGGTGTCGAAGGTGCGGCCGAGCCGCGCCGGGTGGCGGTGGACGCGGTGTTCGACAGCGTTTCGGTCGGCACGACCTTCAAGGCCGAGCTCGCGAAGGCGGGGGTCATCTTCTGCGCCATATCGGAAGCCGTGCGCGAGCATCCCGAACTGGTGCGGAAGTATCTGGGCAGCGTCGTTCCGCAGTCCGACAACTTCTTCGCCACGCTCAATTCGGCGGTCTTTTCGGACGGCTCGTTCGTCTACATTCCGCCGGGCGTGCGCTGTCCGATGGAGCTGTCGACCTATTTTCGCATCAATGCCGAGAACACCGGCCAGTTCGAACGCACGCTGATCATCGCCGACAAGGGCAGCTATGTGAGCTACCTCGAGGGATGCACGGCGCCCAAGCGCGACACGAACCAGCTGCACGCGGCTGTGGTCGAGCTTGTCATCCTCGAGGATGCCGAGGTGAAGTATTCGACCGTGCAGAACTGGTATCCCGGCGACGAGGAAGGCCGGGGCGGTATCTACAACTTCGTGACCAAGCGCGCCGATTGCCGCGAGGATCGCGCCAAGGTCATGTGGACGCAGGTCGAAACAGGCTCTGCGATCACATGGAAGTATCCATCCTGCATCCTGCGGGGCGATGACAGCCAGGGCGAGTTCTATTCGATCGCCATCGCCAACAACGCACAGCAGGCCGACACCGGCACAAAGATGATCCATCTGGGGCGCAACACGAAATCGCGAATCGTCTCGAAGGGGATCAGCGCGGGCCGCGCGCAGAACACCTATCGGGGCCTGGTCACGATGCACCCGCGCGCCACCAACAGCCGCAACTACACGCAATGCGACAGCCTGCTGATCGGCGAGAACTGCGGCGCACATACGGTGCCGTACATCGAGGTCAAGAACAACTCGAGCCGGGTCGAGCACGAGGCGACGACGAGCAAGGTCGATGACGACCAGCTCTTCTACTGCCGCTCGCGCGGGATGGACGAGGAAGAGGCGGTCGCTCTTGTGGTGAACGGATTCGTCAAGGACGTGCTCCAGACGCTGCCGATGGAATTCGCGATGGAAGCGCAGGCGCTGGTCGCGATCTCGCTCGAGGGTTCGGTGGGATGATCGCGTCACGGTTGCGCGACATTGATGGGAACGCACCGCATTCCTGCCATGATTGGGTGATCCTGTCCGTTCTGGAAACAGACGGGACGTTTGGCCATGTCGCCACACCAGGTCGAATTTGCCGAGCGCCTGTCGCGGATCGAGGCGAAGGCCGCGACCCGCAGCGTCACGTTCTTCGTGGGGCTGGACGAGACCCATGTGATCGAACGCTCGCCGCGCGGCCGGCCGGCGTCCCGGTCGCGGCCTTCGCCGATGGCCCTGCCACTGGCCTTCACGCTGGGATGCGCCGCCTATGCCGCAGGTCTCTATGCCCGGTTCCGTCTGGACGAGGCGGTGCCCGTGCTCGACCCGCAGCGCGACATGCTAGTCAGCCTGCTGGCGGGGCTCGCTATCGCCTACATGATCGGGCAAATGGACGGGCTCGACCGCTCGCGTCTGCGCTTTGCCAAAGTGGTGGGCGTGCTCGTGTCGGCGTTGGCCTTCCACAATCTCGTGCATGTCTATCCCTCGACCTTTGCCGAGATGTTCTCCGACCAGTGGGTCGCTTCGGTGATCGAGACGACCGCACCCGGCTCGATCGCGTGGCAGGGCAGCAGCATCGTCTTCTGACCCGGCCCGCCGACCGGCCGTTCCCCTTCCTGTCCAGCGTGACCGCCCCGGCCCCTGCCGGGCTGGTCCGCATTGCTTGTGAAAGACCCTGAGATGCTCGAAATCCGCAATCTGCACGTCAAGCTTGAATCCGAGGACAAGCGCATCCTGAACGGCGTCGATCTGTCCATCGGGGCGGGGTCGGTGCATGCCATCATGGGGCCGAACGGATCGGGCAAGTCGACGCTGTCCTATGTGCTGGCGGGGCGCGACGGCTATGAGGTGACGCAAGGCTCCGCCCGTCTCGGCGATCTCGAACTGCTCGAGATGGAGGCCGAGGCGCGCGCGGCGGCAGGGCTGTTCCTGGCCTTCCAGTACCCGGTCGAGATACCGGGCGTGGGCAACATGACCTTCCTGCGGACAGCGGTGAACGCGCAGCGCAAGGCACGGGGCGAGGCCGAGATGACGGCGGCCGAGTTCCTGAAGGTCGTGCGCGAGAAGGCGAAACGGTTGCAAATCGACGCCGACATGCTCAAGCGCCCTGTCAATGTGGGCTTCTCGGGCGGCGAGAAGAAGCGCAACGAAATCCTTCAGATGGCAATGCTCGAGCCGCGCATGTGCATCCTTGACGAGACGGACTCGGGCCTCGATGTCGATGCGATGAAGCTCGTGGCCGAAGGCGTCAACGCGCTGCGCGATGCGGGGCGGTCCTTCCTTGTCATCACGCACTACCAGCGCCTGCTGGACCACATCCATCCCGATGTCGTCCACATCATGGCGGCGGGCCGCATCGTCGCCACAGGCGGGCCCGAGCTTGCGCTCGAGGTCGAGCGCAATGGATATGCGGGCATTCTGGGCGAGGTGGCGTGATGAGCCTCGCGGTGGCGAAGCGCGACGCGCTGGTTGCGCGGATCGCGGGGCTGTCCTTTGCACCTGACGGCTGGCTCGGGTCGGCACGGGCCGAGGCGCTTGCGCGTCTGGCGGCGATGGGCCTGCCGGGGCGGCGGGACGAGTATTGGCGCTACACCGATCCGACCGAGCTGACGCAGCCTGCGGCCCCGGTCGCCGCGACCTTCGACGCCTCGGACGAGCCGCCCCTGTTCGACGGGATCGACGCGCTGCGTCTTGTCTTCGTGGACGGCGTCTTCGACCCCGCGCAGTCGGACGACCCGCAGCTTGCGGGGGTCGAGATCAGCCGCCTGTCGCAGGCCGCCGACATCCACTGGGCGCGCGAGCTTTACGGCGTGCTCGAGGCGCGCGGCCAGTCGCCTGTTCAACGCCCGCTGGCCACGCTCAACACCGCGTTCGCGACCGAAGGCGTGCTGATCCGGGCGACAGCCAAGGTCCCGCGGCCTGTTGCGCTGGTCTACCTGCACGCCTCCGAGACGTCCGATGCCATCCTTCACCACTGCATCCGGGTCGAGGCTGGCGCCGAGATGACGCTGCTGGAGAGCGGTCCGGCCGCCGCGCGGTTCAACAAGGTGACCGAGGTCGAGGTTGCGGATGGTGGCCGCTTCCACCACATCCGCGCCCAGGGGCGCGACCATGCGCGCCGCGCGGTGACGCATCTCTTCGCGCGGATCGGCGAGGGCAGCCTTTTCAAGACCTTCACGCTGACCGCCAATGGCGTGCTGACGCGCAACGAGGTGGTGGTCGAGCTTGCGGGGAACGACGGGACCGCGCATGTGGCGGGGGCCGCAGTCGGCGACGGCGTGTTCCACCACGACGACACCATTTTCGTCACGCATGAGGGCCAGCGCTGCGAAAGCCGCCAGGTGTTCAAGAAGGTGCTTAAGAACGGCGCGGTCGGCGTCTTCCAGGGCAAGATCCTGGTCAAAGCGGGCGCCCAGAAGACCGATGGCTACCAACTCAGCCAGTCGCTGATGCTCGACGGCGACAGCCAGTTCCTCGCCAAGCCCGAGCTCGAGATCTACGCCGACGACGTGAAGTGCTCGCACGGATCGACCAGCGGTGCGATCGACGAGACGGCGCTTTTCTACCTGCGCTCGCGCGGGGTCCCCGAGAAGGCGGCGCAGTCGCTTCTGGTGCTTGCTTTCCTTGCCGAGGCGATTGCCGAGATCGACGATGCCGCCATCGCCGAGGACATCCGCCAGCGGCTGGAGAACTGGCTCGCCCGGCACGAACCCTGAGATGGCGATCACCTCGGATATCGTCGAAAGCTACCGACGGCCCCGCGCAGTGCTGCGCCGCCGGATCGAAGGTTCGGACGAGGGCAGGGCGCTTGCCGTCCTGATGGGTGCCTGCCTGCTGATCTATGTCTCGCAATGGCCCTCTCTTGCGCGCGCGGCCGAGCTTGATCCCGCGATCCCGCTCGATGCGCGGCTGGGGGGCGCGCTGATGGCCACGATCTTCGTGCTGCCGCTTCTGGCCTATGGTCTGGCTTTCCTCAGCCACGGGGTCGCGCGCCTTTTCGGGGGCAGGGGAACCGGCCTGGCCGCACGGATCGCGCTGTTCTGGTCGCTGCTTGCGGTCAGCCCGTTGATGCTGTTCCAGGGCCTCGTCGGCGGCCTTGTCGGGCCGGGTCCTGCGCTGACTGTCACGGGGGCTGGCGTCGCGCTGGCCTTCCTCTATCTCTGGGCCAATGCCCTGATCGAAGCGGAGCGCGGATGATGGACCTTTCGGTGTCGGGCCTGCTGGCAGAGGCAAAGCTGACCCTTCGCAACCCGCGGGGGGGCGCACGGCGGATCATGGCGCTTGGCCTGCCGGCCTCGGTTGGGCGGCTTGCGCTCGCGCTTCTGGCGATCACGAGCGCCATCTTCGCACATCTAAGCCTTGCGGCCTTCGACCCGGCCGGGGGCGATCCGTTCGGTGGGCTGATGGCCAGCCCGATCCGCACTGCCGTCCTTCAGTTCATCATCCTGATGGCGGCGGTCTGGCTGATTCATGTCATCGGTCGCGCGCGCGGTGGCGCGGGCAGCATGGCGCAGGCCCTGTCGCTGATGGCGTGGCTGCAGCTTCTGATGCTGGGGATCCAGCTTCTGCAACTTGTCCTGCAACTGGTCCTGCCGCCCCTTGCGGGCCTCGTGAACCTTGTGGGGATCGTGCTTTTCTTCTGGCTTCTCACAAACTTCATCGCTGAACTTCACGGCTTCGGGTCGCTCCTTGCGGTGTTCGGCGGCGTGGTGGTGGGGCTGATCGGGCTTGGTTTTGTTGTGACCGTGCTGCTGATGCTGCTGACCGGCACCCCTGTGGAGGCTTTGTGATGTACGACGTCCATCAGGTCCGTGCCGACTTTCCGATCCTGTCACGCGAGGTGAACGGCCGACCGCTGGTCTATCTGGACAACGGCGCGTCGGCGCAGAAGCCGCAAGTCGTGATCGACGCGATGACGCGGGCCTACTCGATGGAATATGCGAACGTCCACAGGGGCTTGCACTATCTTTCAAATCTCGCGACCGATCATTACGAAGAGGCACGCCGAAAGGTCGCGCGCTTCCTCAACGCAAGTGAGCACGAGATCGTCTTCACCACCGGCACGACCGAGGCGATCAACCTCGTCTCCTACGCCTGGGCCGCGCCGCGCCTTGAGGCGGGCGATGAGATCATCCTGTCGATCATGGAGCATCACGCCAACATAGTGCCCTGGCACTTCCTGCGAGAGCGTCAGGGTGTGGTGCTGAAATGGGTGGATGTCGATGCGAAGGGCGATCTCGACCCGCAGGCCGTGCTCGACGCGATCACCCCACGCACCCGTCTGATCGCCGTCACGCATATGTCCAACGTGCTTGGCACCAAGGTCGACGTGGCCGCAATCTGCGCCGGGGCGAAAGAACGCGGCGTGCCGGTTCTGGTCGACGGCAGCCAGTCGGCAGTCCACATGAGCGTAGACGTCCAGGCGCTGGGGTGTGACTTCTACGCGATCACGGGCCACAAGCTTTATGGACCAAGCGGTTCCGGGGCGATCTTCATCCATGCCGACCGTCAAGCCGAGATGCGCCCTTTCCTGGGGGGCGGCGACATGATCCGCGAGGTTGCGCGCGACGGCGTGACCTGGAACGACCCGCCAATGAAGTTCGAGGCCGGAACGCCGGGCATCGTCCAGCAGATCGGGTTAGGTGTCGCGCTCGACTACATGACGGCTCTCGGCATGGACGCGATCGAGGCGCACGAGCGGGATCTGCGGGACTATGCGGTTGCGCGACTTTCGGGCCTCAACTGGGTGTCCGTACAGGGACATTCCGCCGGGAGGGGGGCGATCTTCTCGTTCACGCTCGACGGGGGGGCCCATGCCCATGACATCTCGACCGTGCTCGACAAGAAGGGCATCGCAGTGCGCGCAGGCACCCATTGTGCCATGCCGCTGATGGAGCATCTTGGCGTCGGCGCCACCTGCCGCGCGTCCTTCGGCCTTTACAACACCCGTGCCGAGGTCGACGCGCTGGTCGAGGGGCTTGAGTTCTGCCACGAGCTCTTCGGCTGAAACCCGTTGCGGCCCTTGGCCCCGCAAGCTATAGCACCAAACAGGCACCCGTAGCTCAGCTGGATAGAGTGCTGCCCTCCGAAGGCAGAGGTCACAGGTTCGAATCCTGTCGGGTGCGCCATTTCAGTACAGAACTCTGAACACCGACTACGCTGGAGTTTCCACCTCCGGCGGCGACCAAGGTGCGCAGTAGTTCGGACTTCGATCCCATGATGCGGACTTCTCGGTCCGCGACCTCTACGCGCTGAGCCAGAGCGCGCAGGTGGTCGCGGCGGTAGCCGCCGCCTTTCAACCGGATGCGCTGACGGGCCGTGCGGGCGAAGGCTCTGACCATATCGAGGCTGAAAGCCTCGTTGCCGCTACTTTCGAACGCAGCGTGGGCGCGCTCGGCGTCGGCGCTGGCTTGTTCCCGAAGAGCCTTCAGGCCGACGATGCGCTCTTTGAGGCCGGGGGTGTCGAGATCGGCGACGCCGGACTCGATGGCGTCATAGAGCCGGTTGAGTCGCTGATCGGTCTCGGTGATGCGCTTGTGCAGTTCGGCCAGGTGCTCGCGGCGGCGCTCGGTGCGTTCCTGGCGACGATCGAGAACGTTGGCGAGGATGGTCTCCAGACGCTCGGGCTGCAGCAGGCGTTCCTTGAGGTGCTCCGCCACCAGCTGATCGAGGCGGTTCATCGGGATCGAGCGGCCCTCGCAACCCGTCTTACCCTGCCGAGCCTTGGTCGAGCAGGTGTAGTAGCGATAGTTACCACCGGCGCTGCCCCTGCCGGTCCTGAGCGTCATCGCGCCTCCGCATTTGGCGCAGAAGCAGATGCCGGTAAGTAGGGTGGGGCCGCTGGTGGCACGCGCTGGCACCATACGGGGATCACGTGCCTTGAGGCGGGCCTGGACCGTGTCGAAGATCGCACGGTCGATCAGCGGCGGACAGGCCATGACCGCCACTTCGCTCTCGGGCTTCCTCTCGCGGTCCTTTTGCGAGCGCTTGTTGAACCGGTGCTCGCCGATATAGGTCGTGCGAGTCAGGATGGTGTGGATTTGTGCAAGGCCCCAACGCCCGCCGTCACGGGTGAAGATGCGGCGCTCGTTGAGATGGCTGGTGATAGCCTTGACGCCCATCGGGCCGGACACACCATTCCCTTCAAGATACAGGCGATAGATCAGCCGCACGGTGTCGGCGTGCAGCGGATCAATCTCCAGCTTCTTCTTGATCTTGGCTCCGCGCTGCTCGGCTGCGACAATCCGATAGCCGATGGGTGGCAGCGAGCCGTTCCAGAAGCCCTGCCTCGCATTCTCCTTCATCGCGCGCAGGACGTGCTTGGCGTTCTCCTTGGACTGGTATTCGTCGAAGAGCGCCATGATCTGACGCATCATCACATGCATCGGGTCGTCGCCCATTTCCTGGGTGATCGACAGAAGGCGGATGCCATTCTTCGCGAGTTTGCGGATGTAGAATTCCAGCTCGAAGTGATCGCGGAAGAAACGCGAGAAGCTGTGGACGATAACGACTTCGAAAGTTGCGGGCTTCGATGTTCCGGCATCGATCATGCGCTGGAATTCCGGACGCCGGTCATTGGTCGCGGATGCTCCCGCATCCACGAACGTTTCGACAAGATCGTAGCCGCGCGCGCTGCAATACGCTTCGCCCTGCTTGCGCTGATCCGGGATCGAGACATCATGCTCGGCCTGCCGCACCGTCGACACGCGAAGATAAAGGGCTGCGCGGAGCGGCACGGTCATGATGGCGGCCTCCTCAAGTCATTGGGATGGTCCGAACATATCATCGAAGAGGTCGCCGAACCACGCTTCGAACACATCAACTTCGGCGTCCGTGACCGGCACCCGGCGGAGCCAGTCGTCCGTGACGGCCCAGGTCTCGAGGTCATGTTTGGGCGGGCGTCCCGGAAACGGCCAGGCCTTGCCAAGCAGGTCTTCGAGCTGTTCGGATGCCGATGGCGGACGTTGGCGCGAGACTCGGGACATTGGGCCATAGTCGCCGATCCAACGCGGTGAAAGAATAGCCTTTCGCTGCTTCGGGCTATAGTTCGTGCCGCTGCGTGCGAAAACTTGTGCAAGATTGCCGTCGGCGGGGCTGGCTTGCATGCGGTATGGGTCATGACGATGCCACCATGCGCTCGACGAGGCGCATTGGCAGAACGAGGCGCAACGACTCGGGCAACCGGACGAAACCGTGGGCCGAATAGAACGCCGCCGCGCCATCATCCAGCGCATCGACCACCACCATCGACGATCCGACCGTCTCCGCACTCGCCAAAGCCCGACGCAGCGCGTCGGCCAACAGAACCGCACCCAGCTTCTGGCCCTGCCGGTCGCTGGCCACCGCAAGCCGACCGATCAACGTGGCGCTGACCAGCGGATAGCGGGGGATATGTTTCCGTGCCGCTTCGGGAACGTCGCCGGGAGGCAGTGCCGTCGCGCAAAGCGTGTAGTAGCCAAGCACGCGGTCAGGGGCCGCCTTGTCGGTCAGCACAAACACGCCGTTGGCGCGGCGGCGCACATCCTGCCCGGCCTGGGTCTGCAGGTATCGGTCAAGGCTTTCGACCCCGCAGGTGAAGCCCGCGCGATCATGGGCATCACCGAGAGGGGCGATGGCAAGGTCAGGCCTGGACTGTGCCACCGCTCATGCGCCGACGCGGCGGCTGTGCTCTGCAAGCGCCCGGGCCAGCCGCTCGCTCGGCTCGGGAGGATCGATCATAGCCTCGAAGAAAGCAGCGCGGTCGCGCTCCGAAAGATTGAGCGTCTCATGTTCGGCGATGGTGCGCCGTGCTGCGTCCGCGATGGCGGTCAGACAATAGTCGCTGACCTTGCGCCGTTCGAGCTGTGCTGCACGCTCGATCAGCCCCTTGGTCTGTTCGTCAAGCCGGAAACCCAGACGGTCGTCGCGCGTGACGCGTTCCTTGCGGGCGGTAGTCTTGCTGGTCATGGTGTTCTCCTTGATGCAAAATATGTACGTCAAAAGGGTGCACAAATCAAGACAACCCTGACGCGCCAACTCGATTTGTCTCACCAGCTTCCCGAAATTGGAAGAAAGCACTAGTGCCGCCGCGCTGGCCTGGTCGAACGCCCCGATGAGCATTGTGGCGGGGCTGATCGTAGCAGCGTGGAATGCAGCGCTAGGTCCGGTGAGAAATGCGTGACTCTGTTTTCTTGATGAAGGTTGAGTTTCCGCTGCACTTCTGGTCATCCTCTGGATGTCTTATGAAAGTGGTCGGCATGGCAGTAGATAGTATTCGGAAGCGTACATCGTTTGCGCCTCAAAAGAAGATAGAATGGCGCGATCATCAGGGCGAAGGAATTCAAAACTGGATTCATCGAACAGAAAAGGTGGAGGAGAAGTGGATCGAAGAAACAACAGAAACAATCGGTTCATGGCGTGACATTTCTCGCAGTGTATATCTTCGCTGGGCGATTACGATAAATGCGATGCATGTCTCGGCTAAGCACTACGAAAATCTTCCTGAGGACCGCCGCCTCAAGACCGAGACGCTGCGATCATCGAACGGTGTTGCCGAAAAAATACCGTTGGCGATTTGGAGTGGGGCAGAAGCATCAGAGAGATATGTTGAGTCCCAAGAGCTAATTTCCGCCTACGGCTTCGCAGATATGTATGGAGTTATCGAGGATATCGTCTTTGACGCTCATGAAATTTTCAGGCGGCATCAGCCAGGTGATTTGATCAAGGGACCCGAATTTAGAGACCTCCGTCGAAAGTTAGCGAAGAAGGATGATGACCCAGAGGCCTGGGAGGCAGCGTGGTCGAAACGCTTTGAGGATTGGCGTAGAAAGAAGCTTTACGATGGCCTTCCGCGTGTTGCACTTTCTTATTGGACAGGTTGCGGGCTGAAAGAGCCCTCGACATATAAATATACGAGTGTCGCTGATTGGATGGATACGATAAAGATGTTTGGGGTTCTGCGTAATCACATTACGCATAGTGCGCCAATGGTGACACGAGAGCTCGAAGATTCCTGCAAAATTAAAGGGAATATGGGCTTCAGTTTTGTGACAGGCACCGAGTTGAAGGTTGAGCTTTTCCACTTGATGGCAATAGAGTGTTTCATCGATCAGTATCTCACCGCTCTGAACATGTCGCTCCTTGAGCTCGTGTATGGTAAGGGGCATTGGGCGAAGCTGGCAAAGAAGTTTCAAGAAATCGCAAGTTAAACTCGAGCAGGCCCGATGCCCAGCCTCCGCGAAACTATCCTCGCCGCGCTGCACGTGCGGCTTTCGGCGCTGGCCGCTATGGTCCTGCGTGGAGAGGTTCTGCCCAAACATATGCCCGCCGCAGGCCGCCTGATCCTCCGCGACGGCGGGCCGGGGGGGGCTGGAGGTGATGCAATCGCCTTTGAGCTATCATTACCAGCTCCGGGCCGAGATTGACGCGGTCGTATAGGGCGCGGCGCGTGATGCCATCTGCGTCGGCGTCGGCGCGACGACTATTGCCGACTGCATGCTGAGTTGCCCCTGCGATCAGCTTGAGGCGGAAGCGTCAAGTCTGGTCAAACAAGCACGGCTTAACGCCCAAGTCCGAGGTTCCGGCCAAACGACCAGTTGACGCCACCGCCGGGCATGGGAATGCCGGAAACCGTCTGGCCACGCCGCTTCTTAAGCACGTTGTTCCAGGGAACGAGGCTGAACCCCAGGCCATCTTCAATCATGGCGAACCTGCCGCTTGCGAGCTGCGCCTGGCCGACAGGCGTGCCTGACACCGACTCGCCAGTTACCGCCGGTCGCCATTCAAGCCCGCGTTCGACGGCGAGCTTCCTTCCGGCGCGGTTGATCTCGGCCCGCTCCAGTCGGGCAATCACATCACGCGGCGCGCGGAATTCGCCGCCGCCGAGGTCGCGGACATAGCCCATATCAGCGAGCACCCGCTTGCGGCTCTCCCAGGCAGCGCGCATGTCGCCGCCAAATCCCGTATGCGGCAAGGTCTCACGCCCGCCGTCGAGCATGGTTCTGTCGAGCCAAGTCGCGCCCTCGTGATGCACCTGCCGGTCGAGCGAAAGGTGCGACAGCTCGTCGATGCGCAGGCTGGTGCCGAACCGCTGGCGGTCATAGGCGAGGCCCCGTTCGGGCAGGTCGGCGGGAACAGTCCAGCGTTCGGCATCGATACGCTCGACGATTCCGGCACGGCGCAGCGCCTCCAGCCGCCTTACATGGCTGCGGACATAGTCGTCGGGGTCGATGTGACCGAGCCGCGCAAGCACCAGTTCACGCATCACCGTTGGGCTGTAGATGCCCCGCGCGTCGGTCGCGGCAAGGATGTTGCGGTCGGTGGCCCGCGGGCTGCTCGGCGGTGGCTCAACCGCGACGATGCTGCCGCGCCGGATGTCGTCCACCTTGGCCGACGGAACCTCGACATGATGAACGCGCCCGTCGATGCCATCAATGGTCAGGGCGATGCGTTCGCCCAACTCGTCACTGCCCAATCCCTTGGCGACGACGCGCCCGACAATCTCTTCGGCTGGGCTGGTTCCATGCAAGGCGTAGTTGGAGAGTTGCCGGTGCCCGGCCACCCCGTCCCGCTCCAGCGCCTGGTGCATTGTCTTGATGATGTCGCCGCGCGTGCCGAGATCGCGCAGCACGGGCTCGGCGCGGGGCGAGATGGTCCAGATGCCCGGCGTCTGTTCGGTCGCGAGGCCCATGCGTTCCAGCACGCGGGCACGGGCGATCAGCAGGGCACGGTTCTGACGGAAGGTCGCGCGCATGTCCTTGTCCGGGCGCAGGTCGGCGAACTCGCTGCTGGCATCCTGTTCGGCGATCAACATGCGGTCGAGCTGGGTGAAGCGTTCGGCGTCCACTTCGCTGGCAAGCTGGCGGCTGACGTCCTGCTCGGTCTGGCGGCCCAGTTCCAGCGTCACGATCTCGCTGGTCCGTTCGCGGATGCCATGGGCGATATAGTCCCCGGCGATGCTCAGCATCTTGCCGTCGTCGGTGACGCCGCGCAGCAGGATATGGGTGTGGGGATGGCAGGTGTTGTGGTGATCGACCGCGATCCAGTCGAGCTTGGTGTTCAGATCGGCTTCCATCCGGGCCATCAGGTCACGTGTGGTCTGGCGCAGGTCGGACAGCTCCACGCCTTCCTCGGCGGAGACGATGAAGCGGAACTGGTGGCGATCCTCTCGGCCCCTGTCGAGGAAGGCAGGACCATCTGCCACCTCACGGTCGGCAGAGTAGACCTGGCCCTTCTCTCCATCGCGGGTGACGCCATCGCGTTCCAGATAGCGCAGATGGGCGTCGACCGCCTGACCGCTGGCGAACTGCCGTCCGCGTGCCGCGCCCCGCTGCGGGTTGAGCTTCACGATCCGCGCCTTGACCGCCACCCGCCGCGCGCGGGTGCGGACACCGCCCGCGTACCGGCCCCACCCGTTCCGGCCCTTCAACCCCGCCGCAACCTGCGCGCCGCGCCCCCGCGCGTTGCACCGCCCACTTTCCTTCCCGGCCCCTTCCGGGCGGTAAGGGCCATAACCCGCCCGGTGCATGGCCTGCTGCACTTCGCCGACAAAGGTCCTGGGTCGCGCCCGGACAGGGCGAAGCGCATGAGCTGCCTGTCGGCCCCTGTCCCGGACCTTGCCGGGCCGGATGCAGAAATCTGCCTCGTCGCTCTTCATGACGCGACGATCGGGGGCAGAAATCTGGGATGCAAGGGTGCAAAATGCGGCGTAGGGCTGCATCGCGCAAATACCGGCGAACGGCTGCAAACGGCGGTCCCGCATTCGCCGCACCTC
>JANPJD010000177.1:0-29040 GCA_031425325.1 Rhodobacterales bacterium | reverse complement strand
GGACATGCTGCAGTTCGCGCTGCGGCTGGGGGAGCATCCGCGTCAGGTCGTCACCACCACCCCGCGCAATGTCGAGGTGCTGAAGGCGATCCTGAAGAACCCGTCGTCGGTGGTGACCCATGCGCCGACCGAAGCCAACCGTGCCTATCTGGCTGCGAGCTTCCTCGAGGAGGTGCGGTCGCGCTATGCGGGGACGCGGATCGGACAGCAGGAACTGGACGGCCAGTTGCTTGAGGACGCCGAGGGCGCGCTCTGGACCGAGGCGATGCTCGGGGCGGCGCTGGTCGAGAAGGCGCCGCGCTTCACCCGGATCGCGGTGGCGGTCGACCCGCCCGTGACGGGGCATCGCGGGTCGGACGAGTGCGGGATCGTGGTTGTCGGTGCGGTGACCGAGGGGCCGCCTGGCGATTGGCACGCGGTGGTGCTGGAGGATGCGAGCGTAAGCGCGGCCTCGCCGCAGGTCTGGGCGAGTGCGGCGGTCGAGGCGTTCCACCGCCACGGCGCGGACCGGCTGGTGGCCGAGGTGAACCAGGGCGGCGACCTCGTGGCCTCGGTGATCCGGCAGGTCGATGCGCTGGTGCCCTATCGGGGTGTCACTGCCTCGCGCGGGAAGGTGGTGCGGGCCGAACCGGTCGCGGCGCTTTACGAGCAGGGGCGGGTGCGGCATCTGCGGGGGCTCGGGGTGCTGGAGGCGCAGATGGCGCGCATGACGGCGCGGGGCTATCTGGGCGCGGGCAGCCCGGACCGGGTCGATGCGCTGGTCTGGGCGCTGACGGACCTGATGATCGAGCCCGCGCAGGCCTGGCGGCGGCCGGGGATACGGACGCTTTAGGGCGCGCGTGCGGCGGAGGCGGGGGGCCAGCCCCCCGGACCCCCCGGGGTATTTTCGGCCGAAAAGAAGCCTTCGGGATTCTCGGGCCGCATGGGCCGGATGCGGTCTCGCGGTGTGGGTATCTCCTGCAAAGGGATGCTGAACGGACCGACCTTTGGCCTAGGCCCGGAGCCTCTGCGCTGGACAGGAGTGCGGCGGCAGGAGTCTGCGGCGCGGATATTTTCGAAAAGCTGAATGTGACAGGGCGCCGTCCGGGTGGGCGAGGCTTTTGGCTGCCCGGAGGGGCGGCGCCGGAATGGACGAGGAGGGACTCGCGGATGGTGTTCGACTTCCTGAGGAGGGGGGCCGCTGCGCCCGCACTGCCAGAGGCCAAGGCTTCGGCCACGGGGCGGGTCGTGGCGATGCAGGGCGCAGGTCGCGTGGCCTGGAGCCCGCGCGACACGGTTTCGCTGACGCGCAACGGCTTTCAGGGCAATCCGGTGGCGTTCCGGGTGGTCAAGCTGATCGCCGAGGCAGCGGCGGCGCTGCCGCTGGTGCTACAGGATGCGGGCGCGCGCTATGAGGTGCATCCGATCTTGGACCTGATCCGGCGGCCCAATGCAGCGCAGGGGCGCGCAGAGTGGCTGGAGGCGGTCTACGGCTTTCTGCTGTTGTCCGGCAACGCCTATCTGGAAGCCGTCCCGGGGGCGGGGACGCTGCCGGGTGAGTTGCATGTCTTGCGCCCCGACCGGATGAGCCTGGTGCCGGGGCCGGATGGCTGGCCCGTCGCCTATGACTACACGGTGGCGGGGCGGACGCATCGCTTCGACATGCGGGGGCCCGTGCCGCCGGTCTGCCATATCCGCAGCTTTCATCCGCAGGACGATCACTACGGTTTCTCGCCGATGCAGGCGGCGGCGGTGGCGGTCGACGTGCATACCTCGGCCAGTGCCTGGTCGAAGGCGCTGCTGGACAACGCGGCGCGCCCGTCGGGGGCCATCGTTTACCGTGGCGTCGACGGGCAGGGCGCGCTGTCGAGCGACCAGTACGACCGGCTGGTGAGCGAGATGGAAAGCCACCACCAGGGCGCACGCAATGCTGGCCGTCCGATGCTGCTGGAAGGCGGGCTCGACTGGAAGCCGATGGGGTTCAGCCCCAGCGACATGGAGTTCCAGAAGACCAAGGAGGCGGCGGCGCGCGACATCGCCATCGCCTTCGGCGTGCCGCCGATGATCCTCGGCATCCCCGGTGACGCGACCTATGCCAACTATCAGGAGGCGAACCGCGCCTTCTTCCGGCTGACCGTGCTGCCGCTGGTCGGCAAGGTCACAGGCGCGCTGTCGCACTGGCTGTCGCTGTTCACCGGCGATCCGGTGGAGTTGCGTGCGGACCTCGACCAGGTCCCGGCGCTGGCGGTCGAGCGTGACCAGCACTGGGCCCGGGTGGGTGCCGCGGAGTTCCTGACGGCGGCGGAGAAGCGAGCGATGCTGGGCCTGCCGCCCCTGCCCACGGCATGACGGGGCGGCCTGCGGGCGGAGGCTCGCGCTTTCTGTTCGACAGTTTCGACGCGGCTTCGGCGCGGATCGAGGCGAACGAGCGGGTCGCCGAGGAGCGTTGGGCCGCGCTCGACTACCGGCTTGGGCAGATCGATCAGGCGCTGGAGCGGCTGGAGCGGCGCATCTGGCTGGGGGTCTACGGCGTGGCTGCGTTTCTTCTGGCGCAGATGGCGGAGGCGCTGGTCAGCGCCGCGATGAAGTGAGGGAGATCGGGATGGATGGATCGGGGGCGCCGGAACGCAAGTTCCACCGGCCCGAGGCGGGACTCGTGCTGGCCGAGGGCGCCGTCATCGAGGGCTATGCGTCGCTGTTCGGACGGCGCGACCAGGGCGGGGACGTGGTGCAGGCGGGGGCCTATGCCGCCTCGCTTGGTGCGCTGACCGCGGCGGGGCGGCGGGTTAAGATGCTGTGGCAGCACGATCCCGCGCAGCCCATAGGCGTCTGGGACGAGGTCCGCGAGGACGCGACGGGCCTGTGGGTCAAGGGGCGTATCCTGACCGACGTGGCGCGGGGCCGCGAGGCGGCGGCGCTGCTGGGGGCGGGCGCGCTGGACGGGTTGTCGATCGGCTACCGCACGGTGCGAGCCGAGCGCGACGGCAAGGGCGCACGGGTCCTGCAGGAAGTGGAGCTTTGGGAGGTGTCGCTTGTCACCTTTCCGATGCTGGCCGAGGCGCGTGTCTCGGCCAAGGGCGAGGCCCCGGAGGAGGGGGCCGACTGGCAGGCGCTGGCCGATCTGATCGAGGTGGCGCGGCGCGATCTGGCGGGCCGCGCGGGGCGGCCGGGAAGCGTGGGGGCAAGGGCATGACGGAGCAGAAGGCGCAGGCCGGCAATCGGGCCGCAGGCCCGTCCGGGGCTGCGGAGGTGACGGCCGCGATGGCCGGATTCCTGAAGGAACTGAATGGCTTTCAGGGCGAAGTGAAGACGGCGTTGCAACAACAGGAAGAGCGACTGACCATGCTGAACGCGAGAACCATGACCTACGGACGCCCGGCCCTGTCGGCGGCGGCCGAGACCGAGGCCCCGCATGCCAAGGCGTTCGACGCCTATCTGCGGCGCGGCGACGATGACGGGCTGCGCGCGCTTGTCCTGGAGGGCAAGGCCCTGAACACCGCCGTGGCGGGCGACGGTGGATTCCTTGTCGATCCGCAGACGGCCGAGACGATCCGCTCGATGCTGGTTTCGACGGCCTCGGTGCGGGCGATCGCGAATGTGGTCAACGTCGACTCGTCGTCGTTCGACGTGCTGATCGACCGCAGCGAGGTCGGCTCGGGCTGGGCGACCGAGTCGGGCTCGCAGGCCGAAACGTCGACCCCGATCATCGAGCGCATTTCGATCAAGCTGCACGAGCTGTCGGCTATGCCCAAGGCGAGCCAGCGGCTGCTGGATGACAGCGCCTTCGACGTGGACGGATGGCTTGCGGGCAAGATCGCCACGCGATTCATCCGGGCGGAGTCGGCGGCTTTCGTCAACGGCGACGGGGTGGACAAGCCCAAGGGCTTCCTCCAGCCGCCGAAGGTTGCGAATGCAAGCTGGACCTGGGGCAGCATCGGCTATGTGCCCTCGGGGGCGGCGGCGGACTTTCCGGCGGTGAACGCGGCGGACACGATCGTGAACCTCGTCTACGCGCTGGCGGCAGACTACCGCGCGAACGCGACCTTCGTGATGAACTCGAAGACCGCGGGCGCCGTTCGCAAGATGAAGGATGCGGACGGGCGCTTCATGTGGTCGGACGGACTTGCGGCGGCGGAGCCTGCGCGGCTGATGGGCTATCCGGTGCTGATCTGCGAGGACATGCCCGACATCGCGGCCAACGCCTTTGCGATCGCCTTCGGAGACTTCAACGCGGGTTACACCATCGCCGAGCGACCCGACCTGCGGGTGCTGCGCGACCCGTTCTCGGCCAAGCCGCATGTGCTGTTCTATGCGACGAAGCGCGTGGGCGGCGACGTGACCGACTTTGCGGCGATCAAGCTGCTGCGCTTCGCCACAACCTGACCCTGGCATGACGATCCCGGTCCCCTGCACAGGGGGGCCGGGGATTGGGCGCGCGTCCCCGGGGCCTTCGGGCTTCCGGCGTCGACCTGCTGTTCCCCCCTCCGTCCGAGCGACGCGGGGCGCGCGCCCATGACCATGGCTTGGGGGCCTTGGGGATATTCATGATGCTGACCGAGGAAATGCCTGTCGCCGCATCGGTGCTGCCGGTCCAGTCGTTGCGGGATCACCTGCGGCTGGGCACGGGCTTTGCCGATGACGGATTGCAGGACGATCTTGTCGAGGCCTACCTGCGCGCGGCCCTTGCGGCGATCGAGGCGCGGATCGGCAAGGTCTTGCCGCAGCGCGTCTTTCGCTGGACGCTCGAGGACTGGCGCGATGGCGTCACGCAACCGCTGCCGGTGGGGCCGGTGCGCGCCATCGGGTCGGTCGTGATCCACGATGCGGCGGGGGCGGCGAGCCTTGTGCCGCCCGAGGTCTACCGGTTGATCACGGATGTGCATCGCTCACGCCTCGTGGCGCGGGGGACGGCGTTGCCGTCGGTGCCGACGGGCGGGCGGATCGAGGTGGTGTTCACCGCTGGCTTCGGGGCGGGGTGGGCGGACGTGCCGCCCGATCTTCGCCAGGCGGTTCTGCTGCTGGCGGCCGACTACTACGAGCAGCGCGGCGAGACGGGTTTGCGGACGGCGGCGCTGCCCTTTGGGGTGACGGGGCTGATCGAGCGCTGGCGCACGGTGCGCGTGCTGGGGGGCGGGGCATGATCGTGCTGTCGCGGGAGGTGTCGCTGGAGGAGCGGCGGTCCGTGCCGGACGGCGCAGGCGGGTTCAGCGAAAGCTGGGTGGCGCTGGGCGCGATGTGGGCCGAGGTCGTGGCGGGCATCGGGCGCGAGGTGCCGGGCGAGGAAGTTACGCTGTCGCAGGTGCCCTACCGCATCACCGTCCGGGCCGCCCCGCCCGGCAGCGAAAGGCGGCCCGTCGCAGACCAACGCTTTCGGCTGGGCAGGCGGCTGTTCCGCATCATCGCGGTGGCCGAGCGCGATCCGCGCGGGCGCTTCCTGACCTGCTTTGCCCGCGAGGAGGGACCGGCATGAGCTATGGCATGGCAAGCGCGTTCCAAGCGGCGCTTTTCGCGCATCTGACGGCGCTGCCCGCGCTGGCGGGCGTGCCGGTGGTTGATGCCCTGCCGCGCGGCGAGACGCTTGGCACCTTCGTGCTAATCGGGGCCGAGGATGTGCGCGACCGCTCGGACGCAAGCGGCGGCGGGGCGGAACACCGCTTTGTCGTCAGCATCGTGAGCGACGCGGCTGGATTTCAGGCCGCCAAGGCGCTGGCGGCTGCGGTGTCGGACGGGCTTGTCGATGCCGCCATGGTGCTGGCCCGGGGACGGCTGGTGGGCCTTGGCTTTACTCGCGCGGTGGCGCGACGGCTTGACGAGGGCCGGGTGCGGCGCATCGACCTGACCTTCCGGGCTCGGGTCGAGGCCTGAGCGGAGGGGGCGCGTGGGTTTCACACCCCCCGCACCCCGAGCCGAAGAGCGGGGGGTTTCGCACCCCCCGCGCCCCCGTGGGATATTTCCAGACAGAAGATAGAATGGAGGGACCCGAGATGGGTGCACAGAACGGCAAGGACCTGCTGGTCAAACTGGACATGAACGGGGCGGGGCTGTTCGAGACCGTCGCGGGGCTGAGGGCCACGCGGATCAGCTTCAACGCCGAGACGGTGGACGTAACGAGCCTGGAAAGCCAGGGCGGCTGGCGCGAGTTGCTGGCCGGGGCGGGCGTGAGGTCGGCTGCGATCTCGGGTTCGGGCATCTTCAAGGATGCGGGGACCGACGAGCGGGCGCGGCAGATCTTCTTCGACGGCGAGGTGCCGCGCTTTCAGGTGATCGTGCCGGGCTTCGGTGTGATCGAGGGTCCGTTCCAGATCACTGCAGTCGAATATGCGGGCAGCTACAATGGCGAGGCGACCTATGAGCTGACGATGGCGTCGGCGGGCGTCCTCGCGTTCACGGCGCTTTGATGGCGAACCCCTGGACGGGCGAGGTGGCGGTGACGCTGGATGGCGAGCGGCGGGTCTGCAAGCTGACGCTCGGGGCGCTGGCCGAGCTCGAGGCGGTGCTTGAGGTCGGCACGCTGGTCGAGCTGGTCGAGCGGTTCGAGGGTGGGCGGATCGCGGCGCGCGACGTGCTGGCGCTGCTCGTCGCGGGTCTGCGCGGCGGCGGCTGGCAGGGCACGGCCGCCGATCTGCGGACGGTCGAGATCGGCGGCGGGCCGGTCGAGGCGGCGCGCGTCGCGGCCGAACTGCTCGCGCGGGCCTTCGCGCTGCCGGGCGAGCGGTAGCGGCCTGCGATGAACGCCTCGACGATTGATTGGCAGGGTCTGATGAGGGTCGGGCTGCACGGGCTTGGGCTGACGCCCGAGGTCTTCTGGCGGCTGACGCCGGTGGAGTTGCGGATGATGATCGGAGCGGAGGCGATGTCGCCTCCGCTGACGCGGGTGCGGCTGGACGAACTGGCGCGCGCCTTTCCGGACAGGGGTGGGGCGGATGGCGGAGTTTGACAGTCTGGAAGACCAGGTCGCGGCGCTGGAGGCCACGTTGGGTGGCACCGCGGGGATGGTGGCTGCGTTCGACGGGGAACTCGCGCGGATGCGGGAAAGCCTGGTCTACACGGGGCGCGAGGTGAATACGCTTTCGAGCGGCATCAGCGGGGGCTTGCGGCGGTCGTTCGACGGGCTGGTGCTGGACGGTGCCAAGCTGTCGGACGCGCTTGGCGATGTCGGCAAGCGGATCGTGGACACGGTCTACAAGGTCGCTACGCGTCCGGTCAGCGACGCGTTGGGGGGCCTGCTTTCCAACGGATTGCAGGGCGCGATGAGCGCATTTCTGCCCTTTGCCAAGGGCGGCGCGTTCAGCCAGGGGCAGGTAATGCCCTTTGCGCGGGGCGGTGTCGTGTCGTCACCCACGATGTTCCCGATGCGGAACGGACGCGGCCTGATGGGCGAGGCGGGGCCCGAGGCGATCATGCCGCTGGCGCGCGGCCCCGACGGGCGGCTGGGCGTGCAGGCGGCGGGCGGCGGGCGGCCGGTCACGGTGGTGATGAACATCTCGACCCCCGACGTGCAGGGCTTTCAGCGCAGCCAGAGCCAGATCGCAGCCCAGGCAGGTCGCGCACTGTCGCGCGGGCAGAGGAACAGGTGAGACATGGCCTTTCACGAGATACGCTTTCCGGCGAACCTGAGCTTCGGATCGGTCGGCGGCCCCGAGCGGCGCACCGAGATCGTTACGCTGACGAACGGCTTCGAGGAGCGCAACACGCCCTGGGAACACTCGCGCCGCCGCTATGACGCGGGCGTCGGCCTGCGGTCGTTGGACGATGTCGAGGTCCTGATCGCCTTTTTCGAGGCGCGACGCGGCCAGCTGAACGGGTTTCGCTGGAAGGACTGGGCCGACTACAAGTCCTGTCCATCCTCGCGCGAGGTGTCGGGCGAGGACCAGGTGATCGGCACGGGCGACGGCGAGCGGACCGAGTTCGTGCTGCGAAAGACCTATGCCTCGGGCGGGCAGCGCTATGTGCGGACGGTCACGAAGCCGGTGCTGGGAACGGTGCGCGTCGCTGTGGCGGGCGATCCGAAGGTCGAGGGGCTCGACTGGGAGGTCGATCCCGCGACGGGGATCGTCACCTTCGCCGATGCGCCCGATGTGGGGGTCCCGGTGACGGCGGGGTTCGAGTTCGACGTGCCCGTCCGCTTCGACTCGGACTTGATCCAGTGCTCGGTCGCAAGCTTTCAGGCGGGCGATGTGCCCACCGTGCCGGTGATCGAGGTGCGCTCGTGACCGGGCTGCTGGAGCATCTGGCGACCGGATCGACGACCGTGTGCCGGGCCTGGGCGGTGACGCGGAGCGATGGCGTGGTGCTGGGGTTCACCGACCACGACCGCGATCTGGCCTTCGACGGCATGGTGTTTCGCGCCGAGACCGGGATGAGCGCGCAGACCTTGCAGCAGACGACGGGGCTTGCGGTCGACAACGCCGAGGCGGTGGGCGCCCTGAGTGCGGCGGCGGTCACCGAGGCGGACCTTCTGGCCGGTCGCTATGACGGGGCGGAGGTTCGCGCCTGGCTGCTCAACTGGGCCGATGTCGGTCAGCGGATGATGCAGTTTCGCGGCCATCTGGGCGAGATCGTGCGGTCGGGCGGGGTCTTTCGGGCGGAGTTGCGCGGGCTGACCGAGGCGCTGAACCAGCCGCGCAGGCGAGCCTATCAGCGAAGCTGCGCCGCGATCCTTGGTGATGCGGCCTGTCGGTTTGATCTGTCTCGGCCCGGATTCTCGATGCAGCGCGCGGTCGAGACGGTGCAGGGACGGCGCTTGCTGCGCTGGGACGCGGTGTCGGGGTACGCGGATCGCTGGTTCGAAAAGGGGCGGCTTGTGATCCTGTCGGGAGTGGCAAAGGGCCTCGTCGGGCTGATCAAGAACGACCGTGTCGAGGGCGCCGGACGCACGGTCGAGTTGTGGCAGGAGGTCGCGGGGCTGGCGCCCGGCGATCTGGTCCGGCTTGAGCCGGGTTGCGACAAGCGCGCCCAGACCTGCCGGGCGAAGTTCAACAACTACTTCAATTTCCGGGGCTTTCCGCATGTGCCGGGTGAGGATTGGCTGACGTCCTATCCGGTGTCAGGCGGATCGAATGACGGGGGGCGGCTGCGGTGAGCGACAGGATCGTCGGGCAGGCGCGGGGCTGGATCGGGACGCCCTATGTCCATCAAGCCTCGGTGCGCGGGGCGGGCACGGATTGCCTTGGCCTGCTGCGCGGGGTGTGGCGTGAGGTTCTGGGGGCCGAGCCTGAGACGGTGCCCGCCTATACGCCCGACTGGGCCGAACCCGGCGGGCTCGAGGTGCTGGAGCGGGCGGCGCTGCGCTGGCTGGTTGCGAAGCCCCTGGGCTGCGAGGCGCCGGGCGACGTGTTGTTGTTCCGCATGCGGGACGGGGGCATCGCAAAGCACCTTGGGATCGCGGGCGAGGTCGGTGCGCTGGCCACGTTCATCCATGCCTATTCCGGCCACGCAGTCGTCGAAAGCCACCTAACCGCGCCGTGGCGGCGGCGCATCATCGGGCGTTTCGCCTTTCCGGGAGGGCCTGTTTGATGGCGACCATCATTCTGTCGGCTGTCGGGGCTGCCGTGGGAGCGGGCTTTGGCGGCACCATCCTTGGCCTGTCGGGCGCGGTCATCGGCCGGGCGGTCGGAGCCACGCTGGGGCGGGTGATCGACCAGCGGTTGATGGGCGCAGGGTCGGAAGTCGTGCAGGTGGGCCGGGTCGAGCGCTTTCGCGTCATGGGGGCGAGCGAGGGGGCTGCGGTCGGCGAGCTATGGGGAAGGATGCGGGTTGCGGGCCAGGTGATCTGGGCGACGCGCTTTCGTGAGACGTTGACGCGCTCGGGTGGGGATCGGGGTGGCGGCAAGGGCGCGCCGCGGCAGCCGACGGTCGAGAGCTATTCCTATTCGGTAAGCCTTGCGGTCGCCCTTTGCGAGGGCGAGATCCGGTCGGTCGGGCGGATCTGGGCGGACGGGATCGAATTGCGCCGGGACCGGGTGAACCTGCGCGTCTATTCGGGATCTGACGATCAGTTGCCCGATCCGAAGATCGAGGCCGTCGAGGGGGCGGGGGCGGCACCTGCCTATCGCGGCACTGCCTATGTGGTGTTCGAGGATCTGCAACTGGCGGCCTTTGGCAACCGTGTGCCGCAGTTCTCGTTCGAGGTGGTGCGCGGCGCGCAAGGGACGCTGGCGGGAACGGACCTTGTCGACGCAGTGCGTGCGGTCGCCCTGATGCCGGGCACGGGGGAATATGCGCTGGCGACGCGGCCCGTGCATTACGACGAAGGCCGGGGCCGCACCCGCAGCGCCAACGTCAACACGACATCGGGCCGGACCGACCTTGCGACCTCGCTCGAGCAGTTGCGGGCCGAGTTGCCGAAATGCGGCTCGGTTTCGGTCATCGTGTCGTGGTTCGGGGACGACCTGCGCGCCGGCCAGTGCCAGGTGAAGCCCAAGGTCGAGCAGACGGCGCTGGACGGGTCCGGCATGGCCTGGCGCGCGGGCGGCATCGGGCGGAGTGCGGCCGAGCAGGTGATCCGCATCGACGGACGTCCGGGCTATGGCGGGACGCCGGCCGACGGCTCGGTGATCGAGGCGATCCGCGCGATCCGGGCAGGCGGTCAGGAGGCGATGTTCTATCCCTTCGTGCTGATGGACCAGCTGGCGGGAAACACCTTGCCCAACCCCTACACGGGCGCTGCGGGCCAGCCTGCTTTGCCCTGGCGGGGGCGGATCACGACGGCTCTGGCACCCGGACGGGCTGGGACGAGCGACCGCACGGCGGCGGCCGCGGCCGAGGTGGCGGCGTTCTTCGGAAGCGCGCAGGTCGGCCACTTTGGCCGGTTCGGCGAGGCGCTTACCTATTCGGGGCCTGCGGGCGACTGGGGCTACAGGCGGTTCATCCTGCACTACGCGCATCTTTGCGCCGCAGCGGGCGGGGTGGATGCGTTCTGCGTGGGATCGGAGTTGCGCGGGATCACGCAGATCCGGGGCGCTGGCGATACTTTTCCGGCGGTGGCCGAGCTGGTGCGGCTTGTGCGCGATGTTCGCGGCATCCTGGGGGCCGGGACGAAGATCAGCTACGCCGCCGACTGGTCGGAGTATTCCGGCTATCACGCGGATGGCGACGTGCGCTTCCACCTTGATCCGCTGTGGTCGGACCCGGATGTCGATTTCGTGGGCATCGACAATTACATGCCGCTGTCGGACTGGCGGGACGGCGAGGATCATGCCGATGCCGCCTGGGGGTCGGTCTATGACCTTGGTTACCTGAAGGCCAACATCGCGGGCGGCGAGGGGTTCGACTGGTACTATGACGGGCCGGAGGGGCTGGCGGCGCAGCGGCGGCTACCGATCACGGACGGCGCTTTCGACGAACCTTGGGTCTTCCGCTACAAGGACATCCGAAGCTGGTGGGGGCTTGCCCATCACGACCGGATCGGCGGCGTGCGCCGGGCGACACCGACCGGGTGGGTTCCGCAATCGAAGCCGGTGGTGTTCACCGAGTACGGATGTCCCGCGATCGACAAGGGCACGAACCAGCCCAACAAGTTCGTCGATCCCAAGTCTTCGGAATCCGCCGTGCCGCTGTTTTCAAACGGGCGGCGCGACGACGTGATCCAGATGCAGCACCTGCGGGCGATGCGCGAGTTCTGGACCGATCCCGCGCAGAATCCGGTATCCCCGGTCTATGGCGCGCGAATGGTCGACATGGCGCGCGCGCATGTCTGGGCCTGGGATGCGCGGCCCTGGCCTGCGTTTCCCAATGCGTTGCAGGTGTGGAGCGACGGGGCCAACTATGCGCGCGGCCACTGGCTGAACGGGCGGGCGACGAACGTGCCGCTGGCGTTCGTCGTCGCCGATGTCTGCGAGCGGGCGGGCATGACCGCGCTGGATGTCGACCGCCTTTACGGCGCGGTGCGCGGCTACATGCTGGGCGAGGTCGACACGGCACGCGCGGCGCTGCAGCCGTTGATGCTCGCTTACGGCTTCGATGCGCTGGAGCGGGACGGCGTGCTGCGCTTTCGCCAGCGGGGGGCAGCGGTGGCGGCCGAGCTTGACCCTGCGGGTCTTGCGGTCAGCGACGAGATCGGCGGGGCCGTCGAGACGGCCCGCGCGGCCGAGGCCGAGATGGCCGGACGGGTGCGGATCGGTTTCGTCGAGGCCGAGGGTGCCTTCGAGGTGCGGCAGGCCGAGGCGATCTTTCCCGACGAGGCGAGCGAGGTGGTGTCGCAGACCGACCTTGCGCTGTGCCTGACGCTGGCCGAGGGGCGGGGGATCGCCGAGCGATGGCTATCGGAGGCGCGCGTCGCGCGTGACACGGCGCGCTGGGCGCTGCCGCGCTCGGCCCTGGGGATCGGGGTCGGGGACGTGGTGGCGCTGGACGGCGCGCGCTACCGGATCGACCGGATGGAGCAGGGGGCGTTCCAGCAGATCGACGCGGTCCGGGTGGAGCCTGCAAGCTATGCGCCAAGCGATGCGGCGGATGACCGCCCTGCTGGCGAGGTGGTCCGCCCCGTCTTGCCGGTGTTCCCGCTGTTCCTCGATTTGCCGCTGCTCGACGGCACCGAGGTGCCGCACGCGCCGCATGTGGCGGTGGCGGCCGATCCCTGGCCGGGGCCGGTTGCGGTGTGGTCCTCGGCCTCGGACGAGGGCTATGGGCTGAACCGGCTGATCGGGCAGCCCGCGACGGTGGGTGTGACCGAGAGCGAACTGACCGCAGCGCGCGCGGGGTTGTTCGACCGGGGTCCGGGGGTGCGGGTGCGCTTCGGCAGCGGGGCGCTCGCCTCGGCGGGAAGGGCGTCGGTGCTGAACGGGGCCAATGTCGCGGTCATCGGGGCGGGTGGCCCGGCGGGCTGGGAGGTGGTGCAGTTCACGACCGCCGTTCTGGTCGAGCCGGAGGTTTGGGAGTTGGGCGGGCTGCTGCGAGGGCAGGCGGGCAGCGAGGCCGACATGCCGCCGCTGTGGCCGGTGGGCAGCCTGGTCGTGCTGATGGACGGCGCGCCAGAGCAGATCGAGCTTGCGCTGGCTGCGCGGGGACTGGATCGCTACTACCGGATCGCCGCTTCGCAGGTGCCGCTGGACGATCCGGCGGTCGTCGCGCGTGTCGCGGCTTTCGACGGCATCGGCTTGCGGCCCTATCGCCCGGTGCATTTGCGCGCGGCGGAGGGGCCGGGTGGCACCATCACCGCGACCTGGGTCCGGCGGACGCGGATCGACGGCGATGGCTGGCTTGGGCAGGACGTGCCGCTGGGCGAGGACCGCGAGGCCTATCTGGTGCGGGTGCGTTTGGGCGGGGCGGTGGTGCGCGAGGCGACGGTGGCGTCTTCCGCCTGGGTCTATCCGGCGGCGCAGCGCGCGGCGGACGGAACGGGTGCTGGCTTTGACCTTGAGGTGGCACAGGTCTCGGACCGGTTCGGGCCGGGGCCTTTCGCACGGGTCGTGGTGTGAGGTGCGGGCCGTCCTGATCGGCGACGTGATCGCCGTCGCGCGGGTTCTGCGGGCAGAGCCGCCCGAGGCCTGGTCTGCGACTGTGGCGCAGATGCTGGCCGAGGCCCATGCGGCGGACCTGCACCGCAAGCGGACGGGACGGGCGCATCCGCGCTGGGGCGACGGCAGCCTGATGGCGGCGGTCGGCGCGAGGCCGAAGGCGGCAGAGGCCTTCCTGTCGGACGGGCTGTTCCTGATGGCGCTGCGCGCGGTGCTGGACGCGTTGGTCGCGCACAAGCTTTCCTTTGTCTCGGCTGGCCGGACGGACTATATTACCGGCTTGGGCGGCAATGGAGCGAGGATCATGGCCGAGACGCGCGCGAAGATCGCAGGGTTCGATCCGGTCTGGAGCCGTATCTGCGAAGAGGCCGTCGAGGCGATCCGGGCCGAGCCGCTGCTGGGCGGGCTGATCCATTCGGGGCTGTTGCACCACGCCACGATGGAGCGGGCGCTGGCCTACCGCTTTTCGATGAAGCTCGCCTCGGGCGAGATGAGCGAGCAGATCCTGCGCGAGATCGCGGACGAGGCCTATGCGACCGAACCCGACCTTGGGCAGGCGGCGCGGGCGGACCTTGTGGCGGTCTTTGACCGCGATCCGGCCTGCCATCGCTTTTTGCAGCCGATCCTGTTCTTCAAGGGCTACCAGGCGATTCAGGCCTACCGCGTCGGTCACTGGCTGTGGCAGCGGGGCCGGATTGACCTTGCCTATTTCGTGCAGATGCGGACGTCGGAGGTGTTCGGCGTGGACATCCATCCGGCGGCGCGGGTCGGGCGGGGGATCATGATCGACCACGCCCATTCCATCGTGATCGGCGAGACGGCCGTGGTGGGCGACAACGTGTCTATGCTGCATTCGGTCACGCTGGGCGGCACCGGCAAGGAAGATGGCGACCGCCATCCGAAGATCGGCGACGGCGTGCTGATCGGGGCCGGGGCGAAGGTGCTGGGCAACATCACCATCGGGCATTGCAGCCGGATCGCCGCAGGTTCGGTCGTGCTGACAGACGTGCCGCCCTGCAAGACCGTCGCCGGTGTGCCCGCGCGGGTGGTGGGCGAGGCGGGCTGCGCGCAGCCGTCAGTGTCGATGGATCAATTGGTGATCGACTCGCTGCCAGAGTGAGGCGGCCCGTTTCGATCCGCCGTTCGAAAGGTCGCCGCTTCGGGATCAACGGGGCGACAGTTCCGCTTGGGAACATTCGGCGGGAAGGCGTCGTTGGCCGGGATCATTCCTGAAGGAAAGGTCCTGCCGTGTTCAGCAACATAACCCTCGCATTCATCGTGTTCGGCATCCTCTTTGCCATCGCGGCCTATGGCCTTGTTGTCTCCAACCGCAAATCAGAGCGCAACAACGCGTCGACAGAAGGTCATGGCCGGGTGACCGAGGGGCCGGGGGCCGCAGGGCAACCTCGCCGCTGACCGGACCGGGCGTGCGAGCCGCCGTTTGGTCTAGTGAACTGGGGCGGGCCGGGGTCCGCCCCGTTGCATCAGGCCAGCATCGCCATCGGGTTCTCGAGGTTCTCGCTGATCGCCTTGAGGAACTCGGCCCCCAGTGCGCCGTCTATCACGCGGTGATCGACCGAGAGCGTCATTGACATGATGGTGGCCGTCGTGACGCTGCCGTCACCGGCGACGACCGGCTTTTTGATCCCTGCGCCGACGGCGAGGATGGAGCCGTGCGGCGGGTTGATCACGGCGTCGAAGTTCTCGATGCCGAACATGCCGAGATTCGAGATTGCGAAGCTGCCGCCGAGGTATTCCTGGGGGGCGAGCTTGCGGGTCTTGGCGCGGGCGGCGAGGTCCTTCATCTCGGCGGAAAGGGCCGAGAGGGACTTGTGCTCGGCATCGCGTAGGACGGGGGTGAAAAGGCCGCCCTCGACCGCGACCGCGACGGCCACATCCGACGCCTTCATGCGGAAGATCCGGTCGCCTGCCCAGACGGCGTTGGCATCTGGCACCTGCTGGAGGGCGAGGGCGCAGGCCTTGATGATGAAGTCGTTTACCGACAGCTTCACGCCGCGCGCCTCAAGCTGTTTGTTCAGCGTCTCGCGGAAAGTCAGCAGCGGGTCGAGGTTGACCGAGCGGCGCAGGTAGAAATGCGGGATGGTCTGCTTGGCCTCGGTCAGGCGGGCGGCGATGGTCTTTCGCATCCCGTCGAGGGTGACAGTCTCGTAGGTCCGGTCGGTGTAGAGCTTGGCGACCGTCTCGGCCGACATGCCGGAACTGACGGGCGTCGAGGCCCCGGCCTGCGTCGGGGCTGCGGCAGGCTGCGGGGCTGCGGGCTGCGCCGGGGCGGCTTTTGGCGGCTGGGCGTTCTCGACGTCGGATTTCACGATGCGGCCGTTCGGGCCGCTGCCGGTAATCGCGGCGAGGTCGAGGCCACGCTCGGCGGCGATGCGCCGTGCAAGGGGAGTCGCGAAGACGCGGGCGCCGGAGGAGGCCGGGGCTGCGGGTGCTGCGGTGGACATGGGGGACGAGGCTCCGGCAGTCGCCGGGGCTGCGGCAGGAGCGTTCGTGGGCGCAGCGGCGGCGACGGGAGCCGGGACGGCGGTCGCGGCGGCCGCCATCTTTGTCGAGGCGGCGTCGCCCGCTGTCTCGCCTTCCTCAAGCAGGACGGCGATGGGGGTGTTGACCTTCACGCCTGCGGTGCCATCGGGGACGAGAAGTTTGCCGATCACGCCTTCGTCGACGGCCTCGAACTCCATCGTCGCCTTGTCGGTCTCGATCTCGGCGAGGATCTGCCCGGACTTGACGACATCCCCCTCCTGCACGAGCCATTTCGCGAGGGTGCCCTCCTCCATCGTGGGCGACAGGGCGGGCATCAGGATTTCGGTGGCCATGACGCTTCCCCTTCAGCGGTAGCAGACGGACTTGACGGCCTCGATCACCTCGGCGGTGGTCACGAGGGCCAGTTTCTCGAGGTTGGCGGCGTAGGGCATCGGCACGTCCTTGCCGGTGCAGTTCAGCACCGGCGCGTCGAGGTGGTCGAAGGCGCGGGTCATGATGGTGGCGGCCAGGTGGTTGCCGATGGCTCCGACCGGCCAGCCTTCCTCGACCGTGACGCAGCGGTTGGTCTTTTGCACGCTGGCAAGCACCGTGTCGTAGTCGATCGGGCGCAGGGTCCGCAGGTCGATGACCTCCGCGCTGATCCCGTCGGCGGCGAGTTTCTCGGCGGCCTCAAGGGCATAGGTCATGCCGATGCCGAAGCTGACGATCGTGACGTCGGTGCCCTCGCGCCAGATGCGGGCCTTGCCGAATGGGATTGTCAGGTCATCGAGCACCGGAACCTCGAAAGAGCGGCCGTAGAGGATCTCGTTTTCCAGGAAGATCACCGGGTTCGGGTCGCGGATCGCGGTTTTCAGCAGGCCCTTCGCATCGGCGGCCGAGTAGGGCATTGCGACCTTGAGGCCCGGAACCATCGCATACCACGCGGCGAAATCCTGGCTGTGCTGGGCGCCGACGCGGGCGGCCGCACCGTTCGGGCCGCGGAACACGATGGGGCAGCCCATCTGGCCGCCCGACATGTAAAGGGTCTTGGCCGCCGAGTTGATGATGTGGTCGATGGCCTGAAGCGAGAAGTTGAAGGTCATGAACTCGAGGATCGGCTTCAGCCCGCCAAAGGCAGCCCCAACGGCGAGGCCTGCAAAGCCATGCTCGGTGATCGGCGTGTCGATCACGCGCTTGGCGCCAAACTCTTCCAGAAGGCCCTGGCTGATCTTGTAGGCGCCCTGGTATTCGCCGACCTCCTCGCCCATCAGGAAGACGTCAGGATCGGCCCGCATCTCTTCGGCCATAGCCTCGCGCAAGGCTTCTCGCACGGTCATGGTCTTGGTGGGCGTGCCCTCGGGCCAGTCGGGGGCCGGAGCGGTCGCGCTCTTGGCGGCGGCGGGGACCGGGGAAGGGGTTGCTGCGGACTTGGCCTCGGCGGGGGACGCTGGCTTTTCCCCACCAGTCGGGGCGCTGCTCGACGAGGTCGCATCCTTCGCCGGGGCTGCGGCGGCAACCTCGCCATCGCCCTCCATTTCGGCGATGGGGGTGTTGACCTTTACGCCTGCGGTGCCTTCGGCCACCAGCAACTTGCCGATCACGCCCTCGTCGACGGCCTCGAATTCCATCGTGGCCTTGTCGGTCTCGATCTCGGCGAGGATCTGGCCGGACTTGACCGTATCCCCCTCCTTCACGAGCCATTTCGCGAGCGTGCCTTCCTCCATCGTCGGAGAGAGGGCGGGCATCAGGACTTGGGTTGCCATCGTCGTCTCCCTCAGGCGTAGATGTCGGTCCAGAGCTCGGAGAGGTCCGGCTCGGGGCTGGTCTTGGCGAACTCGGCGCTTTCGTTGACCACGGCCTTGATGTCGCGGTCGATGGCCTTGAGGTCGTCGTCGGTGGCAAGACCCGCGCTCAGCAAAAGCTCGCGGACATGCTCGATCGCGTCCTTCTCGTCGCGCATCTTCTGCACCTCCTCGCGGGTGCGGTACTTCGCGGGGTCGGACATCGAGTGGCCGCGATAGCGGTAGGTCATCATTTCCAGAATGTACGGCCCTTGGCCCGCGCGGCACACCGCGACGGCCTTGTCCGCAGCGGCCTTGACCGCCAGTACGTCCATGCCGTCAACCGCCTCGCCCTTGATGCCGTAGGCGGCCCCGCGCTCCCACAGGGTCTTGCTGTGGGTGGAGCGCTTGACGCTTGTGCCCATCGCGTACTGGTTGTTCTCGATCACGAAGATCACCGGCAGGTTCCAGAGCTCGGCCATGTTGTAGGCCTCGTAGACCTGACCCTGGTTCGCAGCCCCGTCGCCGAAGTAGGCGAAGGTCACATTGTCGTTGCCGCGATACTTGTCGGAAAAGGCGAGGCCTGCGCCGATCGGCACCTGCGCCGCAACGATCCCGTGGCCACCGTAGAAATGTTTCTCTTTCGAGAACATGTGCATCGAGCCGCCCTTGCCGCGCGAATAGCCGCCCTCGCGGCCCGTCAACTCGGCCATGACGCCTTTGGGGTCCATCCCGCAGGCGAGCATGTGGCCGTGGTCGCGGTAGCTCGTGATGCGCTTGTCGCCCTCTTTCGCCGCCGCCTCGAGGCCCACGACGACCGCTTCCTGGCCGATGTAGAGGTGGCAGAAGCCGCCGATCAGGCCCATTCCGTAAAGCTGGCCTGCCTTTTCCTCGAATCGCCGGATCAGCAGCATCTCGCGGTAGAAATGCAGCAACTCGTCCTTCGAGAGGTTGGGGTTTTCCGGGGCTTTCCTGAGTGCCATGACACGCATCCTTTGCAGGCGACGCCGATAGTTCAGCCTTAAACTATCTGTATCGTAGCCGAAACAGGATGCAAGGCAAAGGCCCTGCGTGAGGGCTCAGCGGATGACGATCTCGTCGGTCCGCACAAGGCCCAGCACGTCCCGGGCCTGTTCGTCGAGCAGGTCGAGGTCGAGATAGTCGTCCGACAGCCGCAGCGTCTTGTTGCGAAGCAGGGCGAGTTCGGCCGCAAGCGCGTCCCGCTCTGCCGTCAGCGCCTCGGCCTCGGCGTCGATCTGGACCCGGCGGAACACGCCGTAGTCGCCCTGGACGGCAGCGAATGTGAAGTAGCAGCCCAGGCAGAAGGTTGCCACGAAGAACAGGGCCGCGCCGACAGCGGGTCTGGGTTTGCTCATCTTGTGCCTCGCGCCGCCCCTCGTTGAGTGGGGACGGACTGAATAAGTCTGTCACAGGCGAGGGGGCTTGTGAATCCCCCCCGCCCGGTTTTTCGGCCGAAATCAGACAGTTTCCGCCGGATGCAAAACGATCACGCCTTGCCGAGATAGATGTCGGTCAGCTTGGCCAGCATCGCAAGCGCCTCGGTCCGGCTGCGCTGGAAGCTGTTGCGCCCGATGATGCTGCCATGCCCGCCGCCGTCGCGGATCGCGCGGGCGTCCTCGTAGACCGCATCCTCGCCCTTCGACGCCCCGCCCGAGAAGACGACGATCCGGCGTCCGTCAAAGCTCGACTGCACGCAGTGGCGCACGCGCGCGGCCTGGGTAGACACGTCGATGCCCTGCGCCTCGTAGACCTTTTTCGCCTCGGGCAGCATCAGGTGGTCGGTCGACAGCTTGATCTTGATGATATGCGCCCCCAGAAGGGCCGCGATCTGCGCGCCGTAGGCGCAGACGTCGATTGCCGTCTCGCCGTCCTTGGTCACCGCCTCGCCGCGCGGATAGGACCAGATGACAGTCGCGATGCCGACCGAGGCAGCTTCGGCGCGCATCTGGGCGATCTCCTCGTACATTCCGAGCGCCGCGTCCGAGCCGGGATAGATGGTGAAGCCGATGGCTGCACAGCCAAGCCGCAGCGCGTCGGCGACCGAGCCCGTGATCGCCTGGTTCTTGCCCGCCGTCTCGCTCATCAGCGAGTTGGCGGAGTTGACCTTGAGGATCGTGGGAATCTGCCCGGCGAAAGTGTCGGCCCCCGCTTCCAGCATTCCCAGTGGCGCGGCATAGGCGCTGAGGCCCGCCTCGATGGCGAGGCTGTAGTGGTAGTGCGGGTCGTATGCGGCCGGGTTGATGGCAAAGGTCCGCGCGGGCCCATGCTCGAAGCCCTGATCGACGGGAAGGATGATCATGCGGCCGGTGCCGCCGAGCTTACCCTCCATCAGCATCCGGCAGAGGTTGGATTTCACACCGGGCGTCTCACCCTCGTAGTTGCTCAGGATCTTGCGGACGGTCTCGGTGGCACGCATGGGATGGTCCTTTCGCGTCGGCCTGATGTGTCTTGGACCTGACTAGGATTAGCGCCTGCGGCGCGCAAGCCGCGTTGGCGCTAACAGCTTTCCCCAATTTTTCTGTCCTCAAGTATCCCGGGGGGCGCGGGGGGCTGGGCCCCCGCTTCTGCCCGCGCTCCAGGGGCCCAAACCCCCGCGCTTCAGCGCACCAGTGCCGCGACGCCGGGCAACTCCTTGCCCTCCATCCACTCCAAAAACGCGCCCCCGGCGGTCGAGATGAAGGTGAAGTCCTGGGCCACCCCCGCCTGGTTCAGCGCCGCGACCGTGTCGCCCCCGCCCGCGACCGAGATCAGCGATCCGGCGCGCGTCAGTTCGGCCACGGCGCGGGCGGCGGCGACGGTGCCGGCATCGAAGGGGGCCAACTCGAACGCGCCGAGAGGGCCGTTCCAGATCAGCGTCCTCGCGGTGGCGAACAAGTCGCGCAGGGCGGCCACTGTCTGCGGGCCGCAGTCGAGGATCATCGCATCGGGCGGGCAGGCCGCGACCGCCACTGTCTCTGACGCAGCCCCCGCCTTGAACTCGCGCGCGACGACCACGTCAAGCGGCAGGTGGATCGTGCAGCCCCTTGCCGCTGCGATGCCTGCGATCTCGAGAGCGGTTGGCGCCATCTCGCGCTCGGCGAGCGATCGGCCGATCTCTAGCCCCTGCGCCACGAGGAAGGTGTTGGCCATGCCGCCGCCGATGACGAGGTGCTGCACCTTCCCGACGAGGTTTCTCAGCAGGTCGAGCTTGGTCGAGACCTTGGCCCCCCCCACTACCGCCACCACCGGGCGCTGCGGCGAGCCGAGGGCTGCGTCGAGTGCGCGCAACTCGGCCTCCATCAGACGGCCCGCAGCACTGGGCAGCAGGCGCGCGATGCCTTCGGTCGAGGCATGCGCCCGGTGCGCCGCCGAGAAGGCGTCGTTCACATAGACATCGCCGAGTGCCGCCAGCGCCGCCGCCAGCATCGGATCGTTGGCCTCTTCGCCGGGATGGAAGCGGGTGTTTTCCAGCAGCACGACTTCGCCCGGCTGCATCGCGCCGACCGCCGCCTTGGCGGGGCCGCCGATGCAGTCCTCGGCGAAGCGCACCGGATGCCCCAGCGCCGCCTGAAGCGCCGGCAGGATATGGCGCAGGCTCATCTCGGGCACGACCTTGCCCTTGGGCCGGTCGAAATGCGCGAGCAGGACGGGCTTGCCGCCCTTGGCCAGGATGTCCGCGATGGTGGGCACGATCTTCTCGATGCGCGTCGCGTCCGTGACGCGACCCCCCTCCATCGGGACGTTCACATCGACCCGCACGAGCACGACCCTGCCCGAAAGGTCCAGGTCGTCGAGTGTCTTCCACGCCATCGCGCCGCTCCCTGTCGCCTTGCGCGGCTGAACCGCCGCCGCCCGTGTCCGTTCCACTCCATCGCGGCCCGCGCGTCAACCGTGGGGGTGGGGGCAATCCCCGCCGAGACCCACCGCCGAAGGGCGCTTTGGCCTTTCCCTTCGCAAGCCTCGACACTAGGTTGCGCCGCGAACAGCCAAGGAGCACCCGGCATGGCCGAGATCAGGGATCCCGAGAACACCATCATCATCGAGCTGAAGGACGGTCGCGTCGTGATCGAGCTTCTGGCCGATGTGGCCCCCAAGCATTGCGAGCGGATGAAGACCCTCGCGCGCGAAGGCGCCTATGACAACGTGGTCTTTCACCGCGTGATCGAAGGGTTCATGGCCCAGACCGGCGACGTGCAGCACGGCAATGCCGAGAAAAGCGGCAACATGGGCCGGGCGGGCACAGGCGGGTCGAACCTGCCCGACCTTCCGGCCGAATTCTCGAAGCTTCCCCATGACCGCGGCTCGATTGGGGCGGCGCGCTCGTCGAACCCGAACTCGGCCAACAGCCAGTTCTTCATAAACTTCAAGGACAACTCGTTCCTGAACGGTCAGTACACGGTCTATGGCCGGGTGATCGAGGGTATGGAGCATGTCGACAAGATCGCCCGCGGCGAGCCGCCCGCGAACCCCGACCGGATGATCAGCGTAAAGGTGGCCGCCGATGTCTGACCGTCGCTTCCTTGCAGGCGGTGCTGCCGCCTTCGCGCTTGCCCTGATCGGCGGCTGGACGCTTGCCACCACCTCGCAGCCCGCCTCGGCGCAGGCCGTGGACGGACCCGGTCCGAACCTGGTGATCGAGGTCGCGGGGGCCACGAGCGGCACCATCGTGATCGACCTTCTGTCCGAGACCGCTCCCGCCCATGTCGAGCAGATCGCGGCGCTGGCGACCGAAGGGGCCTATGACAACGTGGTCTTTCACCGCGTGATCGACGGCTTCATGGCGCAGACCGGCGATGTGGCGAATGGCAAGCTTGGCGAGGACCTTTCGCTCGCCGGCACCGGTGCCTCGGCGCGCCCCGACCTGCCGGCCGAGTTCTCGCCCGTGCCGTTCGACCGGGGCACGGTCGGAATGGCCCGCTCGCAAAACCCCGATTCGGCCAACAGCCAGTTCTTCATCATGTTTGCGCCCGCGCCCCACCTCGACGGTCAATACACCGTCGTGGGTCAGGTGATCGAAGGCATGGAGGTGGTCGATGCGCTGAAGAAGGGCGATCCGGCGGCCAACGGATCGGTCGCCGAGCCCGACTACATGGCAAAGGTGACGGTCGCCCAATAGCGACCGGAACACAGCGCAAGGCTGGCACGTTTGACGTCCGTTTCCTGCAAAGGGGGCGGACGTCATGCATTTCAAGGGGCTGGCCTGGCGGGCGCTCGATCCGTCGTCGACGCTGCATCCGCTGTCGGGCGAGGGGGCGAAGGCGTCGGGCAACCGATTCAACCCGGCGGGGATGGCGGCGCTTTATACGGCGCTCGACCCGATGACGGCGCTGCGCGAATGCGCCGACGAGGGGCAGCCGTTACCGCCGACGCTGCTTGTCACGATCGCCGTGGACATGACGGACGTGTTCGACGCGACCGACGAGGGCGCGGTGCAGGCGATGGGGTTCGATCCGGCCGATCTTGGCGCAGAGGACTGGGCAGAGCGCCTCGGCGAAGACGGCCTGCCACGAAGCCAGGCCTTCGCACGGGCGCTCGCGGCGACGGGCCATGCAGCACTTCTGGCCCCGAGCTTCACGGCGGGCAGCGGGCCCGGGGATCGCAACCTCGTTCTCTGGCGCTGGTCTGACCGGGCGCCGACGCTGGCAAAACTGGTCGATCCCGAAGGGCGCCTGGAGCGGGCGTGAGCCAATGCCCCGGGCGCAGGGCGGCAGCGTCCGTATCGAGGGCGGAAGCGGGGGGCCAGCCCCCCGCGCCCCCCGGGATATTTATAGACAGAAAAACGGGCTGAGGTGCGGCTTTCTGCGCGTCAGCCCAGCGTCACGAGGGCGTGGCGCTTGCGGCCTGCGGTCAGCTTGATCGCCTCGGCGAGGTCGCCCGCGCCGATCATGCGGGCCGCGTCGAGCACGATCTCGTCGTTCAGCCGCGCCCCGCCCTCGGCGATCAGGCGCTTGGCCTCCTTGCCCGAGGCGGCGAGACCCGCGCGCACGAAAAGCTGCGCCACCGGAATGCCGTCGCCGAGTTCGGCGGCGGCAACGGTGAAGGTGGGCAGATCGCCCCCGACGCCGCCTTGCTCGAACACCGCGCGCGCGGTGGCCTCGGCCGCCGCCGCAGCCTCGGCCCCGTGCAGCAGCGTCGTGACCTCGTTGGCAAGCGTGACTTTGGCCGCGTTGATCTCGGACCCGCCGAGCGCGCCCAGGCGGTCGCATTCCTCGACCGGCAGTTCGGTGTAGAGCCGCAGGAAGCGCCCCACATCGGCGTCGGTCGTGTTGCGCCAGAACTGCCAGAAGCCATAGGGCGCCAGCATCTCGGCCGAAAGCCACACCGCCCCGCCTGCCGACTTGCCCATCTTGCGCCCGTCGCTGGTGGTCAGAAGCGGCGAGGTCAGGCCGAAGATCTGCGCGTCCACCACTCGGCGTGTCAGGTCGATGCCGTTGACGATGTTGCCCCACTGGTCCGACCCGCCCATCTGCAACAGGCAGCCATGGCGGCGGTAAAGCTCGAGGAAATCGTAGGCCTGAAGGATCATGTAGTTGAATTCAAGGAACGACAGCGACTGCTCGCGGTCGAGCCGGGACTTCACCGACTCGAAGGACAGCATCCGGTTCACGCTGAAATGCCGCCCGATGTCGCGCAGGAAGTCGAGGTAGTTGAGCCCGTCGAGCCATTCCGCGTTGTTGAGCATGAGCGCGCCCGACTGCCCGTCTCCATAGTCGAGGTAGCGCGCGAAGACGCGGTTCATGCCCGCGATGTTGGCGTCGATCTGCGCCGGTGACAGCAGCGGGCGCTCTTCGGCGCGGAAGGACGGATCGCCCACCTTCGTCGTGCCGCCGCCCATCAGCGTGATGGGCCGCCCGCCGGTCTTCTGCAGCCAGCGCAGCATCATGATGTTCAGCAGGTGGCCCACATGCAGCGAGGCCGCCGTCGCATCGTAACCGATATAGGCGGGCAGGCCTCCCTTGACGAGCGCCTCGTCCAGCCCCTGATAATCCGTACAGTCCGCGAGATAGCCGCGCGTCATCATCACGTGCATGAACTCGGATTTCGGGTGGTAGGTCATCGCGATCCCGTGCTTGATGGTGCGAGCCGTTCATATCGGCGCGCCGGGCGAAGGGGAAGGGCATGTTGGGGACCGGTCCCGTCTGGGCGCTGGGGACGATGTCGGGCACCTCGCTCGACGGGGTGGACGCGGCCATGGTGCTGACGGATGGCGAGCGCATCCTCGAATTCGGGCCGACCGCATACCGGCCCTATACCGGCCCCGAGCGCGCGAGCTTGCGCGCGGCCCTCGGTCTCTGGCCCGGCGATCCGGGGGTTGAGGCCGCCGCCGAGGTGGTCGAGACGGCCCATGCCGAGGTGATGTCGCGCTTTGCGGGGGCCGAGATCGCGGGCTTTCACGGCCAGACGCTGGCGCATGATCCGCAAGGCCGCGGCACGCATCAGGCGGGGTCGGGGGCGCTTCTGGCGCAGGTGCTGGGTCTGCCGGTCGTCTGGGATTTCCGCAGCGCCGACGTGGCGCTGGGCGGGCAGGGCGCGCCACTGGCCCCTTTCTGGCACTTCGCCTGCGCGCGCTGGGCGGGGGCCGGGCTGCCGCTTGCGTTCCTGAACCTCGGCGGGGTGGGCAACCTCACATGGGTCGATCCGCGCCAGGCGGCGCCCGAGCATCCCGGTGCTTTGATGGCCTTCGACACCGGCCCCGCCAATGCGCCTGTCGACGATCTCGTGCGCGCACGTCTCGGCCTAGACCGCGACGAGGGCGGCGCGCTGGCGCGGGGCGGGGTGGCCGACGCGGGCATCCTGGCCGACTTCCTGCGCCACCCGTACTTCTTGCGGATGCCGCCCAAATCGCTCGACCGGGATGCCTTCCGCGCGCTCTCGCAGGCGGTGGGTGCGCTGGGCGATGCCGATGCGGCGGCGACGCTGACCGCTGCCGCGGCGCTGGCCGTCGCGCGCGGGTTCGAGCATTTCCCCGTTCCGGTCGAGCGGCTATACGTCACCGGTGGGGGGCGGCACAACGCGACGCTGATGGACCTTCTCGCCGCCCATGTCCGGGCCGAGGTTCAGCCGGTCGAAGCCGCGGGCCTCGACGGCGACATGCTCGAAGCGCAGGCCTTCGCCTTTCTCGCCGTGCGGGTGGCGCGCGGCCTGCCCACGTCCTGCCCCTCGACCACGGGCGTGGCGGGCCTCGTGGGTGGCGGCAAGGTCAGCCAGCCTCGCTAGAGCACCTCGGCCCTGCTTCGCTTCGGCGGAAATACCCCCCGGGGGTGCGGGGGGTGTGAAACCCCCCGCTTACGCGCAGGACCGGGGCCGTCGCCCGACGCTCAGGCCCGCGCCTGCCGGATCATCGCGCCGGTGTAGATCACCAGCGCCGCCCAGATCATCGGAAACGCGATCATCCGCGCCTGCCCGAACGGCTCGTCGAAGAGGAAAACCGCTGTGAGGAAGATCATCGTCGGCGCGATGTACTGCATCATCGCAATGGTCGACAGCCGCAGCAGCTTCGCGCCGTTCGCATAGACCATCAGCGGCAGGGCCGTGACCAAGCCGCAGCCCAAGAGCAGCGCCGTATCGCGTGCAGAGCCCACGGCGAAATGGCCCGTGCCTTGCGCGGTCAGCCAGCCGAGATAGCCGAGCGCGGGCACCAGAAGCAGCAGCACCTCGATCAGGAAGCCCTCGTTCGGGCCGACCGGCAGCGATTTCTTGAGATAGGCGTAGATGCCCCATGTCACCGTCAGCCCGAGGGCGGCGAAGGGCACACGGCCCGCATCGACCGTCAGGACCAGCACGGCCAGCGCGGCAAGCCCGATCGCCGCCAGCTGCGCCCGGTCCAGCCGCTCGCCCAGCAGGACCGCACCGAGGAACACGCTGAAGAGCGGGTTGATGTAGTATCCAAGCGCCGCGTCGAGCGCGTGTCCCGAGTTGATCGCCCAGACATAGATGCCCCAGTTGACCGAGATCAGCGTCGCCGTCGCGGCCCCCATCGCCAGCATCCGGGGCGAGCGTAGCGCGGCCCGGACCTCGGTCATCCGACCCAGCGTCAGCAGCACTGCACCCGCGACCGGGATCGACCAGAGCACGCGATGCGCGATGATCTCGGCGGGCGGGATATGCGCCATCGCCTTCATGTAAAGTGGCAGGAACCCCCACATGAGATAGGCTGTCAGCGCAAAGCCGAAGCCGCGCAGGCTGTCTTCGGGCTGCGCTGCGGGCAGGTCGGTGGGCAGGTCGGTCATTGGATCTCGCCTTTGGTCGGAGGTGGGCTTAGCGCGTCGTGCGGGCGGGGGCCAATGCAATCGCGTGACGGATCGCATAAGGGCGCTGCATCGGTCGCGCGGCGGGAACCGCGACCCTCGCCCCGAGGTTCGTTTCCGCATCCAGACGAAGGGCAACCAGATGGCGGACTTCAAAAAAGGCGACAAGGTCGCCTGGGCTTCAAGCCAGGGCGAAGTCGCGGGCACCGTCAAGAAGAAGCAGACCACGCCCGCGAAGATCAGGTCGCACGAGGTCAAGGCCTCGAAGGATGATCCGTAATACATCGTCGAAAGCGACAAGACCGGGGCCAGGGCCGCGCACAAGCCCGAGGCGCTGAAGAAGCGCTGAGGCGGGCCGGTTGCGCTTGGGTGGGCGGGGCGTCTAGATGGCGCGGCACCGACCCCGGAGACGCCCATGCAGATCGCCCACCGCCAGATTGGCCCCGCCCATCCCCCCCTCGTGATCGCCGAGATCGGCATCAACCACGGTGGCAGCCTTGATGTCGCACGCGAGATGGTGCGGCTTGCCCATCTGTCGGGCTGCGAGTGCATCAAACATCAGACCCATTTCCTCGACGACGAAATGACGGACGAGGCGAAGTCGATCTTCCCGCCCAATGCCTATGTCTCGATCTGGGACGTGATGGCGCGCTGCGCGCTGTCCGCCGCTGACGAGGTGGCGCTGAAGGATTACACCGAAAGCCTGGGGATGATCTATATCTCCACCCCGTTCAGCCGGAAGGCCGCCGATTTCCTGGCCGAGATCGGTGTGCCCGCCTTCAAGATCGGATCGGGCGAGGCTGACAACCTGCCGCTGATCCGTCACATCGCGCGGTTCGGAAAGCCGGTGGTCCTGTCGACGGGCATGCAGACCATCGACACGATCCGCGAGAGTGTGGCGATCCTTGATGCGGCAGGGGTGGACTATGCGCTGCTGGAATGCACGAACCTTTATCCCTCGCCGCCCGAGATCGTCAGCCTTCAGGGTGTGACAGACCTTGCACGGGCGTTTCCAAAGGCCGTCGTCGGCTTCTCGGACCACTCCATCGGGCCCGAGATGGCGCTGGCCTCGGTTGCACTCGGGGCCTCGATCCTCGAGCGGCACTATACCGATACGCGCTACCGGGCGGGGCCGGACATCATCAACTCGATGGACCCGGCCGAACTGCGATTCCTGATCGACCGTAGCCGCGAGATTCACACCGCGCTGCACAATCCCAAGCGCCGCACCGCCGCCGAGGAGCCGGTCTATCGCTTTGCCCGCGCGAGCGTGGTCGCGGACCGCGACCTGCCCGAGGGGCATCTGATCGCCGAGGCCGACATCTGGGCGCGCCGTCCCGGCTCGGGCGAGATCGCGGGCTACGATTTCGATCTGGTCGTGGGGAAGCGGCTGACGCGCGCGATCACACGCAACACCCAACTGCGCTGGTCGGACGTTGGGCTGGCGGGTCGGCCTGCGGGGGCGTCGGCGCGGTAACAAGCGTCAGAGGACCGAAAGTAATGGCGCCTGCCAGAGGCAGGCAGGCGAGGCCGGATTTGTCGACGGACAAATCCGGCAGAACACGCCCGTCACCCGTCGATCCGCGCGCCCATGATCGCAATCGCCTGCTGATAGACCGTGGCCGCGTTCCAGGCCTCGATCACCGCGAAGTTCGGCTCGCCTTCCTGATAGCCCGCACCACGCCGCCAGCCCTTCTGCGCCAGGAAATTCGCGGTCGAGGCCATCGCGTCGGTCAGGTTGTAGAGGTCGACGCGCCCGTCGCCGTTCCCGTCGACGCCGTAGGCCAACACGTTGCCCGGCAGGAATTGCGTGTGGCCCACCTCGCCATGCTTGGCGCCCACCGTCTGCGGCGTGATCGTGCCGCGATCCACCAGCGCCAGCGCCGCGATCAGGTGGCCGGTGAAGAACTCGGACCGGCGGCAGTCGTAGGCGAGCGTCGCAATGGCAGAGACGACCTCGCTGTCGCCCATGAAGCCGCCAAAGCCCGTCTCCATCCCGTGGATCGCAAGCAGCACCCCCGCAGGCACGCCGTAGGCCGCCTCGAGCGAGGCATAGAACCCCGGATCGCGCGCCTTGCGCGCCCGCCCTTG
>JANPJD010000176.1:0-6852 GCA_031425325.1 Rhodobacterales bacterium | reverse complement strand
GCGCTGACGCGCCTTGAGGCACGGGCGCGAGGGGCCGAAGGCTTCATGCTCAAGCGCCTGACCTCGGCCTATCATGTCGGCCGCAAGCGGGGCGACTGGTGGAAGTGGAAGGTCGATCCCTTCACGGTGGATGCGGTGATGCTTTACGCTCAGGCAGGATCGGGGCGGCGGGCGACGCTTTACACCGACTTCACCTTTGCCGTGCGCGACGGGGACGACCTTGTGCCTTTCACCAAGGCCTATTCCGGGCTCACCGATGCCGAGTTCCGCCGGATCACCGACTGGGTGAAGAAGAACACGCTGGAACGCTTCGGTCCGGTCCGCCGCGTGCCGCCCGTCCAGGTCTTCGAGATCGCCTTCGAGGGCATTCAGGCCAGCACACGCCATAAGAGCGGCATCGCCCTGCGCTTTCCGCGCATGGCGCGCTGGCGGCCGGACAAACCGGTGGCCGAGATCGACACCCTCGAAAGCTTGCGCGCGCTGCTGGCCGCGAGCGGGGGCTAGCCCCCGCACCCCGGGGTACCTGAGCCGAAAAGAAGCACAGGCGGCGGGCCGGGGTTGTGTTCCGCCGCCCCGCGACCCTAGATCACCCCTGTCCGACATGAGGTCCAAAATGCCGCTGCCCCTTTCCCGCCCCTGCTTCGATGCCAACGCCGCCACCGGCGGGTTCGGTGATCTGCCCGATTGGGACCTGACCGATCTTTATGCCTCGCCGGATGCGCCTGAAGTCGGACGTGACAAGGATTGGCTCGAGAAGGCCTGCGCCGCCTTCGCTGCGGGCTATGAGGGCAAGCTCGCCACGCTCGATGCGGCGGCCCTTCTGGCCTGCGTCCGGGCCTACGAGGAGATCGACGTCGTCGCCGGGCGGCTCATGTCCTTTGCGGGCTTGCGCTACTATCAGAACACGATGGACAGCGACCGGGCCAAGTTCATGGCCGACATGCAGGACCGGATCACCACATTTACGACGCCCCTCGTGTTCTTCAGTCTTGAGTTCAACAGGTTGGACGAGGCGCATCTTGCGGGCCTGCTGGCGCAGAATCCGGACCTTGCCCGCTACAAGCCGGTGTTCGACCGGATGCGCGCGATGCGCCCCTACCAGTTGTCGGATGAGCTGGAAAAATTCCTCCACGACCAGTCTGTCGTCGGCGCCTCGGCGTGGAACCGGCTGTTCGACGAGACCATGGCCGGCCTCATGTTCAAGGTCGCGGGCGAGGCGGAGGAGCTGAACCTCGAAGCCACGCTGAACCTTCTGACCGACGCCGACCGCGCCAAGCGCGAGGCGGCCGCGCGGGCGTTGGCCGAGGTGTTCGAGCGCCACATCAAGCTTTTTGCGCGGGTCCACAACACGCTCGCCAAGGAAAAGGAGATCGAGGACCGCTGGCGCAAGATGCCCACGCCCCAGACCGGGCGGCACCTGTCGAACCATGTCGAGCCCGAGGTGGTCGAGGCGCTGCGGGCCGCCGTGGTGGCCGCCTATCCGCGCCTGTCGCATCGCTATTATCGGCTGAAGGCAAAGTGGATGGGCCTCGACAAGCTTCAGGTCTGGGACCGCAATGCGCCTCTGCCGATCGAGACGCCACGTCTGGTCGGCTGGGACGAGGCGACGCAGACGGTGCTTGGTGCCTATGCGGCCTTCGACCCCGCCATGGCCGACCTTGCGCGGCCCTTCTTCGAAAAGGGCTGGATCGACGCGGGCGTGAAGCCCGGCAAGGCCCCCGGAGCCTTCGCGCATCCGACCGTCACGGCCGTGCATCCCTATGTGATGCTCAACTATCTCGGCAAGCCGCGCGACGTGATGACGCTGGCGCACGAGCTGGGCCACGGCGTGCATCAGGTGCTGGCGGCAGGCCAGGGCGAGTTGCTGTCATCCACCCCGCTGACGCTGGCCGAGACGGCGAGCGTGTTCGGCGAGATGCTGACGTTCCGTCGGCTGCTGGACGGGGCCGCGACCCCGGCCGAGCGCAAGACCCTGCTTGCGGGCAAGGTCGAAGACATGATCAACACGGTCGTGCGCCAGATCGCCTTCTACGATTTCGAATGCAAGCTGCACGCAGCACGCGCCGAGGGTGAGCTTACCCCCGACGACATCAACGCCCTCTGGATGAGCGTGCAGGCGGAAAGTCTGGGCGACGCCTTCGAGTTCATGCCCGGGTATGAGACCTTCTGGGCCTATATCCCGCATTTCGTGCACTCGCCATTCTACGTCTATGCCTATGCCTTCGGTGATGGCCTCGTGAACGCGCTTTACGCGGTTTATGCCGAGGGCAAGCCGGGCTTCGAGGACAAGTATTTCGAGATGCTGAAGGCGGGCGGATCGAAGCACCACAAGGAGCTTCTGGCCCCCTTTGGCCTCGATGCCAGCGATCCGATCTTCTGGGACAAGGGCCTGGCGATGATCTCGGGGTTCATCGATGAGCTCGAGGCCATGGAGGACTGACGGCGCAGGACGAACGGACCCGTAATCGACGGCGCGGGGGACGTCAGTTCGTTCGGGTCTGCGTCGCTGGCTCCATATGGGCCTGCATCTGTTCCAGGGCCGCCTCGGTGTCGTTGGCGATGCCGTCGGCATCGACCAGCGACTGGATGTCGGGCACGAGGTCGGCAATCTTTCCCGAGACCATGATCCAGGCGGCAGGGTTGCTGATCCGCAGCGCGACGATCAGCCGGGCCATCGGAAAGACCATGCGCTCGCTGCCCGCGGAGATGCCGATGATCGGATAGGATGCCTGCTCGGCTGCGGTCACAAGCTCGTGGTGCGAAAGGCCGGTCCGAAGATCGACCTGCCAGCCGCGGCGGCGGAAGAAATCGGCGGCCATCGTAACGCCAAGGGTGTGGGTCTCGCCGGGGGTCGAGACGAAAAGCGCGCGCACCTGTCCGGGTTTCGACCACGCGTCCGAGGCGAAGGCCTGCCGAAGCCCGCGCATGATCGCATAGACCCGCCCGGCGGCGATGGTCATCTCGGCCGAGGTCGTGCGGTCGGCGTCCCAGCGCTCGCCCAACCGGCGCGCGGCGGCGGCGAGGAAGCCAAGGTAAACCATGTCCACCGACATCCCGTGCAGACGGGCGCGCAGCACGAGATCAGCGGCCGCATCCTCGACCGGCGAGACGAGCGCGTCACACAGCGCCTCGACATCCACGTCGCGCGGCGGCGGTTCGGTGCTTCCCGCGCCGCGCCGCTCGAGCCGCGTGATCACTTCGGCAGCGAGCGCGTGGACGGCGATGTCCGGCATCGCCCCGGTCGCGTAGGAGAAAAGCCTGCGCGCCTTCTCGACCGCTGCGCGGTCGAGGCTGCCCTGATCGTCGGGCTGACGTGACATCGCGACCTGCTTTCAAGGGGACGTGTTAAGGACAGTTCCGCCGTGATCCCCGGACCGCTGACCGAACCAATGTCGTGGTGTTCTCCCCTCGCATCAGACTAGGCAAACAATGGCTGTCAATCAAGCCTGACAGTGTTTTACCGAATTCTGCAAAATGTGCAGAGGCTTGCGGGCCACCGCGGCGCACAATGGCATACCGTCATCGACCGCTGCGAAGGCGAATCTCGTCGGCGGCCGGTCCGAGGTCGAATCCCATCGTGGCGATCCGCGCCAGTGCGTCGGCGACAAGCGACGGACGACCGGCATTCAGGCACTGGATGCCGAGATACCAGTGCAGGAAGCGGTCGTGGGGCCAGACGGTTCCGACGGCTTCGGCGATGCCGCCGTCAAGGTCGGCGCGGCCCCTGACGGTCACCGCGCAATGGTGGAAGTCGGCCTCGCCGCAGAGCACGACCGGCTTGCGGTGCAGCATCGCCTCTAGTCCGACCGCCGAGTTGATTGTCACCACGACCCGCGCCGCGGACAGCATGTCGTGGATGTTGGCCTGCGTGACAATGACGCGCCGATCCGTCCGGCCAAGTTTGGCAAGGCGGCGGGCCGTCGCCGGGTCGGTGTCGCGGGGATGCGGCTTGATCAGGATCGGCGACGGATCGTCGCGGGCGACGAGGGCCCGAAGCATCTGGCCTTGGGTCAGGTGGCAGGTCTCGTCGACGGCGCGATGCCCTTCCGACTGAAGGAAGACGGCGACGGCGCCCGGCGGCAGGCTCTCCCTCGCCTCGGATTGGGGATAGCGAGAGATACGGGCGTCGACCAGGCGGCGGCGCAGACGGCGGGTGAAGGGACCGGCCTCGGGGTCATCGACCTTTGGGTCGAACCGCATCGACGTGATCGAGGACCGCGCGCGGATACCGTGCGGGTCGAAGTGCCAGAACGGATAGATGTAGGCCACACCGGCGTTGAGCACGCGCGGATGACGGAGCGTGCCGTGATCGACGATGTGAAAGCCCGGCGTCGCCTGCACGACCTCGGGCAGGCTGGCCCGGCGGTGCGGTCGCAGACCGACGGTCAGGCCGGTGGCGCGAAAGCCGTCGATCAGCTTGCTATAGAACGGCTTGAGCACCTCATGCCCGTCAAGGACGGCGGCGGGCAGATGGAACGTCACCGCGCCGGACATGCGCCGTCAGGCCGGGCTTGCGACAGCCAGGATGCGGTCCAGCACGACCTGGGTCCCCCGCGCCATCTCAAGAGGCCAGGCATAGGCCTCGCCCGCGATGGCGCGACCGAAGGCCTCGACCTGAAGCCTGTAGTGGCTCGCTGCCGGAAAGCGGTCGACCGTGACCGAAAGGCCGGGGTGGTGCACCTCAACCCGCGCCTCGCCGAAGACGTTCGCGTTGAACGGCGCGGTGAGGCGGACAAGGCCCTGCGTGCCATGGACCGTGACCTCCTGCCGCGGAAAGAGGCGCATCGAGGTCGTCGAGGCGAAGGTGAAGCTGCCGTCTACGCCCGTCATCCGCCCCGAGACATGCGCGAACACGTCGACCTCATTCTCGCGTGCGATGCGGGCGTGCAGGCTTCCAAGGTCGGGTTCGGCCCGACCGAGGACACGCGCCGACCCGATCGTGTAGACGCCGATATCGGGCAGGCTGCCGCCGCCCGTCTCGGGCCGGTTGCGGATGTTGCCGGGATCGGTCCGGTTGTCGTAGCTGAAGAAGCTGTCGATATGCTCGATCCGCCCGATCCCACCCTCGGCGATCACCTGCCGCGCGTGGCGGAACTGCGGGTGCTGCACGATCATGAAGGCCTCGGCGGCCATCAACCCGGTCTGGTCGCGCAGCGCGATCAGCCCGTCGATCTCGGCCGCGCTCATCGCGATGGGCTTTTCTGTCAGCACATGCTTGCCTGCCTCGAGCGCCCGTCGCGTCCACTCGACGTGAAGGTGGTTCGGCAGCGGGATGTAGACGGCATCGATTCCGGGATCGTCGAGCAGGGCCTGATAGCCGTCATGCACCCGAAGGTCGGGGTTGAAGCGGCGGAAGGGTTCGGCCCTGCGCGGGTGCGACGTGGCAAGCGCCACGAAGCGCGCATCGTCGGCCGCATGGATCGCCGGGGCCATCTGCTCCAGCGCGAAGTTCGAGGCCCCGAGGACACCCCAGTTGATCGTCATTTCGCTGCCTTTCCGACCGCCCTGCCGACCAAGGCTAGCCCAGCGGCGGGGCGGGGAAAAGCGGGTTCGCCCGAGGACCCCGTGGGGGGATCAGGCGGGGATGAGCATACCCTTGCCGCGCGCCAGTTCCTTCATCCGCTGCTGAAGCTTCTCGAAGGCCCGCACCTCGATCTGGCGGATGCGCTCGCGGCTGACACCGTAGCTTTCCGACAGCTCCTCGAGCGTCACAGGGTTGTCCGACAGGCGGCGTTGCACAAGGATGTCGCGCTCGCGGTCGTTCAGCGCCTGCATCGCAGCGACCAGCAGTTCGCGCCGCGCCTCAAGCTCGTCGCGCTCGGCATAGTCGCCCGCCTGGTCGGCGTGGTCATCCTCAAGCCAGTCCTGCCACTGGGTCACGCTGTCGCCGTCGGACCCGACCGTCGCGTTCAGCGAGGCATCGCCCCCCGACAGGCGGCGGTTCATGTCGATCACCTCGCCCTCGGAGACATTTAGGTCGCGGGCGATCTGCGCCACGTTCTCGGGGCGCAAGTCGCCCTCTTCCAGTGCGCCGAGTTTGGCCTTGGCCTTGCGAAGGTTGAAGAACAGCTTCTTCTGGGCGCTGGTAGTGCCAAGCTTCACAAGGCTCCACGAGCGCAGGATGTATTCCTGGATCGAGGCCCTGATCCACCACATCGCATAGGTCGCCAGCCGGAAGCCCTTCTCGGGGTCAAAGCGCTTGACCGCCTGCATCAGGCCGACATTCGCCTCGGAGATCACCTCCGATTGCGGCAGGCCGTAGCCCCGGTAGCCCATCGCGATCTTGGCCGCGAGGCGCAGGTGGCTGGTGACAAGCTGGTGCGCGGCGTTGGTGTCCTGGTGATCCACCCAGGATTTCGCCAGCATGTATTCCTGTTCCGGCTCCAGCAGGGGAAACTTGCGAATCTCCTGCATATAGCGGTTCAAGCCTTGTTCCGGGCTTGGTGCGGGTAGTTGCGTGTAGGTGCTCATCGTGCCCCCCAAAATGTGCCGCGGTGCAGTTGCGCCCCCGCGAACCGACCGATGTAGGAACCCCGCCCCTTGCATTCAAGGGCCAGGACGCCCGCCTCGATCAGCGGCGTTAAGGATATCCCTGGCGCGCAAAGGTTAAAGCACTGTGTCACCTGTCTCACGCAGATGTGGGCGCGCGTGGGGTCAGGCGGGGGCGCGCAGGGCTGCGATCAGCGCCGCCATGTCGTCCGGCAGCGCGGCCGCGAACTCCAGCCGCTCCCCCGTGACGGGGTGCACGAACCCGAGCGTCGCCGCGTGAAGCGCCTGCCGGGGAAAGTCGTTGCCAAGGGCCGCCGCCTCCGCGCCGAGGACGGCCGGCGACAGCCGCCGCTTGCCGCCATA
>JANPJD010000175.1:0-20943 GCA_031425325.1 Rhodobacterales bacterium | reverse complement strand
GCCGGTGTGCCGGTCGAATGCCTGTTTCACAACAACGGCTATAACCGCCCGATCCTGACCTGCCGGGCGGGCGATGGCGGGGCGTTCGTCTTGTGGCCGATCGACACCGATCCGACGCCCGCCTGCTGACCGCGTCAGTTGCCCGCGAGAAGGGCGATCATCACAAGGAACCCCGCCGCTTCGATCCACGGCATCGAGGGAAGACGGAGGCGCGAGACGCGCGCCGGTCGGAAGGCGGGACTGTCGGTCATGGCCATACCTTTCTGAATGACTGAAGGCAGGGTGACAGACAGAACTTAACAGGAACAAAACGCGCAACACGCGCGATCGGACTCTTCGCAGAAGGATTGCAGCGTCAGTGCCCCGATCTTTCGCCGACCAGAACCTGAAGGCGACCCCGCGCAGGCAAGCGCCGCGCGGGGTGCGCTGACTCAGGCCGCCCCGGCGAGGTCGCGCAGCACGTAGTGCAGCACGCCGCCATGTTCGACATATTCGATCTCGATCTCGGTATCGATCCGGCATTTCAGCTCGATGGTCCGCACGGTGCCGTCGGCACTGGTGATCGTGCAGGGCACGAGGCTGAGGGGGGCAAGATCGCCCGACAGGCCGCTGATCGACACCGTCTCGTCACCCTTCAGGCCCAGCGTCTTGCGCGTCATGCCTTGCGTGAACTCGAACGGGATCACGCCCATACCGACGAGATTCGAGCGGTGGATACGCTCGAAGCTTTCGGCGATCACGGCTTTCACGCCCAGAAGCGCCGTGCCCTTGGCCGCCCAGTCGCGGCTGGAGCCTGCGCCGTATTCCACGCCGCCGAAGATCACGAGCGGCACGCCCTGCGCCTGCCACGCCATTGAGGCGTCGTAGATCGACGTCATCTTCCCGTCCGGTCCCAGCGTGTAGCCGCCCTCGACGCCGCCCGTGTCGTTGGCCAGCATCTCGTTGCGGATGCGGATGTTGGCAAAGGTGCCGCGCATCATCACTTCGTGGTTGCCGCGCCGCGCGCCGTACGAGTTGAACTCGCGCACCGGCACCTGACGGTCGATCAGGTACTGGCCCGCGGGGGTCTTTTCCTTGAACGATCCCGCCGGGCTGATGTGGTCGGTGGTGATCATGTCGCCCAGGATCGCAAGGATGCGCGCGCCCTTGACGTCGCTGATCGTGCCGGGGGTCGGGGCCATGCCGCGGAAGTAGGGCGGGTTCTGGATGTAGGTTGACGAGGCGGGCCAGTCGTAGGTTTCGGCCTCGGTCGTCTCGACGCCCTGCCAGCGCTCGTCGCCCTTGAAGACATCGGCGTACTTCTTGAGGAACGCCTCGCGAGTCACTGTTTTCTCGACCAGTTCGGCGATTTCCTGTGTCGTGGGCCAGATGTCCTTCAGGTAGACGAGCTGCCCGTCCGAGCCGATACCCAGAGGTTCGGTCGTGATGTCGATGTTCATGTCGCCCGCCAGCGCATAGGCAACCACAAGCGGTGGCGAGGCGAGGTAGTTTGCTCGCACGTCGGGGCTGATCCGTCCCTCGAAGTTGCGGTTGCCCGACAGGACGGCTGCAGCCACGAGGTCGCCCTCGGCGATGGCGGCCGAAATCTCGGGCTGAAGGGGCCCGGAATTGCCGATGCAGGTCGTGCAGCCAAAGCCGACGAGGTTGAAACCGATCGCGTCGAGGTCTTTCTGAAGGTCGGCGGCCTCGAGATACTCCTGCACGACCTGGCTACCGGGGGCGAGCGAGGTCTTGACCCAGGGCTTGCGCGTCAGGCCGCGCTCTCGCGCCTTGCGGGCAACGAGGCCCGCGCCGATCATCACATAGGGGTTCGAGGTGTTGGTGCAGGACGTGATCGCCGCGATCACCACCGAGCCGTCGCGCAGCGTATAGTCCTCGCCCGCGACCCGTGCGGTCGCATAGCCTTCGAAGCTGCCGGGCAGGTCGGCGGGGGGCAGGGCACCGCCTTCGGCCTTCCACGCCGCCTTCTGCTCCTCGGTGACGGTCGCGATCTTGCGCGTCGTGTGGATCAACTCGCGGAAGTTGCGCGCGGCTTCGGTCAGGGGCTGGTAGTCCTGCGGGCGCTTCGGCCCCGAGATGGCAGGCACGATCTCGGCCATGTCGAGGTGCAGCGTGTCCGTGTAGACCGGATCGTAGCTCGCGTCCCGCCACATGCCCTGCGCCTTTGCATAGGCTTCGACAAGCGCCACGCGCGCCTCGTCGCGGCCCGTGCCGCGCAGGTAGCGCAGCGTCTCGCCGTCGATCGGAAAGAAGCCGCAGGTCGCGCCGTATTCAGGGGCCATGTTGGCGATGGTCGCGCGGTCGGCCAGCGGCAGACGGTCAAGGCCGTCGCCGTAGAACTCGACGAATTTGCCGACCACGCCCTTCTGGCGCAGCATCTGCGTCACGCGCAGCACGAGGTCGGTGGCGGTCGTGCCTTCCTTCATCGTGCCGGTCAGCTTGAAGCCCACGACCTCGGGGATCAGCATCGAGATCGGCTGGCCCAGCATTGCGGCCTCGGCCTCGATCCCGCCGACGCCCCAGCCAAGCACCGCAAGGCCGTTCACCATCGTCGTATGGCTGTCGGTGCCGACCAGCGTGTCGGGATAGGCGATCTGGTGCCCGTCCTGATCGGTATCCGTCCAGACTGTCTGTGCGAGGTATTCGAGGTTGACCTGGTGGCAGATGCCGGTGCCGGGCGGCACGACGCGGAAGTTGTCGAACGCCTTCTGGCCCCATTTCAGGAAGACATAGCGCTCCATGTTGCGCTCGTATTCCCGGTCAACGTTCAACTGGAAGGCGCGGGGGGTGCCGAACTCGTCGATCATCACGGAATGGTCGATCACGAGGTCCACGGGGTTCAGCGGGTTGATCTTCTGCGCGTCGCCGCCCAGCCCTAGGATGCCGTCGCGCATTGCGGCCAGGTCCACCACCGCGGGAACGCCGGTGAAGTCCTGCATCAGCACGCGCGCAGGGCGGTAGGCGATCTCGCGCGGGTTGCGCCCGCCCTTGTCGGCCCATTCACCGAAGGCCCGGATGTCGTCCGTGCTGACGGTCTTGTCGTCCTCGAAGCGCAGCATGTTCTCGAGCACCACTTTCAGCGCCGCCGGCAGCCGCGAGAAGGCGCCAAGGCCCGCCGCCTCGGCGGCCGGGATCGAGTAGAAGGCGACGCTCTGGCCCCCAGCGGTCAGGGTCTGGCGGGTTTTGGTGCTGTCATGTCCGACGATGACGGTCATTCGGGGCTCCTGGCTCGGGGGCGGGGTCACTTGACTGGTTTGATGCCTTGGACGGGGCATCGACGCAAGAGATTGCGGTCATCTGTATACCATTGCATGCCGAAAATCCAGCCCCCTCGATGGACCCCTGAACAGGGCCGCGCGGATGCCGTGGCGATGGGGGCTGGGCCAGGCCGATGTGTCAGCGCCTCGCATTTCATTGATTGGCTGATGCTCGCCCGCGCAGCTAGAAGACAAAGGCAGCAAGACGGAACCTAACTCATGCGCCACCTTTCCCGAGCGGTAATCGCCCTTGCCTTCGCCGGAGCCGCAGCGATGGCTCAGGCGCAGGAGGGGCGCAATACGGTGGTGGTCGAGCTTTACACCTCACAGGGCTGCTCGTCGTGCCCGCCCGCTGACGAGTTTTTTGCCGAGCTCGTGCGCGAGCCCGGTGTCATCGCGCTGGCGCTGCACGTCGACTATTGGGACTACATCGGCTGGGCCGACAAGTTCGCACATCCGGCGTTTACCGCCCGTCAGAAGGCCTATGCCCGTGCCATCGGCAGTCGTACGATCTACACGCCGCAGATGATCGTGGGTGGGGTCGACCGTGTCGAAGGGAACGAGCCGCTGGCGGTGGCCTCGCTGGTTCGCGCGCATGGTGAGGTGTCCCATGGCGTACGGCTTGGGCTGCGTCGGTCGGGCGATGTGCTGCGGATCACGGCGAAGGCGGCAGCACCGTTCGAGCGGCCCGCGCGGGTCGATCTGGTGCGCTATCGCCCGGTGGATACCGTCGACATCGAACGTGGCGAAAACGCAGGCCGGACGCTGACCTACCACAACATCGTGGTGTCGTGGGAGCAGATCGGCGAGTGGTCGGGCGAGGCGCCGCTCGACCTCGAGACGCCGGTGCCGGGCGCCAATGCGGCAGTGGTGATCCTTCAGCAGCAAGGTCCCTCGGCGATCCTTGCCGCAGCGCAGGTCGACTAGGATGACTTCCAGCGCCGGTGGATCCAGAGCCACTGGTCGGGGTGCGCCCTGACCTGTGCCTCGAGGCTGTCGTTGAGGGCCTGCGTCATGACCTCGGGCGTGGCGGGCGGGATCGGTGCCTCGACCACGATGCGGAAGTCTAGGCCGTCCGCGAGGCGGATCGCGTAGACCGGAAAGACCAGCGCGTTGTACTTGATCGCCATCTCGGCCGCCGAGAGCGCCGTCATCGCGTCATGGCCGAAGAACGACAGCCGCGCGCCATGTGCCATGTGCTGGTCGATCAGAAGGCCGAGCATCCCGCCCCCCTTGAGGAAGCGCAGCATTCCCGCCATGCCGCGCTTGTCGCGGGCGAACAAGGGTGTGCCGAGTTTCGAGATCGCCGCGACATAGTGGTCGTTGAACCAGGGGTTCTTCATGCGCCGGTAGAGCCCGCCGAAGGCGTAGCCGCGCTGGATCAGGGCGGCGCGGGCCGCGTCGTAATTGCCGAAGTGACCCGAGACGATGATGACCGGGCGCTTCTGCCGCGCCGCCTCGGACAGGGCGTCGAGGCCCGCGCCTGTCAGCGGATGGCGGATCGCACGGGCGACGAACTCGGCCCCCGAATACATCTCGATGATGGTGCGCCCGACATTGTCCGGGACGGCGCGGGCCATGCGGTCGACCTCGGCTTGCGGCAGGTCGGGCAGGATGCGGGCAAGGTTCTCGCGCACCCGCGCGTCATAGCCAGCCAGAGGGGCGACGATGCGGCTGACGATCCAGCCGCAAAGCGGCACGCGCCAGCGGTAGGGCAGCCACAGCAGCACCGCGATCAGCGTCCGCAGCGCGCGGTCCTGAAGCCAGGGGCCGGGCGCGAAGGGGCGTTCCGTGCTGTCGTCCCCTCGTGACATGCGCCTAGCGTCTGACCTGTGTTTCCCGGTGCCACACATAAAGACCGGCCGACACGATCACAAGCGCACCCGCCACCGTGGCCATGTCGGGCCAGTCGTTGTAAAGCACGATCCCCCAGCCGACCGCGAAGACGAGGCCGAGATAGGCGAAGGGGGCGACGACCGACGCCTCGGCAATCGAGAACGAGCGGATGATGCAAAGCTGCGCCAACGACCCGAGGCACCCGAGGGCCGCGAAGCGCCACAGGTCCGGGCCCGCGATCGACTGCCAGGCGGCGGGCAGGGCCAGCCCGCTTGCCAGCACCCCGAAACCCGCCGTGTAGATCATCGCGGTCCAGGGGCTTTCATGCTGCCCGACCTTGCGCGTGATGAGCGCGCTTGCCGCATAGGTCACGGCGGCGGCCACCGGCAGAAGCGCCGCTGGGGTGAAGACACCGGCCCCCGGACGGATGACGATCATCGCGCCCAGCATCGCGACAAGGACGCAGATCACCCGGTCGCGCGTCAGCCGCTCGCCCAGAAACAGCGCCGCGCCAAGCGTGATGAGCACAGGGTTGAGGTCGGTCAACGCCTGCGCCTCGGCAAGGCCGATATGGGCGAGGCTGGCGAAAAAGAGCGTGACGGTCGCGAATTGCAGGACCGCGCGCAGGGCGTGCAGGACGGGAAAGCGGGTCCGCAACTCGGGCGCGATGCGGCCCCGCAGGACGAGGGCCACGATCAGCACCTGGCCTGCGAAGCGAAAGAAGATCACCTGCATCAGCGGGTAGCCGCCCACCAGCCCCTTTGCGACGGCGTCCATCGTGGTGAAGAAGAACACCGCCGCCAGCATGAAGAGGATGCCGCGCGCTGTAGGGCTGGCCGCGTTGAACTGCGCGAGGACGGTCATGTGAGGCGGGGAGTCCGGTCTGGTTGGAAGGCTGACCCTATGCCGGGCGACAGGGCGTCACAAGGCCGGGCGGACCCCCCCGGGCTGACCACCGCCCTCGGAAGGCTTGGCGGTGCTGATGCGCGGCGGGAGGCGGCAGGGTGACGGGTCGACCCAGGCGCGGCAGGGGCGGGCACGGGTCCGTCAGTCGTCCTCGATCACCAGCGCGATCTCGCCCGCGCCCTCTAGCTGGCGGATCGCGGTGATGATGGCCGAGACCGCCGCCTCGGCGTCCTTTTCCTTTACCTTGCCGCGTTCCTCGATCTCTTCGCGCAGGGTCTGCGCCTGGCGCTGCGAGACGTTCTCGAGCAGGAAATCCGCCGTGGCCTTGGCGGTCGCCTGAGTCGAGGCGGCAAGGGCCGCGACGAGCACCGGTTGCTCGACCAGCCGCAGCACCTTGGGTACGTCGCGCGGCAGAAGGCGTTTCGGAATGTGGGCGAAGGTGAAGATCGCGCGGCGTACGTTCTCGGCGAACTCGGCGTCGGTCTCGGCCAGGCCTTTGAGCACTTCGTCCCGCGTCGCTGCCGACGAGACGTTCAGGATCGCGCCCACGCGCTCGACCGGGCCCGCTTCGAAGGCGCGGACAGGGACGGTATCAAGCTGCGCCGCCAGCGACTGCCCGATCCGCCGCACCGTCTCGGGGTCGACATTTCCGGTCAGCGAGACGGCATAGGCCACGCGTCGCGCTTTGTCGCCGGGCAGGCGGCCCAGAAGGTCGGCGGCCTTGGGGACGGGAAGCTTCGAGAGCATGACCGCCGCCACCTCGGTGCTTTCCTCTTCCAGCACGGGCAGCAGACGGTCGAGGTCAAGGCCGGTGATCCGGTCCCACGGATCGGCCTTGGCCGAGGCCCCGGCCAGGCGACGCAGGCGACTGGCGGCGGTCGCGCTGATATGACCGTCCATCATGGTCAGCGCGCCCTCGATTCCGCCGGGAAAGGCAAGGCCCACCTGTTCCAGCTCGTTCAGGAACTCTTCCACCACCGCGCCGAGGGTGGTGCGGTCCACCAGCCGCATCTGGCCCATCTGTTCCGTCAGGGCGGCCTGCATATGCTCGGGCAAGGACGAGATCGGCAGGGGGCTACCCTCGGCCAGCAGCAGGCGCACGATCACCGCGGCCTTGACCCGGCCGTTGAGCGGCTGAGGGGGCGCCGACAAGGGCAGGCCCTGCGCCAGTTTGCGGGTCGGTCGGTAGGCTGGGGGGGAGGGCATCCGGTTCTCCGTCGGTCGGAGACCACCCTGCGTCGGCATCCCTTAAGATGCCCTTAGCGGGCCCCGGCAGAGACCAGAGCCCGCGTTTGGTGCCTTAGCTCGTGGTGGCGGTCGTGCAGCTGCCGGTCGCTGCGTCGAACACCTGACCGGCCGCGCATTGCGACGCGGACTGCTGGGTTTTTCCGTACATGCACCCCCCTTGGGCGAGGGCGAGAGAGGGTGCCAGGGTCAGGGCGATCACGGCTAGGGTCGTCTTGATCTTCATGGGCCACATCCTTTCATTGCGTAACCCAAGGGAAACCCGAGTGGCGATTCGCGACAAGACGTAAGGGGCCGGTTGCGTCGTCTTGACACGGATGTGACCGCGGATCGGCCGGCATCGCACAGGGATTGGGCTGGGCCGCATCGAACAAGACGCCAGTCTGCGTATCCGCGCACCGGGGCGCTGCCCCGGACCCCGGGATACTTGAGGACAGAAAATGGACTGTGTCCCGGCTCGCCTTGCGCCTTGAACCTTGGCGCGGTCAGGCCCCGGTCGGGCCGAACACGCGGTCGAATATCGTGTCGACATGCTTCGTGTGGTAGCCGAGATCGAACTTCTCGTCGATCTCGGAGGGCGACAGCGCCGCCGTGACCTCGGGGTCGGCAAGCAGTTCGGTGCGGAAGTCGGCGCCGTGCTCCCACACCTTCATCGCGTTGCGCTGCACCAGAGTGTAGGCGGTTTCGCGTGACACGCCGGCCTGCGTCAGCGCCAGCAGCACGCGCTGCGACATGACGAGGCCGCGGAAGCGGTTCATGTTGTCGAGCATCGCCTGCGGGTAGATCACCAGTTTCTCGATCACCCCCGCGAGCCGGTGCAGCGCGAAGTCGAGCGTGATCGTCGTGTCGGGTGCGATCGCCCGCTCGACCGAGGAATGGCTGATGTCACGCTCGTGCCAGAGGGCCACGTTCTCCATCGCCGGGATCACTGCCATGCGGACCAGACGCGCAAGGCCGGTCAGGTTCTCGGTCAGCACGGGATTGCGCTTGTGGGGCATGGCACTGCTGCCCTTCTGCCCCGGCGAGAAGAATTCTTCCGCCTCGAGCACCTCGGTGCGCTGCATGTGGCGGATCTCGGTCGCGATGTTCTCGATGCCGCTCGCGATGACGCCGAGCGTCGCGAAGAACATCGCGTGGCGGTCGCGCGGGATGACCTGGGTCGAGATCGGCTCGGGCGTGAGGCCAAGGGCGGCGCAGACATGCGCCTCGACCGCCGGGTCGATGTTGGCGAAGGTGCCGACCGCGCCCGAGATCGCACCCGTCGCGACCTCGGCCCGTGCATTCACCAGCCGTGTGCGGTTGCGGGCCATCTCGGCGTAGAAACGCGCGAAGGTCAGGCCCATCGTCGTCGGTTCGGCATGGATGCCGTGGCTGCGCCCGATGCGGACGGTGTGCTTGTGCTCGAACGCGCGGGTCCGCAGGGCGGCCAGCACCCGGTCAACCCCCGCCAGCAGCAGATCCGCTGCGCGCACCAGCTGGACGTTCAGCGTGGTGTCGAGCACGTCCGAGCTTGTCATGCCCTGATGCACGAAGCGGGCGGCATCGGCGCCGATGATTTCGGCAAGGTGGGTCAGGAACGCGATGACGTCATGCTTCGTCACCGCCTCGATCTCGTCGATCCGGGCCACGTCGAAGGTCGCGTCGCGAGCTTTCCAGACGGCCTCGGCATTGGCCTTGGGGATCACGCCCAAGGCGGCCTGAGCGTCGCAGGCATGTGCCTCGATCTCGAACCAGATGCGGAACTTCGTCTCGGGCGACCACAGGGCCACCATCTCGGGTCGGGAATAGCGCGGGATCATGGCGGGGCTTTCGGTTGACGCGATGCGCGCATTGGCGAGGCGAGGCCCGGATAGACCGGGGGCCGGGGGCTGGCAAGGCAGCGGGGCGGGATTCCGGCGGATGTTCTTAAAAAGTTCTTTACATCCCAGCCCAAGATATGAGAACAAAGGAGCAACAAGAGGAGATGGCGATGCTCGATGACATCAAAGACGTCCTTGCCCGGTCCAGCAGCACTTTGGCCGAAGACCTGCTGGGTGTGGCAGCACTCTTCGGCCTGCTGATCGCGGGCCTGCACCTTCCCCTCTTTTCCTGAACTGCCCGAGGTCTGTTGACGGAGGGTTCCCTGTCCCCTCGGAACCGTCCTGCCCCTGCAAGGTCTTCCCCGGACCGACTGCGCCCAGACCCGACTGGCCGCCGCCATCCCAAGGATGCGCGGCGGTCTTTTTATGCTTCGCGGGCGGGATGGGCGGTCAGGGCAGCGGCTATTGCATCGGATGCGGCCTCGAGCGCGAGCAGGATCGAGGCGTGGCGGTTGCGGTAGTCGCGGGCAGGCAGCAGCACCTCGAGGCCGTCGAACGGCGCATCGGGCACCGGGCCGCCTGCGCCCAGCATGGCGCGCAACGCATCCCGCGCCGCCTCGACCTCGGCTTGCGACCGGCCGGGCAGGGCGCGCCCCACGACCGAGGCTGCAGCCTGTCCCAGCGCGCAGGCCCGCACCTCCATCCCGACATCCGCGATCCGCCCGTCGGCCAGGCGCAGATCGACCGTCACGCTCGAGCCGCAGAGCGGCGAGCGCCGCTTGGCGCTGCCGTCGGGGTGATCGAGCCGCCCCAGATGCGGGATGTCTGCCGCAAGCGCCAGGATGCGGCCGGAATAGAGCTTGATGAGGTCGCTGTCGCTCATGACTATCCCCGCGAGGTCTCTCCCGATAGATAGACCGGGACAGCCCCGTTGCAAAGGACAGGGATGATGCCGTTCGATCCCCAGAGCCTGACCTATGACGCGCTTGGCCTGATCCCCGCCATCGCGCAGGACCACGAAACCGGCGAAGTCCTTATGTTCGCCTGGATGAACGCAGCCTCGCTGGCCCGCACGATCGAGACGGGCCGCGTCACCTACTGGTCGCGGTCGCGGGCCGAGTTGTGGGAGAAGGGCGCGACCTCGGGCCATGTGCAGCGGCTTGTCGAGATGCGGATCGACTGCGACCGCGACTGCCTGCTCATGCGGGTCGAGCAGCAGGGACCGGCCTGCCACACCAACCGGCGATCCTGCTTCTTCACCGCGCTACAGGACGGCGAAGAGGTCGAGATCGCGGCCCCGTTATAGGCCGACCATCCGGCGGATGTCGGCGGGCGTTGCCCCCTCGGCGCGAAACCTCGACAGGGCGCGGGCATCGTCGCGTTTCGCGAGCCGCTTGCCTGCCTCGTCGCGGATCAGTGGATGGTGGTAGTAGATCGGCGTCGGCAGGCCCAACAGACGCAGCAGGATCACCTGTACCGGCGTGAAAGCAAACAGATCCTCGCCCCGCACGACGTGGCTGATGCCTTGGTCCGCGTCGTCGATGGCCGACGCAAGGAAATAGGCGACGACCCCGTCGCCCTTGCGCGCCAGGACAACGTCGCCAATCACCTGCTCGGCTGAGGCGCTCCTGATCTCATGGGTGCCTGCAAGGGTCAGGCCCGCCTCGACAAAACTCGTCTCGCCGATCTCGCGCAGGGCGGCTCCGAGATCGAGGCGCAGCGCGTCTTCGTGCGTGCGGTCCGACAAGGGGCGACCGCGGCAGGTGCCAGGATAGACACGGTGCTCGGCCCCCTCCTGCGGGGCGGACAGCGCCGCGCGGATCGCCCCTCGCGTGCAGGAGCAGGGGTAGAGAAGGCCGCGTGCCGCCAGCGGCTCCAGCAAGGCGGCATAATGGGAAAGCCGGGTCGACTGCCGTGCGATCGGCCCGTCCCACGTTACCCCAAGCCACGAGAGGTCCTCGACGATGCCCGCCTCGTGCTCGGGCAGGCAGCGGTCGGTGTCGATATCCTCCATCCGCAACAGGAACGTGCCGTTGGCCGCGCGTGCCATGTCATGCGCCAGCATGGCGGAATAGGCATGGCCAAGATGCAGCGGGCCGGTGGGTGAGGGCGCGAAACGGGTTACGAAAGCCATGCGGTGAAGGCCGCCTTGGCCCGGTCTGTATAAGCCTTGTAGCGGTCCTTGCGGCCGCGCCGCCCGCCCCGCGCGTCGATCGGCGGGAAAAGACCGAAGTTCACGTTCATCGGCTGGAAGGTCTTCGCCTCGGCCCCGCCCGTGATGTGGGTGACAAGCGCGCCGGTCGCCGTTTCGGACGGCGGCGGCGGCAATGTCTGTCCAAGCAACTCTGCCGCCGCCATTCGACCCGCGAGCATGCCCATCGCGGCGCTTTCCACATAGCCCTCGACGCCCGTGATCTGTCCCGCGAACCGCAGGTTCGGACGCGAGCGCAGGCGCATCTGGCTGTCGAGCAGGGTCGGCGAGTTGATGAAGGTGTTGCGGTGGATGCCGCCAAGACGCGCAAAGGCCGCATCGTGAAGGCCGGGTATCATCCGCAGCACATGGGTTTGCGCGCCGTACTTCATCTTCGTTTGGAAACCCACGATGTTGTACAGCGTGCCGAGCTTGTTGTCGCGGCGCAGCTGGACGACGGCATGTGGCTTTTCGGGCCGATGCGGATTGGTCAGGCCGACGGGCTTCATCGGACCGAAGCGCAGAGTCTCACGCCCGCGTTCGGCCATCACCTCGATCGGCAGGCAGCCGTCGAAATAGCCCGCCGTCTCGCCCGCGTGGAACTCGGTCTTTTCAGCGGCGAGGAGCGCGTCGATGAAGGCCTCGTACTGATCGCGGTCCAGAGGACAGTTCATGTAGGCGGTCTGTTCCTCGGGCGTCTCGCCCTTGTCATAGCGCGACTGCATCCAGGCGACGGACATGTCGACGCTGTCCGCGTGGACGATGGGGGCAATGGCGTCGAAGAAGGCAAGCGCATCCGCCCCGGTGGCCGCGCGCAGGCTTTCCGCCAGTGAACCCGAGGTCAGGGGACCTGTCGCCACAATCCATGTGCCGTCCGAAGGAAGCCCGGTAACCTCTTCATAGGAAACCGAGATCAGCGGATGTTCATGGAGCCGCCGCGTGACGCTTTCGGCAAAGGGATCGCGGTCCACCGCCAGCGCACCCCCGGCGGGCAGGCGGTGCACCTCGGCCATCTCCATGATGAGGCCACCCGCCGCCCGCATCTCCCAGTGCAGCAAGCCCACGGCGTTCTGCTCGTCGTCGTCCGAGCGGAACGAGTTCGAGCAGACCATCTCGGCCAGATACCCCGTGCGATGGGCAAAGGTGCCGACCTTGGGGCGCATCTCGTGGATGACGACGGGCACGCCCATGCGCGCGGCCTGCCAGGCGGCCTCGGACCCGGCCATGCCGCCGCCGATGATATGAAGCGTTTCGGTCATGGCGACGGATTAAGCCATCTTGCCGGGCTGGGAAAGTCCCTGGGCCGCTGCTGCCCAAAGCGCCGCACGCTGGGCCGCGGCAAAGGCGGCGGGGTCGGGGCCGGGGTCGCGTCCAAGGCGGGCGGCGGCGGCGAAGAAGCCGGGCGCCGGCAGGCCGGGGGTCAGCCGCCCCTCGCACAGCGCCGCGCGGAACGGCCTGCCTGCCGCCGCATCCTCGGCCATCAACCGCTCGAGCGCATCAGTGATCATGGCGATGCTGCCAGGTGCGGTCAGGCCCAGCTGTCGCGCAAGCACCCCGTAGGCGACGGTATCGCTGCGCCGGGCGAGGTCGTCCAGCGCCGCGGCGAGGCTTGCCTCGATCACTCGGCCTCGTCGGCCTGTTCGGCGATGCGTGCGACCGACACGACCTCTTCATCGGCCCCGGTGTTGAACACCCGCACGCCGCCCGCCCCGCGTGAGCGGAACGAGATCTGCGCGACCGGCACCCGGATCGACTGCCCGGTCGAGGTCGCCAGCATGATCTGGTCCGCCAACTCGACTGGGAACGAGGCGACCAGCGGCCCGCCGCGCATCGCGCCGTCCATCGCCTTGACGCCCATCCCGCCGCGCCCGCGCACCGGATAATCGTGGCTCGACGACAGCTTGCCAGCCCCTCTTGCCGTTATCGTGAGGATCAGGTCCTCGGCCGCCGACATCTCGGCAAAGCGCTCCAGCGAAAGCTGCCCCGCCTCGACCGCGTCGTCATCCTCGTCGGCCTCCACCGCTTCGTCGACCAACCCCTCCTGTGCCCGGCGCATCCGCAGATAGGCGGCGCGCTCGGCCGGATCGGCCTCGAAATGGCGGATGATCGCCATCGATACGACGCTGTCGTCCTTGGCGAGCCGGATGCCCCGCACGCCGGTCGATCCACGCGACTTGAAGACGCGGATATCGGTCGTCGAGAAGCGGATCGCGCGGCCAAGCCGGGTCACGAGCATCACGTCGTCGGAATCGTCCGCGATGGCCGCGTTCACCAGGCTGACGCCCTCGGGCAGGTTCATCGCGATCTTGCCGTTGCGCTTGACGTTGGTGAAGTCGGACAGGTCGTTCTGCCGCACGTCGCCGTCCGAGGTCGCGAACACGATCTGCAGGCTGTCCCATTCATCCTCTGGCACATCCACGGGCATCAGGGCCGCGATAGAGATGCCTTGCTGGATCGGCAGGATATTGACCATCGCCTTGCCCTTGGCCTGCCGTCCCGCCAGCGGCAGACGCCAGGTCTTGAGCTTGTAGACCATCCCCTCGGTCGTGAAGAACAGAAGGTTCGTGTGCGTGTTCGCGACGAACAGCGTCGTCACAACGTCGTCTTCCTTGGTCTGCATCGAGGCGAGGCCCTTGCCCCCCCGGCGCTGGCTGCGGAACTCGGCGAGTGGCGTGCGCTTGATGTAGCCGCCGCTCGTGATCGTGACGACCATGTCCTCGCGCTCGATCAGGTCCTCGTCCTCGAGGTCGCCCGCCCAGTCCACGATCTCGGTCCGGCGCGGCACGGCGAAGAGGTCGCGCACCTCACTCAACTCGGCAGAAATGATCGCCATGATCCTCTCGCGCGAACCCAGGATTTCAAGGTAATCGCGGATGCTTGCGGCCAGAAGCTGAAGCTCGTCGGTCACTTCCTTGACGCCGAGCGCGGTCAGGCGCTGGAGGCGCAACTCGAGGATCGCGCGGGCCTGCACCTCGGACAGGTTGTAGGTGCCGTCGTCGTTCACCGTATGCGACGGATCGTCGATCAGGCGGATGTATTCCGCGATCTCGCCAACCGGCCAGCGCCGCGTCATCAGCCGCTCTCGCGCTTCGGCAGGATCTGACGAGGCACGGATCGTCGCTACCACCTCGTCGACATTCGAAACAGCCACGGCCAGACCGCAGAGGATATGACTGCGCTCACGGGCCTTTCGCAGCTCGAACGCCGTGCGGCGGGCGACAACATCCTCGCGAAACGCGATGAAATACGTGAGGAAATCGCGTAAGGCGAGTTGCTCAGGGCGGCCGCCGTTCAAGGCCAGCATGTTGCAGCCGAACGAGGTCTGCATGGGCGTGAAGCGCCAGAGCTGGTTCAGCACCACGTCCGCAGTCGCGTCGCGCTTCAACTCGATCACCACACGCACGCCAATCCGGTCGGATTCGTCCTGCACATGGGCGATACCCTCAATCCGCTTTTCACGCACCTGCTCGGCGATGATCTCGATCAGGCGCGACTTGTTCACCTGATAGGGGATCTCGTCGAGGATGATGGCGAAGCGGTCCTTGCGGATCTCTTCCACCCGGGTCTTGGCGCGGATGATGACGCTGCCGCGCCCCTCGAGATAGGCCTTCCGCGCGCCCGAGCGGCCAAGGATGATGCCGCCGGTCGGGAAATCGGGGGCGGGGATGATTTCCATCAGCGCCTCGGTCGACAGGTCGGGGTCGGCGATGAGTGCCAGCGTGCCGTCGATCACCTCGCCGAGGTTATGCGGCGGGATGTTGGTCGCCATGCCGACGGCGATGCCGCCCGCGCCATTGACCAGCATGTTGGGGAAGCGCGCCGGAAGGACCGTCGGCTCGCGGTCCTTGCCGTCGTAATTGTCCTGAAAGTCGACCGTGTCCTTGTCGATGTCGGCCAGAAGATAGGCGGCGGGCTTGTCCATCCGCACTTCGGTGTAGCGCATGGCGGCCGCGTTATCGCCGTCCATCGAGCCGAAGTTTCCCTGACCGTCCAACAGCTTCAGCGACATGCTGAAGGGTTGCGCCATCCGCACCAGCGCGTCGTAGATCGCCGAATCGCCATGCGGGTGGTACTTGCCCATCACGTCGCCCACGGGCCGCGCCGACTTGCGGTAAGGCTTGTCATGCGTGTTGCCGGTTTCCGACATTGCATAAAGAATACGCCGATGTACCGGCTTCAGCCCGTCGCGCAGGTCCGGGATCGCCCGGCTGACGATGACGCTCATCGCGTAGTCGAGATAGGCCGTCTTCATCTCTTCGGCGATCGAGACCTGCGGTCCGTCATGCACCGGACGCTCGGGGATTTCGCCTGCCGTGTCAGTATCTTGGGGGATATCGCTCACGTTCTGTCGGGCTTTCCTGTCGGAGGGTGGAGGACGGGTTGAAGGGTTATAGCCCAACCCGAGGGGCAGGGGCAATGGCGGGAGCCGCGGGGCGCTGGCAGCCGCCGCGTCGAAGTGCCAACATGCTGTTTTTGTTGAAACTTAATGAAGTCATGGCAGTCTTGTGACAGGGGCCATAAACGACGAGGCAGTGCCATGCGGAAAAGCGAAACGGAACTGATGCTCAAGGGCTACGGGCTGACGACGGCCGAGCTCTTCTACCGGATGCCGGACTATCGGCACGTCCTGAACAGCTTCGTCTGGCAGGACTATGACCTCGCGCCCGATTACCCGAAGCTGTTCGATTTTATCGAGTTCTGGCAGGACAAGATCGAGGGGCCGTTGCACTCGGTGCGCTTCACGCATCGAAAGCTGATCGGCCCCGGCGAGTGGCGCAACGTGGTGGGCGAGTTGCGCCTCCACTGAGGGCGCTCAGACCGCCGCGCGCTGGATCATGCCGAACAGATCGCGCGGATCGTCGGGGTCCGCGATCATGTCGAGCCTGTCGTAGAGGCCGGTTTCCTCAAGCTTGCCAAGTACGTAGCGCAGGGCGCTGAAGTCCTCGACGGCAAAGCCGACAGAATCGAACAGCGTGATCTGGCGCGGTCCGCTGCGGCCCGGCACCTCGCCCGCGATCACCTGCCAAAGCTCGGTGACCGCATGGTCGGGAGCAAGCTGCTGGATCTCGCCCTCGATCCGGGTCTGCGGCGGATACTCGACGAAAATGTCCGAACGCAGCAGGATGTCGCGGGCGATCTCTGTCTTGCCGGGGCAGTCGCCGCCGATCGCGTTGATGTGCAGGCCTGCGCCGACCATGTTGTCGTTAAGGATTGTCGCGTAGTTCTTGTCGGCGGTGCAGGTGGTGACGATCTGTGCGCCCAGCATCGCCTCCTCGCGGGTGGCGCAGGATACGATGTGCAGCCCCCGTCCGGCGAGGTTGCGGGCGCATTTTTCGGTAGCTGCGGGGTCGATGTCGTAGAGGCGCACCTCGGTGATGCCGCAGATCGCCTTGAACGCCAGAGCCTGAAACTCCGCCTGGGCGCCGTTCCCGATCATTGCCATGACGGTGGCATCCGCCGGGGCGAGATGCCGCGCGGCCATTGCCGAGGTCGCAGCCGTCCGCAGCGCGGTGAGGATCGTCATCTCGGACAGAAGCACCGGATAACCCGTTGCCACATCGGCTAGAAGCCCGAAAGCTGTCACCGTCTGAAGGCCTTGCTTCATGTTCGACGGATGGCCGTTGACGTATTTGAAGCCATAAGTCTTGCCGTCCGAGGTGGGCATCAACTCGATCACGCCCACATCCGAGTGGCTGGCGACGCGGGGCGTCTTGTCGAACTCCGGCCAGCGGCGAAAATCGGCCTCGATCTCGTCCGCCAGATCGACGAGGACGCGCTCGATCCCAAGGTGGAGGACCAGCTTCATCATCTTGTCGACGCTGACGAATGGCACGAGATTGAGGGTCATCCGAAGCTCCGTGTCGGGCGGTCGAAAACCTTGCGGCCCATCAGGCTTGCCACGAGGTCGACCATCAGGCGGGCGGTGCGCCCGCGCTCGTCGAGAAAGGGATTAAGCTCCACGAGGTCGAGCGAGGTCACGAGGCCCGACTCGTGCAAGAGCTCCATCACCAGATGCGCCTCGCGGAAGGTGGTGCCGCCGGGCACCGTGGTGCCCACGGCGGGCGCGATGGAGGGATCGAGGAAATCCACGTCGAGCGAGACGTGCAGCAACCCGTTCTCGGCCCTGACCCTGTCGAGAAAGGCGCGCAAGGGGGCCACGACCCCGTACTCGTCCAGAACGCGCATGTCCTTGATCGCAATGTCATGCTCGAGCAGCGCCGCATGTTCGGCCGGATCGACCGAACGGATGCCGAACAGGCAGATGCGCTCGGCGGGAAGCGGTGCCGGGAAGGGCGGGAAGGCGTCGAACCCCGCACGGCCAGCGATGTAGGCGAGCGGTGTACCGTGCAGGTTGCCCGTCGTCGTCGACAGGGGCGTGTGGAAATCGGAATGGGCGTCGAGCCACAGCAGGAATTGCGGGCGTCCGACCGAGACCGCATGATGCGCGGCCCCCGCGACGACGCCGAGGCCGAGCGAGTGGTCGCCGCCGAGCACGATCGGAAAGCCCGCCCCCATCGCCGCCTCGACCGCCGTGGCCAGTACGCGCGTCCAGGCCACCGTCTCGGCCAGCGAGTGGACCGCCGGATTGGCGCAAACGGCCTCGGTCGCCGGACCCATGGCAAGGTCGCCTCGGTCCTCGACCCCGTGGCCGAGGTCGCGCAGCGTCTGGGCCAAGCCTGCGACGCGGTAGGCAGCCGGGCCCATCAGGCAGCCGGGGCGGCGCTGGCCGCTGTCAATCGGCGCGCCGATCAGGATGCACTGGGTCATGTGGGGTCTCCTTTGCCGCGAAGCTGGTTGCGTCTTGTGGCCGTGTCCATCATCATTTGGCATGATTTTGCGGGCAGAACCGCCCGCATCGGCAGTGGAAGCGAGCAATTTGGACGAAACCGACCAGCGCATCATCGCAGAGCTTCGTCGTGACGGGCGCGCCTCGCTGTCGGACCTTGCGCTGCGGCTTGGCCTGTCGCGCGCAACGATCCGCGCCCGGATGGAGCGCTTGTCGGCGCGGGGCGAGATCGCAGGCTTCACCGTCCTAACCCGCGCTGACGTCACGGCGGCGCCGGTGCGCGGGCTGATGATGATCGGCATCGAAGGGCGCGGGACCGAGCGCATCCTGTCGCGCCTTGCCGGACTTCCCGCTGTGCAGACGGTCCATACGACAAACGGCAAGTGGGACCTGATCGCCGAGATCAGCGCGGCGACGCTCGGCGAACTCGATCAGGTGCTGGCGCAGGTCCGCACCTTCGAGGGGGTCGAGACGAGCGAGACGAGCCTTCTGCTGAGCACCCGCAAGGCGGGGCGGCGCTAGGACCGGCGCGCGGCCATCAGCCACAAGGCGGCCAGCGCCAGCGACGCCAGCATGTTCCACGCGGCCATCGACAACCCCGCGAAAGACCATGCGATTTCGGTGCAGCGCACGACCGGCGCCACCACAACCGACGGGTCGAGCAGCTGCTCGGCGCTCAGCCCCGCGATCGATCCCGCCGAACAGGCCGAGGGACCGGCCCACCACGCCTGTTCGACGCCCGTGTGATAGCCCGCAATTGCCGCTGTCGTCAGGGCAGCGACCGCGCCCAGCAACGGCAGCGTCCGCCCCGGCACCAGCAGTGCAACCATGCCGATCACCGCGGCTGCAGCATGGGGCCAGCGCTGCCACAGGCAAAGCTGGCAGGGGGCGAGCCCACCCAGATACTGAAAGCCGAAGGCCGCCAGAAGAAGAAAGCCCGAGCCGAGGGCGGCGGTGGCGATTAGGCGGGTGCGCGTCATGCGGTCTGTCATCCGGTTGCAACGGGGCGACCATAAGCTCAAGCCTTGGTGCCGAAAAGCCCGTCCCGGAGGTAAGCGCATTTGCGTGATGCCGCCCTTGACGCTACGCTTTGAACCAAAGATGGGCGGTCGCGTTGTCGCGTGGACCGGGGACGAGGGGGCTGACGCATGGACTGGCGGGGCAGGCGGACAAGCCGCAACATCGAAGACCGGCGCGGCTCATCGGTCGGGCGGACGGCGGGCGTGGGCGGCGTCGGCGCGGTCGTGGTCGTGTTGATCGGGATGTTCCTTGGCGTCGACCTTACGCCGCTTCTGCAGGGCGGCGGCGCGCCGATCCAGCAGGGATCGGCCGAGATCACCCCCGAGGATCAGGCGGCGGCCGAATTCGTATCGGTGACGCTGGCCGATACCGAAGAGATATGGACCGCTGTCTTCCGCGACCAGCTTGGGCGGAACTATCAGCCCGCGACGCTGGTCCTGTTCAAGGGCGTGACGGACTCGCCCTGCGGCGGTGCCAGCGGGGCGACGGGACCGTTCTACTGTCCGGTCGACCGCAAGGCCTATCTCGACACCGAGTTCTTCGCAACGCTCGAGCGGCAGCTTGGCGCGCGGGGCGATTTCGCCGCCGCTTATGTCGTGGCCCACGAGATCGGACATCATGTGCAGAACGAACTCGGCATCCTTGGACGGACCATGCAGGTGCGCCGCGAGGTCAGCCCCGAGCAGGCCAACGAGATCTCGGTCCGGGTAGAGCTTCAGGCGGACTGCCTGTCGGGCATCTGGGCGCGGGGCGCGTCGGACGTTCTGGGCACCATCCAGCCGGGCGATCTGGACGAGGCGCTGACGGCGGCCCGGCAGATCGGGGACGACACGCTGCAACGCAACGCGGGCCGCCGTCCGATGCCGCACACTTTCACGCACGGCACTTCGGATCAGCGCGAGCGGTGGTTCGCAACGGGCTACGAGTCAGGCCGGATCGAAGATTGCGACACCTTCTCGACCGACCGCCTCTGATCGAGCGCCTCTGACCGACCGCGCGTGCGGCGATTGACGCGGGCGTGGCCGCAAACTAAACGATCTGGGCGTTGCCCGAGTGGCGAAATGGTAGACGCAGGGGACTCAAAATCCCCCGCCGCAAGGCGTGTCGGTTCGAGTCCGACCTCGGGCACCAAATGTCGGAAGAGATGCCTCCGTCTCGCCGCAATCCCGCCGGGAAGTCGCCTCGATCCCGTGCGCGGTCACTGATTCGAGCGTTGCCGCGAAGCATCGTTTCCGCGGCGTTACCAAACCCCTTGTGGTGCCGTAATCAGTCGCGCCTTCGAACCGAACGCGCGCCAGCGCGCCCGGGCCTTCAGGCGCAATCCGCACCTTTCTTCGCAACGCGCGAACAACCTGCGGGCGGTCCGCGCCGACGATTTTTTGGCCGGATGCTGGTGCTTCTGACGGGTCCGACTGCTTGCCCTGCAAGTCTCTGCATCCAAAGGTTGAAAGCGCGTCCGGCAGAGACGGATTTCCTCGTCGCAAGCGGGTCTGACCGTGTCTAGAACTGATGGAGCGACCTCGCATGGGCGAAGCCGCCTGACGGGACAAGACGACCATGACCGACACTCCCTTTGCGCTCCGGCACCCTCTCTGGTCCGGCGGTCCTGCCGGCGAGGCGGGTCGGGCGGGTGGCGGGACCGTGGCATCCCGTGCCAGCGTCCCCTGCTTCACCCCCGGCACGTCGATCGCGACACCCCGCGGCCCAATTGCAGTTGAGGACCTCGTGGCAGGAGATCGCGTGGTGACACGTGACAACGGAGTGCGCGAACTGCGCTGGATCGGGCGTCGCAGCCTCGACTGGAAGACGCTCTCGGCCAATCGGCATCTCCGCCCGATCCTGATCCGCGCAGGCAGCCTCGGCCACGATCTGCCCGAGCGCGACATGCTGGTCAGCCCCAAC
>JANPJD010000174.1:0-1645 GCA_031425325.1 Rhodobacterales bacterium | reverse complement strand
CCCACGTCGCCGCCTGGTATGCCGAGGGCAAGGACGACCCCGACCTTGCGCTGCTGCGCTTCGATCCGGTCGACGCGCAGATCTGGCTTGACGGCTCCAGCCTCGTCGCCGGGGTCAAGGCGCTGTTCGGCACCGACCCGAAAGAGGATTACAAGGACAAGGTGGCCAAGGTCAGCCTGGCCTGAATGAAAGGGGCGGGGCCACTCGACCCCGCCCCACCGTTCAAAGGCAATGTTCAAGATGATGGTCATAAAAAAAAGGCGCGGTGCCGAGGGACAGGCACCGCGCCCGCGTTCAAGGCTCCAACCGGGGGATCAGTTGGAAGCCTGAACGTCCCGCGCCTCGTCCGAAACAACGGCGCCGGCTGTCTGAACGTCCTGACCCATCCCTTCGACGGTTTCGCAGGCTGACAAAGCGAACAGGGCAAGAAGGGGAAGCATCACTGTCGAAAGGCGCATCGTCGACTCCTCAGAGGGTTCATGGTCTCGGTGCAGTAACGCGGCGACCGGGCCGGGGTTCCCGAGTTTGATCGGGGCTTGCCGATTTTTTCGCGCGTGCAGGTGCGGCGGCGGTTAACCGTCTGTTAACCCCGCTTGGGAAAGATGCGGGGATGCGATTTCTGGTTCTGCTCATCGCGCTTGCCGCCTGCGACAGCCCCTCGCCCCGCTATGCCGGGGCCGAGCGGTTCGAGGTGTCGCAGGACGGACGCGACTATGTGGTCTACCGCGCCGGCTCCGAGGTGCAGGTGATCCGCATGGGCTATGCCCGGCGCGGCGAGCATGGCGCGATCCGTGCCGCCATGCCCGTGGTTGCGGCACAGGCCACCGGCTGCACCGCCCGGCCCGCGAGTTTCGACGGCGACAGCGGCATGATGCGCGGGCGGGTCGACTGCCCCGGCTGATTCCCCGTGCAATCCGCCCGGCCCCGCCCTATGCTGCGGCGCGGCAAAAGGGGACGGCATGGCGGGCAAGGTCATCACCATCGCGCAGCAGAAGGGCGGCTCGGGCAAGACGACGCTCGCCGTGAACCTCGCCGTCGCGGCCTCACGCAGGGGCATGTCGGTGGCGCTTCTCGACACCGACCCGCAGGGCAGCCTTGGGCGGTGGTTCCTTGCGCGCCGCGCCCGGGGCGATGCGGGGATGGAGCTTTCGACCGCCAGCGCCTGGGGCGTCGCCTATGAATGCGAGAAGCTGCGCCGCACGACCGACCTTATCATCGTCGACACGCCGCCCAAGGTCGATGCCGACCTGCGGCCTGCGCTGCGCGAGGCGGACCTGATCCTCGTGCCCGTCGCGATGAGCCATGTCGACCTCTGGGCCGTCGAAGGCGTGCTCGACCTTGCCGCGCGCGAACGCAAGCGCACGACGATCGTGCTGAACCGCACCCGCCCCGGCACGCGCCTTGGCGCCGAGGTGGCGGCAGCGGCGGCGGCGCTCGACGCGCGGGTGGCGACCGCCCGCCTCGGGCAGCGCATCGTCTTTGCCGAGACGCTGGGCCTCGGGCTTGGCGCGCAAGAGGCGGGCGCCTCGCCAGCCGCGACCGAGGTGCAGGCCCTGGCCGACGAGATCCTCGCGCAGCTCTAGGCGGGCGGGCCGGCGGTGGGGCCGTTCGTCGGACCCTTCACGATCAGCACCCAGAACGCCCA
>JANPJD010000173.1:0-20590 GCA_031425325.1 Rhodobacterales bacterium | reverse complement strand
CGCGGGCAGCGGCGCGCCATCCCGCATTTGCGCGCTTCCGAAACGGGCGCGGATGCTTTAGATCGGCAAGAACCCAGCCATGAGGAGCCGCCCGATGAACGCACCGCACCGCGATACCGGTTTCTTCACCGAGACACTCGCCGCCCGGGACCCTGCCGTCTTTGCCGCCACGACCAACGAGCTTGGCCGCCAGCGCGACGAGATCGAGCTGATCGCAAGCGAGAACATCGTCAGCCGCGCCGTGATGGAGGCGCAGGGCGGGGTGATGACGAACAAATACGCCGAGGGCTATCCGGGGCGGCGCTATTACGGCGGTTGCCAGTTCGTCGACGTGGCCGAGACACTGGCGATCGAACGCGCCTGCCAGCTGTTCGGCGTGGCCTTCGCCAACGTGCAGCCGAACTCGGGGAGCCAGGCGAACCAGGGGGTGTTCCAGGCCCTACTTAAGCCCGGCGACACCATCCTTGGCATGAGCCTTGATGCGGGCGGGCACCTGACGCATGGCGCGGCGCCGAACCAGTCGGGCAAGTGGTTCAACGCCGTCCAATACGGCGTCCGGCGCGACGACCTGCTGCCGGACTACGACCAGATCGAGGCTCTGGCGCTGGAGCATCGCCCGGCAATGCTGATCGCAGGCGGCTCGGCAATCCCGCGCATCCTCGACTTCGCGCGGATGCGGGCGATTGCCGACAAGGTCGGGGCTTACCTCCTGGTCGACATGGCGCATTTCGCGGGGCTGGTGGCGGCGGGGCTGTACCCCTCGCCCTTCCCGCACGCGCATGTAGCGACCACGACCACACACAAGACCCTGCGCGGCCCGCGCGGCGGGATGATCCTCACGAATGACGAGACGATTGCGAAGAAGGTCAACTCGGCGATCTTCCCCGGCATCCAGGGTGGCCCGCTGATGCATGTGATCGCGGCCAAGGCCGTAGCCTTCGGCGAGGCGCTGCGGCCCGACTTCAAGGTCTACCAGCAACAGGTGATCCGCAACGCGCAGGCCCTGGCGGACCAGTTGATGAAGGGCGGCCTCGGCACCGTCACCGGCGGCACGGACACCCACCTGATGCTGGTCGACCTGCGCCCCAAGGGCGTCAAGGGCAACGCGACCGAGAAGGCCTTGGGGCGCGCGCACATCACCTGCAACAAGAACGGCATCCCCTTCGACACCGAGAAGCCGACGATCACCAGCGGCATCCGCCTTGGCACGCCGGCAGGCACCACGCGCGGCTTCGGCGAGGCCGAGTTCCGCCAGATCGGCGACTGGATCGTGCAGGTCGTGGACGGCCTTGCCGCCAATGGCGAGGATGGCAACGGCGAGGTCGAGGCGCGGGTGAAGGCCGAGGTGACGGCGCTCTGCGCGCGCTTCCCGATCTATCCGGGGCTGTGAGGCCGACGGGCGCGCCCTGCCGCCCTTCCGTCAGATCAGGCCGCGCCAGTAGCCGAAGGCCAGCACGGCCATCGCCGTCACGAAGACCGCGAAGGCCACCGAGGTAAGGGCATTGAGCAGCGCGGCCTTGCGCCGCTCGGCCCGGTCAAGGTCGTTCAGGTGACGGATGCAGGCGTCATAGGCCGAGGTGACACGCTCGGCGTCGATCTGCACCAGAAGCTTCGGATGCGCCGCCTGGGCCGCTGCCTCGGCAAGCATCGCAGCCTCGATGCGGATGGCTTTGGGGATGCGCCGTCCGGCGCGGATCAGCTTGTCGGCCAGCCCCTTGCCCCGGATCTTGAGCTTGTCCTCGAGCAGCCGCGCAACGCGGTCGGCCATCTGCTGATAGTCGGCAGCGCCCATATCCGTAACCCCATGCCTCTGGCTGGCGAACATAAGCCGGGCATCGCGCGGCATCAACGGCTGGCGGGCGGTCCGGGCCGGAGTTAGACTGGCTAGGATGCTGCACCTCATCCGCCACCCGGCGCAGGCCGAGACCGGCCGGCCGCCCCTCGTGATCGCGCATGGCCTGTTCGGCTCGGGGCGCAACTGGGGCGTGATCGCCCGGAGACTGGCGGACGCGCGCGAGGTCGTGGCGGTGGACATGCGGAACCACGGTGAAAGCCCCCGACAGCCGACACAGGGCTACGCCGAGATGGCGGCCGACATCGCCGAGGTGATCCGCCACCTTGGCGGGCGCGCGGATGTGCTGGGCCACTCGATGGGGGGGAAGGCCGCGATGATGCTGGCGCTGACCGACGGCGAGTTGGTGAACCGGCTGGTCGTGGCCGACATCGCCCCGGTCGCCTACATGCATGACCAGGTGCCGAACGTCGCGGCCATGCGCTCGGTCCCGCTTGACCGTATCAGGACGCGGGCCGACGCCGACGCGGCGCTGGCGTTGCGGATCGACGATCCTGCGCTGCGGGCCTTCTTCCTTCAATCGCTCGACCTGCGAAGCGATCCGCCGCAATGGCGTCTGAACCTTGACGTGCTTGAAGCCGAGATGCCGCAGATTGTCGGCTGGCCCGACGTGGACGGCAAGTTCGAGGGACCTGCACTGTTCCTGTCGGGGGCGGAGTCGGGCTATGTCAGGCCGCAGAACCGCGAGGCGATCACGGCCCTTTTCCCCGCCGCCCGCTTTGCGCGCCTTGCCGGGGCGGGCCACTGGCTGCATGCCGAGAAACCTCGCGAGTTCGAAGAGACGGTCCGCGTCTTTCTGGGATAGCGCCCATGCCGCGCGCCGGGGGTTTCACGTCTTTGCAGAAAAGAAGCCGCGTCAGGACAGAATGATGTCCGCAGCGCGCGACCGGGCGGCGATCAAGCGACCGTTGGGCAGGTCGTTTTCCTGTGCGCGGCGGAATCCTTCGGCGGGCGAAAGCCCATGATGCGCCCAGCGGGCGATCAGGCGGCGCTCGAGTTCCGCCTCGGGCACGTCGAGGAAGGCGGTCAGATCCCACAAGGGGGCCAGCGCCGTCCATGGCGCGTCGTCCAGCAAAAGGTAATTGCCTTCGCTGACGATGATCCGCGCCTCTGGCGGCACGACGCGGGCCGACCCGACCGACACATCGCGGTCGCGGTCGAACACCGGCACGATCACCTCGCCGCCCGCCTTGAGGCGCTGCAGCACCGAGACGAGGCCACCCACGTCGAACGTGTCAGGCGACCCCTTGTGAAAGCGCCGCCCCCGCGCATCGAGGATCGCGTTGTCAAGGTGGAAGCCGTCCATCGGCACCAGCGCTGCTTGCGGCCCGAGCCGTTGCACGACCGTCTCGGCAAGCGTTGACTTGCCCGACGCCGGGGCACCCGCAATAGCAACCAGGATGCGGCCCGGGGTTGCCTGGGCGAGCGCCAGGGTCCGCGCAAGAAGCGACTCCATCAGGCGGCGACAGCCTCTTGCGGGGGTTCCTTCGCACCGGTCATGAAGGCCACCGCATCGGACATCGAATAGTCCTTCGGATTTATGATGCAGAGGCGCCGGCCGAGACGGTGGATATGGATGCGGTCCGCAACCTCGAACACATGGGGCATGTTGTGGCTGATGAGCACGATGGGCAGGCCGCGCCGCTTGACGTCAAGGATCAGTTCCAAAACCCGGCGGCTTTCCTTGACGCCGAGCGCTGCCGTCGGTTCGTCCATGATGACGACCTTCGAGCCGAAGGCAGCGGCGCGCGCCACGGCGACGCCCTGCCGCTGGCCGCCCGACAGCGTCTCGACCGCCTGGCCGATGTTCTGGATGGTCATCAGGCCGAGTTCCGACAGCTTGTCGCGAGCGCGCTTTTCCATCGCCGTGCGGTCGAGCATCCGAAAGACCGAACCGAGGATGCCCGGTTTGCGGATCTCGCGCCCGAGGAACATGTTGTCCGAGATCGACAGCGCGGGCGACAGGGCGAGGTTCTGGTACACCGTCTCGATACCCGCATTGCGCGCCTGCATCGGGTTGGTGAAGTTCATCACCTGACCGTCGAGCCGGATCTCGCCCTCGTCCGGCGTGACGGCCCCGCAGAGCGCCTTGATGAGCGTCGACTTCCCTGCGCCGTTGTCGCCGATCACGGCGAGGATCTCGCCGGGGTAAAGCTCGAAATCGGCATGGTCGAGAGCGGTCACGCGGCCATAGCGCTTAACAAGGCCACTCGCCGTCAGGATGGGTGCGGACATGGCGTTCTCCTTAGCCCGAGACCTTACGGATCCACTGGTCGACCGCGACGGCGGCGATGATGAGCCCGCCCGTGAGCAGCACCTTCCATTGCGGATCGGCGTTCAGCATGTTGAGGCCCATGCTCATCACACCCACGATCAGCGCGCCAAAAAGCGTGCCGAGGATCGAGCCGCGCCCGCCGAACAGCGAGATGCCCCCGATCACCACAGCGGTGATGGCCTGAAGGTTGAAGTCTGTCGTGACTGTCGATGGCGAGATAGAGCCGTTGCGCCCGATCGAGACCCAGGCCGCGAGGCCTGCGATCAGGCCGGCGAGCGTGTAGGTCGCGATCAGGACCTTTCGAGTCTGGATGCCCGACAGCTCGGCCGCGTCGGGGTCGTCGCCGACCGCGTAGATGTGCCGCCCGAAGGCCGTGTAGTTCAGCATGTACCAGAGTGCGATGTAGAGCGCGATCATCGCGACGACGCCCAGGGTGATGACGGCCCCGCCGATCTTGAAGCTGATGCCGAAGACGTGGAGCAAGGGCGTCACTGCCGTCACGTCCGCCTCGCGCATCGTCTCGTTCGCGGAATAGATCAGGCAGATCGCCATCACGATGTTCCAGGTGCCCAGCGTCACGATGAAGGGCGGCAGCCGAAGGCGCGCGACGAGAAAGCCGTTGGCGAAGCCGCAGATGCCGCCGACCACAAATCCCAGAAGGACCGCCACGATGGCGAGAGGCGGGAACGATGCCACAGCGTCGCTCATCGCGAGCAGCGAGTTCCCCATGATGACGAAGGCAAAAACCATGATGACGCCGATGGCGAGGTCGATGCCCGCGGTCAGCACGACAAGCGTCTGCGCGGCGGCAAGGATGCCGACCACCGCCACCTGCTGCATGATGAGCGTCAGCGTATAGGTCGAGAAAAACCTCTCGCCGCGCGCGATCCCGAAGAACAGGATCAGCCCGACAAGGACGATCAGCGGGACCATCGCGGGGTTCGAGTGCAGGAAGTGCTGCAACCGCTGCAGGCCGGTGCGCCGCTCTTCGAACTGGGCGACGCTGGTGGCGCTTTGTCCGAGGACCTTCTCGAATTCCTGAACCTGGCTCATGCTCCCCCCTCCCCGAGGCGGTCCCGACAGGACCGGGTGTCTTTGGCGGAAGGGCGGCCCGCAAGCCGCCCTGTCTCATTGCTATCAGTCGATCATGCCGAGGGCGTCACCACGGCATGATGCGCCTGTCAGCCCCAGCAGAGCTCGGTGCCCTTGGTGGTGTCGATCGAGGTCACGCCCTCGACCGGCTTGTCGGTCACGAGTGCGACGCCGGTGTCGAAGAAGGCCTTGCCGGGTGTCGGCTCGGGCTTCGTACCATCGGCGGCGAACTTCGCGATCGCCTCGACGCCAAGTGCGGCCATCTGCAGCGGATACTGCTGCGAGGTGGCACCGATCACGCCTTCGGCGACCGAGGCGATGCCGGGGCAGCCGCCGTCGACCGACACGATCAGCACGTCATTCTCGCGCCCGACCGCCTTGAGCGCCTGATAGGCACCGACGGCGGCAGGCTCGTTGATCGTGTGGATCACGTTGATCTCGGGATCGCGCTGAAGAAGGTTCTCCATCGCGCGACGGCCGCCCTCTTCGTTGCCGTTGGTCACGTCATGGCCGACGATGCGGGCATCGTCCTCGTCGCCGATGTCGTTCACGTCATTGGTGTCGATGCCGAAGCCAGTCATGAAGCCCTGGTTGCGGAGCACGTCCACGGTCGGCTCGGACGGAGTCAGGTTGAGGAAGCCGATCTTCGCGTTCGCGGCTTCGTCGCCCATCGTCGCTGCGGCCCAGGCGCCTATCAGGCGGCCCGCCTCGAAGTTGTCGGTGGCGAAGGTCGCGTCGGCAGCGTCGGCCGGATCAAGCGGTGTGTCGAGCGCGATCACGACGAGACCCGCCGCCTGCGCCTTCTTGACCTGATCGACGATCGCCTTCGTGTCCGAAGCAGCGATCAGGATGCCCTTGGCACCGTCGGCGATGCAGGCCTCGACAGCCGCGACCTGACTGTCATGGTCGCCATCGACCTTGCCGGCATAGGACTTGAGCGTGATGCCAAGCTCGGCCGCCTTGGCTTCGGCGCCTTCCTTCATCTTCACGAAGAAGGGGTTGGTGTCGGTCTTGGTGATCAGGCAGGCAGACACGTCCTGCGCCGCCGCCGGCATCGCCGACATCAGCGCCGCCGTCGCGGCACCCAGTACGAGGCTCGTTACGGTTTTCATCTGTTTCAAGGGTCATCCTCCCGAAGTGTTTGACGCGTCCCGTTGCCCGGTCCGCCGGCGGCAAGCCCGTTCGCCTGCTGCGCGGGAAGATGAAACTGATTCCGCCCAAGGCGTCAAGATAATTAAATCAGAGTGAATTATTATTGACAGCCTTGGCTCCGCTCGCCCAAATCGCCCTGCCGAAGGCCCTTCGGCCCAGGGAGGGATTCGTGGCGCAGCTGCCTGACAGCATGATCGACAGGCCAATCGGGGACGCAACCTCGCTGCGCGGATCGAACCAGAGCGGGATGCGGGCCTATAACGAACGGCTGGTCCTGAGCCTTGTGCGGCGCGACGGGGCGCTTGCCAAATCGGACATTGCGCGCATCACGGGCCTGTCGGCGCAGACGGTGTCGGTCATCATGCGCGGCCTTGAATCGGACGGCCTTCTGCTGCGGGGAGAGCCGGTACGGGGGCGTATCGGCCAACCCTCGGTGCCGATGTCGCTCGCGGCGGAAGGGGCGTTCTTCTACGGGCTCAAGATCGGGCGGCGGTCGGTCGATCTAGTGCTGATCAACCTGCTGGGGCAGCCGGTCGCCTCGCGCCGCCAGACCTACCGCTATCCGACGCCCGAGGCGGTCGTGCGGTTCGTGCAGGACAATCTGCCGGCGCTGACCGCCATCCTGCCACCCGAGGCAAGAGTGAGGATCGGTGGCCTTGGTATCGCGATGCCGTTCCAGTTGTGGAACTGGGTACAGTACATCGACGCGCCGCCCGGCGCGATGGAGGCGTGGCGGGACCGCGACATTGCGACAGAGCTGACCTTGCTGTGCGACCTGCCGGTCTGGGTGCAGAATGACGCAACGGCTGCCTGCGGTGCCGAACTGGTCTTCGGGACGGGCGAACGGCCGCAGGATTTCCTCTACTTCTACATCGGCTTCTTCATCGGCGGAGGTCTCGTGCTGAACGGGCGGCTCTTCACGGGCCGGACGGGCAATGCGGCCGGGGTGGGGCCGATGCCGGTGCCGGGGCCCGACGGGCGGATGCACCGCCTGATGGCCGTCGCCTCGCTGTCGGCGCTTGCCGACAAGATGACGGCAGCGGGGGAAGATGCCGACCAGTTGTGGGAAGCCCCGGAGGCGTGGTCCATCAGCGCCCCCCTTGTCGATGCCTGGGTCCGCGAGACCGCCGAAGGCCTGTCCAGCGCCAGCCTGAGCGCCGCCACGCTGGTCGAGATCGACACCGTGATGATCGACGGATGGATGCCGGACTGGCTGCGGACCCGCGTCGTCGACGAAACGCGCCATGCCTTCGGGCAACTGGATCATTCGGGCTTCATCCCGCCGGTGATCCGGGCCGGGACGGTCGGCCCGCAGGCCCGCGAACTGGGCGGCGCCGCGATCCCACTGTCGCAGCGCTTCCTTGTGGATCAGTCGGCGATGCTGAAAGGCTAGGCGACGACCGCCCGGTGCTTGAGCGACAGGCGGTCCTTTACCCAGGCGAAGGCAAGCTGGATACCCAACCCCCCGGCGACCAGCGCCGTATCGACCGCAAGGCCCGCCGGAGCCACGTCCTTAACCGCCTGGGCGGTGAGCGCCAGCAATGTGCCGAGCGCGAAGACCGGCAGGGCGTTGCGACCGAGCAGCGCCAGCGGTGCCGCCGCCGGCGAAGCGGCAGCGCGGCGCACCCAGGGCCAGCTCGACAGCAGATAGGCCAGGGCCAGGATGTGGAACAGGCGCGGCCATGTGACAAAGGTCTTGTCGGTGATCGTGAAGAAGCGGTCGATCCCCGCCTGATTCATCAGCCACATGCCGTGGTTCAGCACCTCGGCGATCGACGGGATGCGGACCCAGACGAGCGAGACCATCAGCACGCCGCCCGCCACCCACTGCAGCCAGCGACGCACGGGGACAAGCCGCCTGCCCTGCCGCAGCCGCACGCCGATCATCAGGCCAACTATAAAGATCACCTGCCAGGCCAGCGGATTAAAGAACCACCCGCCCTCGTTCGGAAAGTTGGGCAGGTTCCATTCGCGGAGGCCCGTCATGAGCCACAGAAGGCCCGAGCCCGTCATCAGCCACGCCGGATGGCGCAAGGCGAGCCAGAGAAGCGCAGGCGTGACGGCCAGCAGCACCGCATACATCGGCAGGATGTTGGTGTAGCCGAACTGGTGCGTCAGAAGCGGCAGGCCGACGAGCACGGCAAGCGGCTTTTCGAAGAAGACGTTGAGCTCGTTGACATGAAGCCGCGTGGTCGCCCCGAACCAAAGCGCCGCCGCCGCCGCGATGGCGAGCGCGCCTGCTGTCATCATGATGTGCACGAGATAAAGCGTCCAGACCCGGTGCCAGACCCGCGCCACGCCGGGCCAGAAGGGTGGCGCGCGGAAGGCGGGGCTGTAGGCAAGCCCCGCTGCGACCCCGGACATCAGAACGAAGCCCTCTGCCGCGTCCGACATGCCGAAATTGCGGTTGGTCAGAAGCTCGTAGACCGTGCCCGGCACATGGTTGACGAAGATCATCACCAGCGCCAGACCCCGGAACACATCCAGCCTCGGGTCGCGGCGCGACCGGGCCGCAGCAGGCGGCGGGGTCGTATCAGGCATGGGCGTGCGGGGTCACATCGTCAGGCACGACGTCAGGGGAATCGTCGACCGTCGCATCGTCGGGAAGCCAGTCGCGCATGATCGCCTCGTGCAGGCCGATGATCGGCGCGGGTGACAGCTCGGACGGAACCGTCATCAGCTCGGTCCGGCTGGGCTGCGAGAACCACGAAATGACAAGCGGTGCAAGCAGCATTGGCACGCCCACCGGCAAAAGCCACAGCACGAGGCCGGGGGCGAGCAGGTAGACCCCGGCAAGGCCAAGCGCGCCGATGATACTGATCCAGCCGCTGGCCGCCCAGGCCTCGGCCACCGACAGGCGGCCGTCGCCCCGGTTGTTGGTGGGCCACCCGCCATCGCGCCCGGTCAGAACCTGAAAAACCGAGCGTGTCTGGTACATCAGCAGGATGGGCGCGATGACCGACGACACGAGCAGTTCGACCAGCGTCGAGGCCGTGGCCCTCGCCCGACCGCCGAACCCGGCGGCGCGACCGCTTGCGACCGCGTCGACTGCGATCAGCAGCTTGGGCAGGAACAGCAGGCCGAAGATGCCGACTGCAAGGCCGATCGCCTTGGTGGTCTCGGCCACAGGAAAGACCGGGAACGGCCAGTTCGCCTCGGGGAAGTAGTCGGGCGGGACGGCGAAGACCTGGGCCGCAACGCTTGCGATGATGAATGCAAGCCAGAACAGCGGGGCTATATAGGCGAGGATACCCTGAACGAAGACCCAGCGGCTCCACGGTCGAAGGCCCGGCGCGGCAACAAGGCGGGCGTGTTGCAGGTTGCCCTGGCACCAACGGCGGTCCCGCCGCGCGTGGTCGACGATGTTTTCGGGCCCCTCCTCGAACGACCCGCCGAGGTCATCGTCAAGGCGGACGATCCAGCCCGCCCGCGCAAGCAGGGCCGCCTCGACATAGTCATGGCTAAGGATGTGCCCGCCGAACGGCGGCTTGCCCTGAAGTTCCGGCAACCCGCAGCTTTCCGCAAAGGCGCGCACCCGGATCAGCGCGTTATGGCCCCAGAACGGACCGGTCCGGCCCTGCATCATCGCAAGGCCCCGGGCAAAGATGGGCGAGTGGAACGCGGCCGAGAACTGCATGGTCCTGCCGAAGCGGGATCGTGCGTTGATGACCCTCGGCAGGCTTTGCAACAGCCCGAGGCGCGGCTCGGCCTCCATCCGGCGGACCATTTCGACGATGGTGGCGCCTTCCATCAGGCTGTCGGCATCCAGGATCAGCGCATAGTCATAAGCTGCACCCGAGGTCTGGATGAAATCCTCGATATTGCCCGCCTTCCGTCCGGTATTGACGCGCCGGCGCCGGTAGAAGATGCGCCCCTCGCCGTTGCGGTCGCGCAGCAGCCGCAGGAACCAAAGCTGTTCGCGCACCGCAATGTCCTCGATCCGGGTGTCGGACAGGATCGCGATGTCGAACAGGTCGCGATCCACCTCTGCTTCGAGCGAGGCGTCCATCGCGGCAACGCGGGCAAATGTGCTGACCGGGTCCTCGTTGTAGACCGGAACGAGGATCGCCGTCCGCCCTTTGAGAGGTCCGTCGATGCGTGGGGCAGCGACGGGACGCGTCGTCAGGCCGATCAGTCCCTGGGCCGCCCCCCAGGCCAGCCAGAATGTCGAGATCAGGATGAGCAGGGTGCGAAGGATATCGAGGGCATCGAGCCCGTCGGCGGACCCGTATTGCAGGAACAACATGAAGCCCGATGCAGCGGCGAGTACGCTGACCGCAAACACAAGAAGGCGCGCGCGCAGGACGGCGGGCCCGTCCGTGCCTGGCGCCTCGGTCATTTCGTCCCGCGTGCCTCGGTGACCCGCAGCATCTCACCCGCGTCAGAACGGGCGCCGATCAGCCCGGCAAGCGGACGGCTGCGCCGCTCTTCGAGACGCTGCTTGGGCATCGCAAGCGGTGCCTCGGGGGGGCGACCGATCCGTTGGACCAGCGCCTCGATTTCAAGGGTCAGGGAAATATCCGGGCCCTGCATCACGCCACCACCCACTGATAGAGCCAGAGTTCGCTCAGTTTTCGTCCATAGCCCGCCACATGGGCCGAAAGCTCGACCGTGGCACCTTCCGGTCCCTCGACGTCCAGCACGAGCCGCCAGATGTCGGTTCCCAGGATCGGCGAAAGCGTCTGCACCTTGATCTCGCCGCCCGTCACACTCGTCACTGCTTTCACCTCGGCCGTCTCGTCGAGACCGCCGAGAAGCCCGCCTTTGAAATCCACAACCAGCTTGCGGGTTCCGTCAGTCTCGACGCCCGACACACCGCCCTCGCCCGAGCGCGTCTCGAGGACGTGGGCCAGACCATCATCGGGCGCGGGCGCGAGGGCGCCCCAGCGCAGACGATAGGCGAACTCCCGCGCTTCGCCCGCTATGACGGGTCCGTCGGGCACCCAGAAGGCCACGATGTTGTCGTTGACCTCGAGGTCGGTGGGGATCTCAAACAGGCGGACATAGCCTTTGCCCCAGTCGCCCACAGGCTCGACCAGAAGCGAGGGACGACGCTCGTAATGGGCCGCGGCGTCCTGATAGCTTTCGAACTCGCGGTCGCGCTGCATCAGGCCAAAGCTGCGCGGATTCTCTTCGGCGAAGAAGGAGCCGGCCAGACGCGACGGGTTGTTCAGCGGCCGCCAGATGCGATCGCCATCCCGCCGCTCGATGAAAAGACCGTCGCTGTCGTGGACGTTGGGGCGGTAATCATCGAACAGCGCGCGATTCTTTTCCGAGAAAAGGAACATCGAGGTCAGAGGGGCGATGCCGAGCTGGTCGATGTCTGCACGGATGTATAGCCGCGCGGTCACCTCCATCACGGTCTCGGCGCCGGGCGTGATGACGAAGCGGTAAGCCCCCGTCACGCTTTCGCTTTCAAGGGCAGCATGGACAACGATCGTTTCGCGGAAGGCGGACGGACGCTCGATGTAGAACCGGGTGAAGCGGGGGAACTCTTCGGCGACGTTGAGGCCCGAATTGACGGCCAGACCGCGGGCTGACAGCCCATAGGCATTGCCCCGGCCCAGTGCGCGAAAGTAGCTGGCCCCGAGAAAGGCGACCAGCTCGTCCCAGACATCGGGGCGGTTCAGCGGATGGTGCAGCCGAAAACCCGCCACCCCCGGCAACTCGGTATGTTGCGGGATGCGGGTGCCGAGATCGTTGAGATACTGAAAATCGTCCGTGTTCACGACGATCTCGGTCGCTTCCTCGCCGTTCACCTCGAACAGCAGGACCGGCTGGCGGAACAGCCAGCCCATCGAGAACGCTTGAAGCCGGAAGAAGCTGTCCTCGGTGGCGAAGCGGCTGCGGTCCGGGCGGAAGCTGATCAGGCGGTAGTCGTCGTAATTCAGCTCGTCCAGAAACGTGGCCGGTCGCTCGGGCTCGGACCAAGGCGTCGTCGCCAGCTGGCGCATCTCTTCGCTGAGCCGGTCGAAGGAGAATTGCTGCGATGCGGCAGCCTCCTGCGCGATCGCCACGCCAGGCATTGCCGCTGAAACGAGCAGCAGCGCCGAAACCGGCAGAGTGCCCAGCAATGAGCGTCGGGTCAGGGTCAGATCATAAGACAATGCGCTCGGCATGCTTTCCCGGCAATTCATGAACTATTCTCGAGTAGATGACACTTCTGCGGCCGCCGATCCAGTGGGGCGACGCGCGATCTAGGCATGGCAGGCATGCATTTCCATGCCAGCTGGGTCGGATCGGCAAAAACTTGTGCAGCGACAGTGTGCAAACGCAGCATTCTGCTGACCCGTTCCGTCCCTTTGCGCTGACGCGACGCTGCGTCCGGTGCCGACAGACCCTCTCTCATCTCCTTACGACGCCGGGCGGCATCCGTCGCGGCACGTTTCCGCACCGGCTTTCACCTTATGGCGAGGCGCTGAAATGTTTGCGACACTCAGGCTGCGAGGTAGCCTTGCAGCGTCTTGGCCGCACCGTGCTGCCACAGCGCGGCCAAAGCCTCGGCAAAGGCCGCCACGACGCGGGGATCGCGCCCTGTCGCGCCATAGATGTCCTCCATGGCAAGCCAGCGCTGCGGATCGTGGCGCGCGGCCTGTGCTGTGGCCGTCAGGCGGTCCCACGACGGATCGTTCGGGGCAATCGCCGCCCCGCTGTCCGTGACCCCGGCGCAGTAGCGGCACCAAAGTGCCGAGGCCAGGATGAGGCCGCTCGGCACCCGCCCCGCCGCCAGATTGTCACGCAGGCTAGGCAGGATGAACTTCGGCTGCCGGTTCGACCCGTCGAGGCAGAGCCGTCGCACGGTGTCCGCAATCTCGGGGTTGGCGAAGCGGCTTTGGATCAGGCGGAAATAGCTAGGGATCTCGGTATCGGGCACCGGCGGCACGAAGGGAATGATCTCGTCCTGTTCGACCTTTGCAAGGAAGGCCGCGATCAGGGGATGGGCCATCGCCTCGTGGACCAGTTCGATGTCCAGCAAGCCGCCCGGATAGGCGATGATCGCGTGCCCGCCGTTCAGGATGCGGATCTTCATCGCCTCATAGGCGTGAACATGCGGCGTGAAGGTGACGCCGACCTCCTCCAGCGGGGGGCGGCCGGCGGGGAAATGGTCCTCGAGCACCCACTGGCGGAACGGCTCGCAAGTCACCGGGACCGGATCGTCAAGGCCGAAGGCCGCCGCGAGCGCGCGTTCGCGCGGCCCGGTGGCGGGGGTGATGCGGTCGACCATGCCGTTCGGAAAGGCGACATGCGCCTCGACCCAGTCGGCGAGGTCGGGATTGCCAAGCCGCGCGAGACCCGTGACGGCATCGCGCGTGACGGTCCCGTTTCCAGGCAGGTTGTCGCAGGACATGACGGTGAAGGGCGCGACGCCTGCCGCCCTCCGCGCGTCCAGTGCGGCGAGGATCGCCCCGAAGGCGGTGGCGGGACGGCTTGGTGCCGTTGCGTCGGCCACCATCTCGGGCGCGGCGGGGTCGAACCGGCCCGTCGCGGGATCGACGAAATAACCGCCCTCGGTCACGGTGAGCGAGACGATGCGGATCTTGGGATCGCTCATCGCGGCGATCAGCGGGGCATTGTCGGGCTGCACCGCGACGAACCCCGTCATCGCGCCGATCCGCCGCGCCCGGTTGCCTGCCGGGTCGAGTTCGATGACGGTCGACAGAAAGTCCTGGGCCGCCAGCGCCTCGCGCATCCGCGCGTCGCCCTCGCGCACGCCTGCGCCCAGGATCGCCCAGTCATGGGCAAGACCCTTTGCGAACAGGTCGTCGAGATAGACCGCCTGATGCGCGCGGTGGAAGTTGCCGAGGCCGATATGCACGATGCCCGGCGTCAGGCGAGACCGGTCATAGGCGGGAAGGGTGAGGGTCGGCATAAGGCACTCCTTCGGCGCTACCAGCAGGTGAAGCCGCCATCGACCGCGACGACGGCACCCGTCATCAGGCTTGCGGCGGGCGAGGCGAGGAACAGCACGACCGACGCGACCTCGTCCGGCCGCCCCATCCGCCCCATCGGGGTGTCGGCAAGCCAGCCTGCGATGCGCGTTGCGTTGTCGGGATTGGCAAGAACCATCGGCGTCTCGATATAGGTGGGCGCCACGGCGTTCACCCGCACCCCCCGGTCGGCCCATTCGCCCGCCAGCGAGCGGGTCAGGTGGTGCAGCGCCGCCTTCGAGACGTTGTAGGCGGTCTGCGGCTGCGGCCGATTCGCGATCGTGCCCGACATCGAGCCGATGTTCACGATGGCCCCCCGCCCCGCCGCCAGCATGTGCGCCCCGAAGGCACGGGCGCACCAGAAGGGGCCGTTCAGGTTCACGTCCTGCATCCGCCGCCAGTCGGCATCGGGCAGAGCCTCGGCCGGGATGCCGGAATTGCCGATGCCTGCGTTGTTGACGAGGATGGTGGCGGGCCGACCTTCAGATGCAAGGCGCGCCGCGAGCGCGGTCATCGCCGCCGGGTCGGTCACGTCGCCTGCCGCCCCTTCGGTCCGCAAGCCCAGCGCGCGGAGTTGCCCGGCTGCGGACGCGGCGGCACTCGCGTCCGGCTCGACGATGATGACTGCCGCCCCCGCTTCGGCGAGCGCCTCGGCGATGGCAAGACCGATCCCGCGAGCTCCGCCGGTCACGACCGCCACCTCGCCGTCAAGGCGGAAGCGCGCAAGGTATGATCCCTGACCCGTCACCTCAGATCGACTTCAACATGCCGCCATCGACATGGAAGGTCGAGCCGACGCAGTAAGCCGCGCGCGGCGACGAGACAAAGACCATGAAATCGGCAAGCTCCTCGACCGTGCCGAATCGCTTGATCGGCGCGTGTTCGTCGGCCACCGATTGCAGGTAACCCTCCCAGTCGCCGTCTGCGGCAAGCTGTTTCGCGGTCTTGATCCAGTCGGGCGTCAGGATCAGACCGGGGTTGACGGTGTTGACGCGGATACCCTTGGGGATGAACTCGGTCGAAAGCGTCTTCGACAGCATCAGGAGGGCCGCCTTTGTGGTGTTGTAGATCGGCTCGTACCACAACGGCTGGACCGCGCAGATCGAGGCGTTGTTCAGGATCGAGCCGCCGCCCCGCGCCTCCATCATCGGCACGAGGCCGCGCGACAGGCGCACGGCGGCCATGACGTGGAGGTTCCAGTAGGCGAGCCACTTTTCGTCAGGCGCCTCCATCACCGTCTCGTTCGAGCCGGTGCCTGCGTTGTTCACGAGGATGTCGCAACCGCCAAACTCGCGGACAGCCGACACGAGCGTCTCGCATCCCTCGGGCGTGGACACATCGCAGCCGACCGCCAGCGCGCGGGTGCCGTGGGCCGCGGCGATGTCCGCCGCCTCGGCGGTGGCGCGCGCCTCGTCGCGCGCGGCGATGACCACATCCGCGCCCTCGCGCGCGAAAGCCCGCGCCACTCCGCGCCCGATCCCTACGCTGCCGCCAGTGACGACAGCGATCTTGCCTGCAAGCCCGAGGTCCATCAGTTCATCCAGTTCCCGCCGTCGACGTTGTAGGTCTGCGCCACGATATACTCGGCCTCGGGCGTGGCGAGGAAGATCGCCATCCCGGTCAGATCCTCGGCCGTGCCCATGCGCCCAAACGGTACCGCCTCGCCCACCAGCCGCTTCTTCTCGCCCAGCGGGCGGTTCTCGTACTTGGCGAACAGCGCATCGACCCCGGCCCAGTGCTCGCCATCGACCACGCCGGGTGCGATTGCGTTCACGTTGATGCCGTGCCGGATGAGCTCGAGCCCCGCGCTTTGCGTCAGGCTGATGACGGCGGCCTTGGTCGAGCAGTAGACCGCAACCATCGCCTCGCCCCGCCGTCCGGCCTGACTTGCCATGTTGATGATCCGCCCGCCCCTGCCTTGCGCGATCATCTGCCTGGCGGCCGCCTGCATCATGAAAAGCGTGCCTCCGACATTGATCGCATAGAGACGGTCGTAGCTGTCGCGCGGGATCTCGGCCAGCGGCCCCATGTCGAAGATCGCGGCGTTGTTGATTAGGATGTCGAGGCCGCCCATCGCGGCCACGGCCTCGGCCATCGCGGCGTCGATGCTGTCCTGCCGGGTCACATCGAGGTGGATGGCATGGGCCTTTGGGCCGATCTCGGCCGCTGCCGTCTGCGCCGCCGTCAGGTTGATGTCGCCGATGGCGACCGTCGCGCCCTCGCGCACATAGGCCTTGGCAAAAGCCAGCCCGATGCCCCGCGCGGCCCCCGTGATAAGTGCCGTCTTTCCCTGCAATCGCATCAAAGTGCCTTTCCGTCTGGTCCGAATCTGTGAATCTTGTCTGCCTGTGGCGTCAGGCTGATCGCGTCGCCGCTTGAAGCCAGAACCGAGCCACCCGCGCGCACGGTCATCGGGCCGATACCTTCCACCGCGACATGCAGGAAGGTGTCCGAACCCAGCCGCTCGGCGACGGTGACGTGACCGTTCCACTTGCCGCCCGACAAGCCGATGTCGATATGCTCGGGCCGCACGCCGATGGTCGTGGCCCCAAGCGCTGCCGCGTCCACCCCGCCGATCAGGTTCATGCGCGGGCTGCCGATGAAGCCCGCGACGAAGACGTTGGCCGGATGGTTGTAAAGCTCAAGCGGGGTGCCGACCTGCTCGATATGGCCGGCTTGCAGCACGACGATCTTGTCGGCCATCGTCATCGCCTCGACCTGATCGTGCGTCACGTAGATCATCGTCGTCTTGAGCGACTGGTGCAGTTCGGTAATCTCGAGCCGCATGTTGCCGCGCAGCGCCGCATCGAGGTTCGACAGCGGCTCGTCGAAGAGAAATGCCTTCGGCTCGCGCACGATTGCGCGCCCGATCGCGACGCGCTGGCGCTGGCCGCCCGACAACTGGCCCGGGCGGCGGTCGAGATAGGCGGTAAGGTTCAGCACCTTGGCCGCCGCCTCGACCTTCTTCTCGGCCAAAGCGGCGTCCATCCCCGCCATCTTCAGCGGAAAGGCGATGTTCTTGCGGACCGTCATGTGGGGGTAGAGCGCATAGCTTTGGAACACCATCGCAAGCTTGCGCTTGGCAGGCGGCACATGCGTGGCATCCATCCCGTCGATCAGGATGTGACCGTCTGTCGTGTCCTCGAGCCCCGCGATCAGGCGCAGGAGCGTCGACTTCCCGCAGCCCGAGGGGCCAACGAACACGACGAACTCGCCATCCTCGATGTCTAGGTCGAGGGACGGGATCACGGCGACCTCGCCGAACTTCTTGGTCACGTTCCGCAGCGTTATCTTGCCCATCTTTCCCTCACTTCACCGCGCCGAAGGTCAGACCCCGGACAAGCTGCTTCTGGCTGAACCAGCCCATGATCAGGATCGGCGCGATCGCCATCACGCTCGCCGCACTCAGCTTCGCGTAGAACAGGCCCTGCGGGCTTGAGAATGACGAGATGAACTTGGTCAGGGGCGCCGCGCTGACCGTGGTAAGCGTGATCGTCCAGAACGCTTCGTTCCACGCGAGGATGATGTTGAGAAGCACGGTCGAGGCAATGCCGGGAACCGCCATCGGCGTCAGCACATAGAGGATCTCGGACCGCAGCGTCGCCCCGTCCATCCGAGCCGCCTCCAGGATCTCGCCCGGGATCTCGCGGAAATAGGTGTAGAGCATCCAGACGATGATCGGCAGGTTGATGAGCATCAGCACGATCACGAGGCCGATGCGGGTATCGAGCAGGCCGAGCCGGATGAAGATAAGGTAGATCGGCACCAGCACCGCAACTGCGGGCATCATCTTGGTGGAAAGCATCCACATCAGCAGGTCCTTGGTCTTGGCCCCGGGAACGAAGGCCATGGACCAGGCCGCAGGGATCGCCACGAGAAGCCCGAGGGCGGTCGACCCGACCGCGATGATCACCGAGTTCAGGAAGAAACTGAAATAGTTGCGCTGTTCCTGGACGGCGACGTAGTTCTCGAAGGTCCAGTCGAAGAACAGCCATTGAGGGGGCTGTGCGACCGCCACCGCTTCGGTCTTGAAGCTGGTGAGGAAGGTCCACAGGATCGGAAAGAACAACAGCAGCGCCACCGTCCAGGCGGCGACCGTGAACCCCAGTTTGCGGCGTGTGCTGACAGCGCGGGCCATGCCTACCTCATGCGTCGAGATTCTTGCCGATCGCGCGCATCAGGAAGATTGCGACGATGTTGGCAAGGATGACGGCGACCACGCCCCCGGCGGCAGCGGTGCCGACGTCGGAGTCGAGGATTGCCTCTTTGTAGACGAGGAAGGTCAGCGTGGTGGACTGCGAGCCCGGTCCGCCGTTCGTGGTCACGAGGATCTCGACGAGGATGCCGAGCAGGAAGATCGTCTGGATCAGCACCACCACGGTGATCGCGCGGGCGAGGTGCGGCAGCATGATGTACCAGAAGCGCTTGATCGCGGGCGCGCCGTCCATCTCGGCGGCTTCGAGTTGCTCCGAGGACAGCGACTGGAGCGCTGTCAGCAGGATCAACGTCGCGAAGGGCAACCATTGCCAGGCCACGATGATGACGATCGACAGAAGCGGCGACTGGCCGAGGAAGTCGTAGGGCTGCATCCCCATCGCCGCGAAAGCGTTGGCAAAGAGCCCGTTCGAGGGGTTCATCAACATGTTCTTCCAGATCAGCGCCGCGACGGGCGGCATGATGAAGAAGGGCGCGATGACCATGATCCGCACATAGCCCTGCCCCCAGATCGGCTGGTCGATCAGCAGGGCGATCAGGATGCCGCCGATGACCGTGATCACCAACACTCCGCCCACTAGGATCAGGGTGTTGACGATCGCCGACCAGAAGGCAGGCGAGGCGACGAAGCTGGTGTAGTTCTGGAACCACACGAAGCCTGCGCGGTCCGGATATAGCAGGTTGTATCTCTGGAATGAAAACCACAGCGTCAGCGCCAGCGGCACGATCATCCAGATCAGAAGCAGGATGACGGCGGGCGAGAGCATCCACCGCGCTGCGGTCCGAGAGGCTTCGGTCGACATGCGACACACCTTCTGCGTTGCGAATTGCGGACACGCGCCCCGATGGGCACGGCATGGTGCCGGGGATGGGCGGCCCGGAACCGGACCGCCCGAAAGGAGACGGCTACTTGATGTAGCCAGCCGCCGTCATTTCAGCCACCGACAGCTCCTGCGCGGCTGCGAGCGCCTCGTCAGCGGTCTTCTCACCGGCAAGCGCCGCCGAGAACTCTTGCCCCACGGCTGTGCCGATGCCCTGGAACTCGGGGATCGCCACGAACTGCACGCCGGTATAGGGCACGGGCTGCACGGTCGGGCTGTTGGGATCGGCCGCGTTGATCGAGTCGATCGTCATCTGCGCGAACGGCACCTTCTGATACTCGGGGTTCGCGTAGAGCGACGAGCGCGTTCCCGGAGGCACGTTGGCCCAACCTTCCTTCGAGGCGACAAGGGCGGTGTATTCCTTGTTGGTCGCCCATTCGACGAAGGTCTTCGCCGCATCCATCGAGTCGGTCGTGGTCGGGATCGCAAGGCTCCACGCCCAGAGCCAGTTGGCGCGCTTGCCAAGGCCCGCATCGGGTGCAAGGGCGAAGCCCACATTCTCGGGCCCCATCGCGCTGTCGGCGGCAAGAACGCCCGAGCCGGCCGATGTCGCGTCGATCCAGATGCCGCACTTGCCCTGCTGGAACAGGGTCAGGTTCTCGTTGAAGCCGTTCGACGAGGCGCCGGGCGGACCGTAGTTGGTCATGAGATCAAGGTAGAAGTCGATCGCGGCCTTCCACTCGGGGCTGTCGAACTGCGGGTTCCAGTTCTCGTCGAACCAGCGCGCACCGTAAGAGTTGGCAAGCGTGGTGAGGAACGCCATGTTCTCGCCCCAGCCCGCCTTGCCGCGCAGGCAGATGCCGAACACGCCATTGTCGGGATCGTGCATCGCGGCGGCGGCGGCTTTGATGTCGGTCCAGGTGGGCATGTCCGGAATGGTCACGCCGGCCTTTTCGGCCAGGTCCTTGCGGTAGTTGACGAACGAGGATTCGCCGTAGAAGGGCGACGCATACAGCGTGCCGTCAAGCGACAGGCCTGCCCGGATCGGTGGCAGCAGATCGTCCACGTCAAATTCGGCGGGCAGGTCGTTGAGCGAGACGAGCCAGCCCAGCTTTGCCCAGATCGGAACTTCGTAGGTGCCGATGGTCATCACGTCATACTGGCCGCCCCCGGTGGCGATGTCGTTGGTGATGTTCTGGCGCAGGACGTTCTCTTCCAGCGTCACCCATTCGACCTTGATGTCGGGGTGCTTGGC
>JANPJD010000172.1:0-2843 GCA_031425325.1 Rhodobacterales bacterium | reverse complement strand
GGGCAAGGCGGGGCCGGGGCTGGCTCGCTTATACGCAACTGTGATGGCGTGGGAAAGCCGCCTTGCTCATCCCGCCTCGGCCAGGCGGGAAAGGGCGGCGCGCAGCTTGGCGGCTTCGTCGTCGCCCTGTTCCAGCTTTTCGCGCGTCTCGTCGATCACGTCCTCCTTCGCCGAGGCGAGGAAGTTCGGGTTGGCCAGCCGCCCGCGCAGCCCGGCCATGTCGCGGTCAAGCTTCTCCAGCGTTTTGGCAAGCCGCGCCTTTTCCTCGGCGATGTCGATGATGCCGCCGAGCGGGATCGCAAAGGTGCCGCCCTCGACCGTGACGGTGATCGCCCCTTTGGGCACGCTGTCGGCGGGCGTGACACCCCCCAGCCGCGCAAGCCGCAGGATCAGTGCCTCGTTGCGCGCGAAGGCCGCCTGCGCCACCGGATCTAGGCCGACCGCCAGCGCGTCGAGCTTGAGCCCCACCGGCACATGCATCTGCGCGCGGGCCGAACGGACCTCGTCGATCAGGCCGGTGACCCAGCGCATCTCGCGCATCGCCTGCGCGTCGGTCAGATCGTCGCCATAGGCCGGCCAGTCGGCATGGGCGAGCATCGTGGCGCGGGTGCCCGTTGTCTGCCACAGCTCTTCGGTGACAAAGGGCATGATCGGGTGCAGCAGGATCATGCACTGGTCCAGCACCCAAGCCATCGTGTGGCGCGTCTCGGCGGCCTCCGGCCCGTCGAAAAGCGGCTTCGCAAACTCGACATACCAATCGCAGACCCGGCCCCAGACAAAGCGGTAGAGCGCGTCCGCCGCCTGGTCGAAACGGTAGGCGGCAAGCGCCGCGTCGACCTCGGCCCGCACGAGCGCCGTCTCGCCGATGATCCAGCGGTTGACGATGGCGGTCGCGGGCGGGGGTGCGACCTGGGTGGCGTGGCCCTCCCACACGCCGTTCATCTCGGCGAAGCGGCAGGCGTTCCAAAGCTTCGTGCCGAAATTGCGATAGCCTGCAATCCGTTGCGTGCTGAGTTTAAGGTCGCGACCCATCGCCGCCATCGCCGTCAGTGTGAAGCGGACCGCGTCGCAGCCGTACTCGTCGATGAGGTCGAGCGGGTCGAGCACGTTGCCCAGCGACTTCGACATCTTCTTGCCCTTCTCGTCGCGGACGAGGGCATGGACATAGACGGTGCGGAACGGCACCTGACCCACGACGGCAAGCTGCATCATCATCATCCGGGCAACCCAGAAGAAGATGATGTCGAACCCGGTGACGAGGGTCGAGGTCGGGAAATAGCGCTGGAATTCCAGCGTGTTCTCGGGCCAGCCCAGTGTGCCGATAGGCCAGAGGCCGGAGGAGAACCAGGTGTCGAGGACGTCCGCATCCCGCCAGACCGGATAGACCAGATGCGTCGGGTCCTGGCTGATGGTGTAGTCGGCAAGGCTTTGTGCCAGCCGCTCCACCGCCGTCTCGCGGTCGGCGACCTCGACGATGCTTGCTGCGTTCAGCGGATGGGGCAGGGATGCCAGATCATCGCGGAAAGCGTCGGCCACGCCCTCGAAGCGCGCCGCGCAGTGATGGTGCGGCTCGCCCTCCGTCTCCAGCAGCAGGCGGAACATTTCCACCTCGTCGAGCGCGTCATCGCCCTCGTCGTCGTGGAACCCGTCTGCGTCGAGCGGCAGGCCATACCAGACCGGAATCTGATGACCCCACCAAAGCTGACGGCTAATGCACCAGGGCTCGATGTTCTCGAGCCAGTGGAAATAGACCTTCGCATCCCGCTCGGGCAGGATCACGGTGTCGCCGTTCCGCACGGCGTCGATCGCGGGTTGCACGATCTTTGCGGTGTCGACGAACCACTGGTCGGTCAGCATCGGCTCGATCACGACCTTCGAGCGGTCGCCGTGGGGCTGCATGATCGGCTTCGGCTCCACCAGCGGCACGAGCGAGAGTTCGGGGGGCGTCCCGCCCTCCTCGTAGCTGTCATCGGGCGCACCCTCCTGCGCGCTGCCAGCCGGTGCGGCGGACGACGCTGACACGCGGCCCAGACGCGGGTCGCTCGCGGGGACCATCACGGCCAGCCCCTCTGCCGTGATCGCGTCGACCACGCGCTTCCTCGCCTCCAGCCGGTCAAGGCCCCGCAACTCGTCGGGCACGAGGTTCAGCGCATCGACCGCCGCTTCGTCCAGTGTCAGGGGCTGTTCGGCAAATCCCGCAGGAACATAGCCTTTGCGCACCAGCCAGCCGCGCGCCGCCGCCTGCGCCACAGCGGCGGATTCGGCATAAGGCGCGCCGTCGCTGCGCATCGCGGCGCGGGTGTCCATAAGCCGGTAGCAGGGGATGCCGTTCCGCTGCGCCACGCCGTAGTCGTTGAAGTCATGCGCGCCGGTGATCTTCACGGCCCCCGACCCGAAGGCGGGGTCGGGGTAGTCGTCGGTGATGATCGGGATCAGGCGTCGCTGGTCCTTCGGGCCGACCGGGATCTCGCACAGCATCCCCACGATGGGGGCGTAGCGTTCGTCGGACGGATGGACCGCCACTGCGCCATCGCCCAGCATCGTCTCGGGTCGCGTCGTGGCGATGGAGATGTAGTCGCGCGTCTCGCGCAGCGTCTCGCGCCCCTCGGCGTCGCGTTCGACGTAGTCGTAGGTGGCCCCGCCCGCGAGCGGATACTTGAAGTGCCACATGTGCCCCGCGACCTCGGTCTGCTCGACCTCCAGATCGCTGATCGCGGTCTCGAAATGCGGGTCCCAGTTCACGAGGCGCTTGCCGCGGTAGATGATGCCGCGTCCGTCAGGCCGCTTCTTGTGATACAGATCGACGAAGACGCGGATCACCGCGTCGTGGAAGTTGCCTTGTG
>JANPJD010000171.1:0-29930 GCA_031425325.1 Rhodobacterales bacterium | reverse complement strand
TGTTGATCACATAGACGCGGCCTTTGCGGCGCACGACCTGGCAATCGCGATGACGCGTCTTCAGCGAGCGGAGCGAGTTCGCAACCTTCATCGATCTTCTCCTTGTTCGCGGCGCGTCTGCGCCAGTGAAAACAAACGTGCTCCCTTGCGGGAGCGGTGATGGTGGGCGGTACTGGGATCGAACCAGTGGCCACTACGATGTCAACGTAGTGCTCTACCGCTGAGCTAACCGCCCACTTTGCCCTTTGCGACCCCGCCTTGTCCCCTTCGGTTAAACGAAAAGGACGCGGGCAGAACCGCGTCGGTCGGCGGGTCTATACTGGCAAGCGCTACGGCCTGCAAGGGGTTTTGGCTTTCGGAATTATGGGGCTATATCAGAGGATGCAAACGGAGGGGCATGTGGGGCGGACAGAGACCGAAGCCTATGTCCTGACCCGCCCCGACGGGGGGTCCGGCCCGATGATCTTCGCCTCGCCCCATTCGGGGCGGGAGTATCCGTCCGCTTTTCTGGCGCAGGCGGTGCTGGACCGGCGCGCGATCCGGTCCTCCGAAGATGCCTTTGTCGACGAGTTGTTCGGAATGGCGCCTGATCTGGGCGCTCCGCTTCTGGCAGCGCGGGCACCCAGAGCCTTCATCGACCTGAACCGGGCGGCAGACGAGTTGGACCCTGCCGTGATCGAAGGTCTGATGCGGGTCCCGCACAACCCGCGCATCTCTTCCGGTCTTGGGGTGATTCCCCGCGTGGTGGCCGGGGGGCGGTCGATCTATCGCGGCAAGCTGTCGCTGGCCGAGGCCGAGGCGCGCCTGAAGCGGTTCTGGCATCCCTATCACCAAGCTCTTGGGGGATTGGTCGAGGAGGTGCGGGCAGAGTTCGGGCAGGCGGTGCTGATCGATTGCCACTCGATGCCGCACGAGGCGATCGAGGCGCATACCAGGCCCGGTCAGCAGCGGCCCGAGGTGGTTCTTGGCGACCGCTATGGCGCGACAGCGGGGCGCGAGGTGATGGAGCGTGTCGAGGCGGCCTTTGCAGGTGCTGGGCTGCGAGTGGGACGTAATGCACCTTTCGCCGGGGCCTATGTGGCACAGGCCTACGGGCGGCCGTCGCGGGGCGTGCATGTCGTGCAGGTCGAGATCGACCGGGCGCTCTACATGGACGAGGCGCGGATCGAGCCGCTGGCCGGCTTTGGCGCTTTCCGGGCACTGATCGCGGGGGTGGTTGCCGAGCTTGTGTCGGGCACAGGCGAGGTTCGGCTCGCGGCCGAATAGTCAGCGCAGGGCGCGCCCCTTGATGATCGCCTCGGCCCCGAACTTGGCGCGAATCGCATCGGTGGCGCGTTCGGCGGCGGCGCGGCGGCGGGCGTCTGGGTCAAGAAGGTCCTGGGCAAGGTCGGCCTGATCCTCGGCTGCAAGGTCAGATATGCCGACGCCGATCAGCCGGAACGGGCCGGTGATGCGGGCGTGGTCGAAAAGGTCGCGGGCGGCACGGTAGATGCGGTCGGTCAACTGCGTGGGATCACCGAGAGCGTGGCGGCGGGTCACCAGCTGGAAGTCCTTGCGTTTGAGCTTCAGTGTGACGGTCCGGCCTGACAGGCCCTTGGCCTTGGCGCGGTCGGCGACCTGTTCGGAAAGCCGCCAGATATGGCCATCGAGAAGGTCGGGGTTGGACGTGTCCTCGAAGAAGGTCGTCTCCTTGGAGATTGATTTCGGGCGTTCGTCACGCTGGATGCGGCGGGTGTCCACACCGCGGGCGAGATGCCAGAGCCGGTCGCCCATGCTGCCGAACCGCGCGCCGAGGTCGCCGCGATCCCAGCGGAGGAGATCCGCGATGGTGCGGATGCCGGCCTGTTCCAGCGCGGTCTGGGTGGTTTGGCCCACGCCCCAGATGATGCGCACGGGTTTGGGACGCAGAAAGGCTTCGGTTTCGGCCACTCCGATCACCGAAAAGCCCCGCGGTTTGTCGAGGTCGGAGGCGATCTTGGCGAGGAACTTGTTGTGCGACAGGCCGACAGAGCCGGTGAGGCCCAGTTCGTCCTCCATCCGCTTGGTCAGGCGGGCCAGCAGGACGGCGGGCGGAGATCCGTGCAGGCGGGCGGTGCCGGTAAGGTCGAGAAAGGCTTCGTCCAGAGACAGGGGTTCGATGGAAGGAGTGAGGTCCTCCATCATCGCACGGATGGCGCGGGAGGCTGCGGTGTAGGCTTGGAAGCGCGGTTTGACGACCACCGCTTCGGGGCACAGCTTCAACGCCTGGAACATCGGCATGGCGGAACGGACGCCCTTGATGCGGGCGATGTAGCAGCAGGTTGAGACGACGCCTCGGGTGCCGCCGCCGACGATGACGGGCTGGTCGCGCAGGGCGGGGTTGTCGCGCTTTTCGACGGAGGCGTAGAAGGCGTCGCAGTCCATGTGGGCGATGGAAAGCTGCGTCAGTTCGCCATGCGCGACCATCCGGGGCGAGCGGCAGCCGGGGCAGCGCGACGCCGGGCTGTCGGTCAGGGTCAGGCAGTCGCGGCAGAGGCTGGGCATGATGGGACAAGGCTACCACGGCCACCGGGGCCTGTGGAGTGCGTCCGTGGAAAGCGGTTGACGTTCCCGCAACCACTGCCGCCTTATCCTGAGCGAAACCAAGGACCGCCGCACGCATGTCGCATCCTTACGAGACCCTGCCCGATGACCGCTTCTGGCGCACCGCCGTGGCGAACCGGGATGCGTTGGAGATCGAGGGGCTGTGGAAGCCCAAGCTTGCGATCGGGCGGCGGACGCGGATTGTCACGGCGGGGTCCTGCTTCGCGCAGCATTTCTCGAAAGCGCTGGTCGCGCGGCGCTACCGCTGGCTGGACTTCGAGCCGGGACCGGCGGGTCTGACGGCCGAACAGCGGAAGGATTACCATTACGGCACCTTCAGCTTCCGGACGGGCAACATCTACACGCCACGGATGCTGCTGCAGTGGCTGACCTGGGCACTGACGGACACCAATCCTCCCGAGGTGGCGTGGGAGAAGGACCGTCGCTTTTACGACCCGTTCCGTCCGGGGGTTGAGCCGGGTGGATTCGTTTCGGTCGATGAAATGCTGACATCGCGGGCCGAGACGCTGGCAGCCATTGCAGCGGCGGTGAAGGGCGCACAGGTCTTCGTCTTCACGCTGGGGCTGACAGAAGCGTGGCAGGACACCCACCTCGGCGTGGAATACGCCGTCTGCCCCGGCACGGTGGCAGGTCGGTTCGATGCGGACCGGCATGTCTTCATGAACCACGGCTTTGGCGCACTGATGGGAGACATGACGGCAGCGCTCCGGTTGCTGTTCCGCACCAACCGCCGACTGCAGGTTCTGCTGACCGTTTCTCCCGTCCCGCTGACCGCCACCGCCTCGGGGCAGCATGTGCTGACGGCCACCAGTCATTCCAAATCGCTGCTGCGCGCGATGGCCTCGGAACTGGTCACGGCGCAGGCTCGGGTGGACTACTTCCCGTCTTACGAGATCATCACGCACCCGGTTTACAAGGGGCGGTTTTTTGCGCCGAACCTGCGGTCGGTCCTGCCCGACGGCGTGGACCATGTGATGAGCCATTTCTTCCGCGAGCAGGCGGCGGCCTTCGGCGGTGAGGCGGCGGTTGCCCTCCCTGCCACGGTCGCAAGGCCCGAGGCCGGGGAGACTCGGGACCTGACCGAGGCCGAGGAGCTGCGGTGCGAAGAGGTAATCCTTTCGGCCTCTGCCCCCGGCACTCGAAATGGCTGATCTGCCGCGCTTCTGCGTCTTTGGCGACAGCCACTACGCCTGCGTTCGTCAGGCCGCAGCGCAGGGGCTGGTCGACGGACATGGCGTGGAGCTGGAATACTGGGGCAATATCGGGGGTCGCTTCCGCTATCTGGAATTCCGCGACGGTGCGATCCATCCGCCCGACGACGCCGTTGCAAGCCGGTTCGCCAAATTCAACGCCAAGGGCCGCACGATCCTGCCTGCGGCAGAGTTCGACGCGATTCTGGTGATGGGCGCCCGAGTCTATGTCTGGCGAGCGCTCTTCCGGCTGCTTCAGATGCTGTGCGAGGGGCCTTTCGTCAGCGAGGGGTTGCAGCGCCGGTTCCTGGCTGACGGTGTGCGCGGTTACCAGGGCTATCGGCTGGCTGCCGGGCTTGCTTCAACCCGGACCGCGCAGGTGCTTCTGGCACCGGTCGCTTACTACACGGCAAATCCCGAACGGATCGCCACGATAACCCCGCAGATGGCCCGGCTGATGGAGGATCGTCTGCCATGGTTCTGGGATGTGCTGGCGGAAGTCACAGCGGAGGACGGGATCACGCTGATCCGTCAGCCAGAGGAAACGGTGGTGGCAGGCCTGTTCACTGATCCGGCCTATGCCATCGCCGATCATGTGGCCAAGGCGGATTACGAGCATCACAACGCACAGTATGGCGCGCTGATTCTGGCCCAGGCGCTTGATATCGCGCGCTCCTTGCGGCGGCAGGATGCGACCGTCACAATAGGCACGGAGGTGCGATGCTGAAGATTGCCGCAAAACTGCCGTCGGGGGCACTGATTGGGGGCGAGGATGCGCTTTTGGCGCAGGCCGTCCTGGCGACCGGCGGGGCGCGGTTCGTCGCACGTGAAGCCGATCTGATCCGGACAGATGGCAGGATCACGGGCTGGCGGGATTCCGTGCTGGCAGTCGAGGCCGGGGCCGCTGCCCCAAACAGCGGGAACAGCAGCTTCGAGGGCGGCCCTCCCGGCGCACTGATCTGCAAGGAAGCGATGAACTGCGGGTTCACGTTGCCCGGCTTTGCGCCCGAGGTCGAAAGCTTCACTGTGGCGGTGGTCTACCGCTCGCGTGGTGAGGCGCGGACGCTGGCGTCGGTCTTCACCGGGCAGACCAACAACATGATCTTCCTTGCCGAGGCGGAAGGCAGGGTCATGGCCAAGGACCGCGCGGCCACAATCGAGGTCTCGCTTCCTCTGGCCGAGGGCGGCGGGCCGAAATTGGTGATCCTGGCGTTTGACGGGCGATCGATGTGGCTGGACTATGCGGGGGATCTGGCGACGGCCTCGGGCAAGGTGCCGGGGTTGGCGCATCAGGCGGATTTCTTCATCGGATGCCGGTCGAACCGTTCGGGCCTGGCGAAGACCCTTGGCGAGGGGCGGCTGCACGAGGTGCTGTTCTGGCCAGATCGGTCGCTTTTGGGCTCGTCAGATCCCGAGGACCTGGCGGCGCTGTCGGCGCTGCGACGACATTTCCGCTGGGGCTACTAGTGGACACGCCTGGGTCCACGCTGGACGTGCCGCCCGAGTTGGGGCTGGACGCGGCTGCGCGGGCGGAGCGGTTCCTGGTCAGGGGCGACCATGCGAACCTGTGGTTCGAGGGCGCAGGCGACGCACTGATCGTGTCCTTCGACAACCTCGCCACCATAGACGAGGGCTGGCCGCGCGCGCCCTGGGCTTGGGGTCGGCTAGAGCCTTTGGGCCATTCGGTGCTTGGCGTGCAGAGCCATGCGAAGGACTGGTTCCGCCAGCCGACGGCACCGATGCTGCTGCGCGGGCTTGAGGAACGGGGATTCTTCCGCCGCTTTCGCCGGGTGGTGCTGACGGGTGCTTCGATGGGCGGCTTTGCGGCGTTGAACTTTGCCCCCCTGATCCCCGATGCGCGGGTGCTGGCCTTCAGCCCGCAGTCGACAATGAACAAGGTGATCGCGCCCTTCGAGCAGCGGTTTCCCTTCGCGGTGCGCAAGTCGAACTGGGAGGGGATGCCATTCCTGGATGCCGCGGCCGCCGTGCCCTACATCCGGCGGGCGGTGGTGCTTTACGATCCCTTCGTGCCGGAAGACCGCGCCCATGCCGCCCGGCTGGCGGGGTCGAATGTGCAGTTCCTGCGGACACCTTTCACCACGCATGAAGCGATCCGGGTGGTGCTGAAATCGGGAGCTTTTCAGCGGCTGATCGACCAGGTGGTCGAACGCGACGAGGTGGGGCCGGAGTTCTGGGTCGCCTACCGCGCGCGGCGGGGGGTGACAAAGTGGCAACGCGCCCTCCTGGCGGCGGCGGCCAACCAGGGGCGGCATCAGCTGGTGGTGCTGGCCGCCGAGGGGATGCTGCGGCTGGGGGCGGACCTGCCGGAGGAAGACAAGGTCTTTATCCGCCGGGCGCGGCGGGCGGCGGTGAATGCGTTGCGGGCCACAGAGGCGGGCTAGGCCCCGCCGCAGCGGTCATGCTATGCGGGTGCGGCAGGCAGGGACGACCGAATGGACCAGACGCGCGGGCGGATGATGGCGATGACGATGGTGGGGGGGGATCACTTCTTCCTGCAGCGTTGGGTCGACTATTACGGCCGTCAGCTGGGCCGCGAGAACTGCTTTGTCCTGAGCCATGGCGGCGACCCCGCCCACAAGCGGATCGCGGAAGGCTGCAACATCATCTACCTGCCACTGGACGAAACGCGGAACTGCTTCAACCAGCGGCGGTGGCAGATGCTGTCTCGGCTGACCACGGGCTTCACCAACTTCTACAACTGGGTGCTGGTCGGCGATGTGGATGAGATCGTCTGCGTCGATCCGGCGGTGTCTGACAGCCTGCCGGATTACATGGCGCAGTATTCGGCGCAGAAGGGCGGCCCGCGGGTGATCACTCCGTTCGCGATCGAGATGGTGCACAACCCTGGCCTGGAACCGGAACCGATCAGCGAAGGCCGCAACATCCTGGACGTTCGGCGGATCTTCCGGCTGAACGCCAACTACGCCAAGCCCTGCATTACCTGCGACAAGATCGACATCGCTCCGGGCGGCCATTTCGCCAACCACCCGAGGCTGCACCTCGACCCGCATCTTTACCTCTTCCACCTTCGTTTCATCGACCACGACATGACCGAAAAGCGCCTTGCAACCCGTCGCGCCCAGCGCGTGGTCCAAAGCGGCGCGCTGGACGAAGTGCAGCGGGAAAAGACCGGCTGGGACACCGCCTGGGACACCTACAACGCGTTGTCGAAGGAAAAGCCGCGCGGCGAGACGGTGGACTTCCCGGAGTTCCGCAAGGAGATGGCGGACGGCTGGCGCGAGAAGAAGGTGGTCTTCTTCGCGCCCGGCGGGGCGCGACCGAAGGGGGTCTACCGGCTGCCCGAACGTTTCAAGGTGCTGTTCTGATGGCGGATGACATCTCGACCGAGGGCGTGATCATCCGGGCCGAGAACGGGGACGTGATCCGCTATGATGCAACAGGTCTGGTTCTGCGTCTGTCCGACAAGGTCATCGCGGACATTGCCGCCCGGCTGGAGCTGAAACCGGAATCCACCAGCACTTGCGTGGCAGACTCCCTGCCCCTCCCCGACCTGCCGGAGGACATTGACCTCTGGGCCCCCCGACGGGAGGGCGACTGGGTGTTCTTTCAGGCGAACCTGCCCGGCGCTGACGGACCACGGGGCTATCGGCGACATGTGGATGGTGGGGCAATCCTGGCCGAAACGCTGGGACCGCTTCTGGCGATCCTCGGGGCCGGAGGGGCGCGGGCGGGACTTGGCACGAAAGAGCCGGCGCGGTTTCGGTGGCATGTGATGGCTCCGGCTGACGATATCGGTGCCGTGGGCATGGGCGGGGACGGGGAGGCGGCGGCAACCGACAGTCTGGAGCCGCTGCGCGAAGTGACAGTCGAGGCCAGGATCGCGGACGAGTTGCTGGCGCGCCGTCGGGCGGCGCTACAGTCCCTGCCGCTGGTGATGGTCCGGACCGAGACCGACATGTCCGCCTCGGCACACGAACTTGGGGCGGGGACGGCCGTGGCCAACCTGGATCGGGCCTTTGCGAACCTGCAGGCCGCCGCCATCCGTCTGGGCACCCGGGCGCAGGTGCTGGCGGTGGTGCTGGACTATACGCTGGAGGACCTGACTGGTGATCCGGTGGCCTACCGCGACGGAATGATCGCCCTGATGGAGCGGATCACCCGCGGCATGGCGCAACGGGGTCTGGCGCGGCCGATCTTCCTGACGTCGTTCGACTGCGGCACGCAGGAGGTGACCCGTGGTCCGGGGCTGGAGGGCCAGTGGGAGCTGTCGTGGAACCACGCCGACCACCAGCTGGTCTTTGCCGCACCTTCTTATGCTTTCCAGATCGACGATACCGGGCGGCTGACCGATGCCGGACGCGCGGAAAAGGCGTTTTTGATGACCGAGGCGCTGCTGGCGGTCCACGGCGGCGGTCGCTGGCATTGCCCGGTGATCCAGCTGGCGGAACGGGCCGGCGACCACATCCGCCTGGTCTGCGAGGCGCAGGATGCGTTGGTGATCGACCCAGACGACCCGTTCGATGCCGGTGAGACGGCAGGCTTTGCGCTGGAAGGAGTCACCAATGGCGCGACTTTGACGGGGATCGAGTTCGGCAAGCACGATACCAAGGCGATACTCTTGCGCTGCTCGCATCGTCCCGAGGGCGAGATCCATGTCACCTATGCCTATGGTTCGAAACCTGGCACTGGCCCCTACCCTGCTAATAGGGGGGCGCTTCGCGGCGTGTTTGGTGCGGGGGGCTTGCGCCGCTGGGCGCTACCCGCGCGATTGAAACTGACCGAAGGCGGTCCGTGATGGCGTTCGACGCCGACAGCGTCAAGGACGACAACATCTGCGTCATCTGGGTGGATGACATGATCGACGTCTTCACCTGGCGCGACACCTTCGGCCTCAGCATCCAGACGCCGAACCTGGACCGGCTGATGGCGCGGGGCGTCCGGTTCAGCAACGCTTATTCGACGATCCCCCTTTGTGCCCCCTGCCGGGCGGAACTCGCCACAGGCCTGTCGCCGTTTCGGACCGGCCTGGTCGATCTAAACCGCTTCTGGCGGCAGGTGCTGCCGCCCGAGAAGGTCTGGGCCTATGACCTGCGGCGGGCGGGGTTCTACAACTTCACCACCGGAAAGGTCGACGCGACCTATACGCCGATGCCGATCCGCTTCCGCCGGGTGCTGTTCCACGAAGAGCCCGTGGCCCATGACAGCCGTGGGCGGACCAAGATGAAGCACTATCTGGACCGGGGACCGGGGATCGCGGGGGTCAACCACCCCGACGACGACGGCGCGCAGGATCATCTGTTCTACGACTTTACCGTCGCGCAGAACGCCATCGACTTTCTGGGCCGGATCGAGGACCCGAACCGGCGGCACCTGATCCAGCTTGGCTTCAAGCATCCGCATTACAATCTGGAATGCCCGGACCGCTTCTACCAGCTGTACGACCCGGCCGACATCCGCTGGCCCGATATCGCAGCGCCCGAGGATTACTACGGCCCCCCGCCCGGCTTTGCGGTCTATGAGGCGGCCTATATCGCCAATGGCAACTGGACGCCGGAAAAGGGGGGCGACGATGGCTGGCGGCAGGTCGTCCGCGCCTATTTCGCGGCGATCAGCCACGTGGATCACGAGATCGGGCGCTTCCTGACCGCGCTGGAGACTTCCCCGCTGGGCGGCCGGACGACGGTGATCTTCCTGTCGGACAACGGCTTCAACCTTGGGAACCACGACAGCTTCCACAAGATGAGCCAGTGGGATTCGGCCGCACATGTGCCATTGGCCATCTGTTCGCCACGCATGGAGACGGGCCGGGTCGTGGACCTTCCCGTCAGCCTGCACAACTTTCCCAAGACCATCATGCAGCTTGCGGGCCTGCCGCCGCGCCCGGACTGGGTGTCGGGGCAAAGCCTGCTGCCGCTTATTGACTCCAGCTTTGGGGAGTTCGACACCTCGAAGTCGCCTATCACCTCGGTTTTCGGCACATTGTCGGTGCGTCCCTCGATCCAGGGCTACCGGCAGTTTCGCTATTTCCGCTATCCGAACGGCGAAGAACATGTCTACGACGTGGTCGCCGATCCAGGCGAGACCGAGAACCTGGTCGAAAGCGCCCCGATGGGCGTGCTGCGTGGCGAGCTGGTGAAGGGCGCGCTGGAGCTGGGCCTTGACCTGCGCGGGTTCGAGAACCCGGCGGACGGAGTCAACGCGATGATGGCGGTGGACGGGTCCGTGGTGCTGGAGGGGCACCGCGGCAACGACAACTACTGGGTCTATGGCGCGGAATCCGAAAAGATCCGCGAGACAAAGGACGGAGGCAACGACACGCTGTGGTATCTGGGCGGGCCGGACAACTATGTCCTGCACTGCCCGATGAACGTCGAGAACATCCGCATTGCCACGGTCCTGGCACGCAACGAGGATGCCGAGGCGCGAAAGCAGGCCCCAAGGGCCCTGCGGATCGTGGCGCATCCCGACAGTCCGATCACCTTCGAGACCACCGAGCGGGTGGTGGTCGACGTGCGCGGGTCACGGGGGAACGACGTGATGATCGGACCGAAATACGGCGGCTCGACCTTCTACGGGGGCGAAGGCGATGACGTATTGCGCGCTATCACCATCAGCGACAGCGCGCGCCATTTCTTCTACGGCGGGGCGGGGAACGACCGGCTGGTCGGAGGCGGCGGGCGCGATGTGCTGGACGGCGGGACGGGGGATGACACGATCCTGGGCACCGCAGGCCGCAAGCGTATCTATGGCGGGCACGGCAACGACGAGATCCATGACGGAGACGGCGCGTCGCTGATCCATACAGGACCGGGCCGGAACCTGGTGCGGCTTGGGGGCGGGAACGACACGGTGCACGCGGGAACGGGGATCAACCTGATCGAACCGGGACCGGGGGCGGTGGTGCTTGTGCTTGCTTATGGAGGAGTGACGCATCTCAGCCAGTGGGCAGCCGAGCAGGTCTATGACCTGACAGCATGGCCAAAGCCGCCCCAGGTCCTGCGCCGCACCGACGGGCGGGTGGACGTCACGCTGGGCCTGTCAGTCCTTCGCATCGCCGGAGTGCCCGATGGGCATGACCTGACGACCCAGATCCGGCGGGGCCGCGAATAGGAACGCCCGCCCCGGGGATCCGGGACGGGCGCTGCTCTGCCTGCCTTAAACCGGCGGCGTTATTCGGCCACCTTGACCTCTTTTCCGTGGCCGTCGTCACCGTCGTCACGGGTCTTCCACAGCGAATAGAAGATGCCAGCGGCAATGATTCCGATGGTGATCGCCAGCGACAGGTAGGGGTCGAACTTGCCGAAGAAGTAGCTGTAAAAGCCCTTCATTCCGATGAAGATCAGGACCACGGCCAGCGCATACTTCAGGTAGTGGAAACGGTGCACCAGGGCTGCCAGCGCGAAGTAAAGCGCGCGCAGGCCGAGGATCGCCATGATGTTCGCGGTGTAGACGATGAAGGTATCGGTGGTGATCAGAAAGATTGCAGGCACCGAGTCCACGGCGAAGATCAGGTCGGCAAAGTTGATGACGATCAGCGCCACGAACAATGGGGTGGCGAACAGCACCAGCTTGCCCGTGTTCGGGTGTGGCTGGCGGACGAAGAACTTCTGCCCGTGCAGGTCCTTGGTGACGTTCATGTATTTTGCGGTCAGCTTCACCACCGGATTCTTCGACACATCCATGTCACCTTCCGGGACCACGAGCATCTTGATGCCGGTGAGCGCCAGGAAGGCGGCGAAGACCAGCGTCACCCAGGCGTAGTTCGAAATCAGCTCGGCGCCGACGGCGATCATGATGCCGCGCAGGATGATGACACCGATGATGCCCCAGACGAGGGCCCGGTACTGATATTTCCGCGGAATGGCGAAATATCCGAAGATCAGCGAAATGACGAAGACGTTGTCGATCGAGAGGACCTTCTCGATGATGTAGCCTTGGAAGTAGCTTGCCACCGGGTTGGTGCCGTCGCTCGTGACCAGCGTGCCGTTCTGCCACGCCCACCAGATGTAGCCACCAAACAGGATCGCGATGATGATGTAGAAGGCGGAAAGCTTCAGGCTTTCTGCGACCCCCAACTCGTGGTCGTCCTTGTGCAGCACACCAAGATCGAAGGCCATCAGCGCAACGACGATGCCAAGGAACATCAGCCACAGCCAGAGCGGCTTGCCCACAAACAATTCGAAGAGGAAATCCATCCCCACTACCCTCAATTCGGGTGCGTCGAGAGGTCAGCCTTGTGAGGGGCAGAGCGCCGGGCATGACATCGAGCACGATTTCTCGATGCGGTCCGACATCACGACACATGTCGTCAGAGGGGCCCGGCCCGCAAGAGAGTAAGGTGGGCGCATGGTGCGACAATTCAACCCTCGGATCGGGCTTTTTTCACGGAACCGTGACCATCTCGCGCCGGTGGGCCGCTTTTTGCGGGTCCCGGGCTTGTGGCATGGGCCGAGGCACCTGTATGCCCAAGTCCAAACGGGGACCCAACATGAGCCTGAACACTTTCGGACATCTGTTCCGCGTCACCACATGGGGCGAAAGCCATGGCCCGGCCATCGGCTGCACGGTGGACGGATGCCCTCCGGGTATCAGCCTCGGTGAGGCGGATCTGCAACCCTGGCTGGACAAGCGCAAGCCCGGTCAGTCGAAGTTCACCACCCAGCGCAAGGAAGCGGACGAGGTTCGCATCCTGTCGGGCGTCTATCTGGGAAAGACCACCGGCACGCCGATGCAGCTGATGATCGAGAACACCGACCAGCGATCGAAGGACTACAGCGAGATTGCCAACAGCTTTCGGCCGGGTCATGCCGACATCACCTATCATCAGAAATATGGGCTGCGTGACCCACGCGGCGGCGGCCGTTCCTCGGCGCGCGAGACGGCAAGCCGCGTCGCGGCCGGCGGCGTAGCGCGGGCGGCGCTGGCCGCGCTGGTGCCAGGTCTGAAGATCACCGGCTACATGGTGCAGATGGGCACCAAGACCATCGACCGAAGCCGGTTTGACGCCGAGGAGATCGAGAGGAATCCGTTCTGGGTGCCCGACGCGGTGGCGGCCGTGGAATGGGCTGACTACCTGGACGCGCTGCGGCTGTCGCACAACTCGGTCGGAGCGGTGATCGAAGTGGTGGCGGAGGGGGTGCCTCCGGGCCTCGGTGCTCCGCTGTATGGCAAGCTCGACAGTGACCTTGCGGCTGCAATGATGTCGATAAACGCCGTGAAAGGCGTCGAGATCGGAGAAGGGATGGCTTCGGCAAGCCTGACCGGTGTCGAAAACGCCGATGAGATCCGCATGGGGCGGGATGGGCCGGAGTTTCTGTCGAACCATGCTGGCGGAATTCTGGGCGGGATTTCGACCGGCCAACCGGTCGTCTGCCGCTTTGCGGTGAAACCCACGTCCAGCATCCTGACACCGCGCCAGACGATCACTCAGGGCGGGCAGGAGACGGACCTGATCACCAAGGGGCGCCACGATCCCTGCGTCGGCATTCGCGCGGTTCCGGTGGGCGAGGCGATGATGGCCTGCGTGATTCTGGACCATCTGCTTCTGGACCGAGGACAGACAGGTGGCGTGCGGGGCCGGATCGGTTGAACGCCCGCGAAGAAGGGTGCAGGGCGGTGCGCTAACCGACGCTGCCATGCTGGTCCGGACCCTTTGGGTCGCAAGACTGACAAAAAAATGGAGGGCCCCGCACCCCTACGGGACCCTCCATCCACCCCACGCGCACACCCCAAGCACCGCACGTGATCTGTAGTATAAGGGTCCCGGGCGTCCTGCCCCGACTTGATCTTGATGCCTCGAATCGCCGCCTTCGGACAAGCCGCGAGTGCTAAAGTTTTTCCTCAAATCCAACGGGCGGATGGCAAAAGGCCCACGCCGGACGGGCGCGGGCCTTGGAATTCAGGTCAGACGTGTCAGTTGTAGGCGGCTTCGCGGCCGAAATGCTTGACCAGCAGATAGTAGAACACGGCGCGGAACTTGTTGCGCTCGGACTTGCCATAGGCTTCGACGGCGGTATTGATGCCATCCATCAGGCTGGGCCCATCCTTGAGACCCAGTTTCTTGACCAGGAAGTTGGACTTGATCCGCTCAAGCTCGTCCTTGTCCGAGGCCGCGACGGTCTGAGCGTCGTTGTCATAGATCGATGGGCCGCAGCCGATTGTGACTTTGGTCAGCAGCGCCATGTCGGGCGTCATCTTGCACTTGTTCTTCAGGTCATCAGCGTATTTGGCGATGAGATCGTCCCTCTTGCCCATCTGTGTCTCCCTTGACTGGAACGGTGATCGTTAACAATGGAACCGTAGTGCGACCAAAAGAGTTGTGGAAGGGGAAATTCTCGCGCCGGCCGTCAGTCGCGCGCCCTTAACTCATGTCCGGAAACCCGATTAGGGCGGGTGGCGGGGAAACGTGAAGCTTCGGTTGATCGAATAGCTGATCGCCGCAGCCAGTGCCGAGGCCGACAAATGGACGCCGAGGTCCGGCCAGAAAAGACCGCGCGCGAACAGGAAGCTGATCCCCGCGCCGATCCCCACTCCGATGACCTGCGTCGCGGCATAAAGGCCCAGCGCGCCCGGATGCTGCCGGCTTTCCCTGAAGGTGAACCTTCGGTGGCACCAGAAGCCAAGTGGAATGCAGGCAACCCAGGCCAGCCCGGCCGACACCGCTCGAGGCAGGGGAAGGTGCGAGGTGGCAAGTGCTGCCAGCAGGGCATAGATTGCGGCCAGCGCGGTCCCGACGAACAGGAAGCGCAGAACGGTCCGGCTTTCACCCGTGGTCACGGCGCGGTTCCGGACAAGGCTGCGTGTCCGACCCGAAATACGCGCACTTCCCGGCGCGGTCCGGTGGCATCCGTCAACCAGACCGGCAGGGGCCCGTTCAGCAGGGATTGCATGACCTCGGACGATTGCTCCAGCCGCCCGCCGGGGCAGAGGACAAGGTAGTCGGCCCCTGAGCGCTGCAGGGCTGTCTTCAGGTTCCCCATCGCTTGAAACGCCCCAACTCCATTCCAGAACGCGTCGGAGCTTCTGTGGTAGCCAGCCGAGGTCACGGAGTGCGGAGTATAGGCCAGAATGGCTGGACCCAGGTTCAATGAAGAGAAGACCAACGATTTTGGCAGGCTGGCAATCTCGGTCATGGCCTTTGATGTCCGGCAGTCCGAATACGGAGCCGAGGCTGCCAGAGCCGTGGCTGAACTGGCCGACAAACGCAACGCAAGGGCGGCACCCCGTTCCACTACTGCGGGCATGGCAAGGATCAGGATGATCGCGGCGGGAATGCGTACCGGGCTGGCCCTCGGGATCAAGGTGAAGGCGTAGATCAGGAACCCACCCAGCAGCGGGACGGCCGGGGTCATCAGGTTGGCAGCCCGTATCTGCAGTGTTGCAAAGACGAAACCAACTGCGCAGATGACGAACGACTGGACCAGAGCCGTGACATGGATCGGCTCCAGGCGGTGGCGCAGCCGCCATGCCACCAGCGCTGCCAGCACTGCAAGCACCAGCGGCGGAAGCAGCACTCGCGCCAGAAGCTCGGGATCGGTGTCGATCAGGGTCCGGGCGGGAAGCCCCTCTACGACGTTGCTTTCAATGATGCGAAGCACTTCGGGCGACACCTGGGCATAGGGGCCGGACATGCAGTGGCCCAGAACGGGCCATGCCAACCAAAGCCCCAGGGCCGCGAGTGCAACCATCACCAGAAGACGCGGCACCGGCCCGACCAGCACAGCGGACGCAAGGACCGGGGTTACCGTGGCGACGACCCCGACGGCCCCCAACGCCAGAACCGGAGGCGCCAGCACGTCGCAGTGATCTACCCACCAGTCTGTGCCTGCGGTCTGACCGGCCATCAGCAGCGGACCTGCAATGACGAAGGCTCCGGCAAAGCCAAGCAACCAGTCGCCCGCCGGGATCTCGCCGAAGGCATGACGTATCGCGACCATACTCCAGAGCATGGCCAGAAACGGCAGCATCTCCAGCCCGACCGCCAGGGAGACTGCGGCAAGGGCTCCGGCCAGTGCCCCCAGGAAGCGCTTTCGTCCGGGCACCAAGGAAAGATAGAAGATCGTCGTTCCGCACAGGATTTGCACATTATGGTGGTCAATCCGGGGTGGCACGAACTCACCTCCCAGCTTGGCCCAGCTCAGAAAGACTGCCAGCGCGCCCAGGGCAGAGACCGCGCCCATCAAACGTAAGCTCCCTTGGGCCAAGACGAGCACCATCAGGACCGCCAGCAGGCAGGGCCAAAGAATGACCGTCGCCTGCTCGGCCAGATCGGCTGGAAGGACCAATGAAAAGACCCCAAGAACGCCGGCAATTCCGGCATCCACATAGCGCGACCAATGCATCGGGATGCCTTCGGGTGGCAGCACACGATACTGGCGGGTATCGTACCAACCCTGCCCTGCCAGCCAGTCGCGAATTTGCACCAGTCGCATCTGGTCGTCACCATCGGCGTTGATGAGCAAGTCGGATATTTGCGGCAGGCTGCGGAACGCGGACAGCACCACCAGGCAGATGCCAAGAAGGCTGATCCACCAGATCAGGGTGAAGCGTGATTCGAAGCCCGGTTTCAACTCGATACCTACAAGATGTTTCTAACTCTTGCTGAAGTCTGCGACTAACCCTTCAGACCTTAATTTAATCGGAAACAGTCAGGACTGTGACCAAATTGATCCGCTTCCATGGACTCTTGCGACGTACGTCATGTTTGCAACCATGCGCCGCCCAATTTTCGGCAAAGTTCAGCAGTGAATTCGATGATGTGCACCAATCCAAGGCCGGAAAGGGTCCGCTGATGGTCGAACTGACGATCCTGATGCCTTGCCTGAACGAAGCAGAGACTCTTGGCACCTGCATCCAGAAGGCCAAGGATTTTCTTGCGCGGTCCGCCATCCAGGGCGAGGTCCTGATTTCGGACAACGGGTCCACCGACGGCAGCCGCGAAATCGCCAAGGCGCATGGCGCGCGGGTGGTGATCGCACCGCGCCGGGGCAATGGCATTGCGCTGTCCACCGGGATTGCGGCGGCAAAGGGCCGCTACGTCATCATGGGCGACAGCGACGACAGCTATGACTTCTCACGCCTTGATGCCTTCGTCGACGCGCTGCGCGCCGGGGCCGATCTGGTGATGGGCAACCGCTTCCGCGGGGGGATCGAACCTGGAGCGATGCCGTTCCTCCACCGCTATCTTGGCAACCCGGTCCTGTCGTTCGTCGGGCGGGTACTTTACGGCGCGCCGGTTGGCGACTTTCAGTGCGGCCTGCGCGGTTTTGACCGTGACAAGATTCTGGCGCTGAACCTGATCACCGAGCAGCTGGAATTCTGTCCTGAAATGGTGATGCGCGCCGCGATGGCAGGTCTGAAGATCGTCGAGGTCCCCACGACGCTGAAACCCGACGGGCGGTCGAGGAAGCCGCATCTGCGGACATGGCACGACGGCTGGCGGCATCTGAAGCTGCTGCTGACCTTCGCGCCGTTTAGCCTGTTCCTGTATCCCGGTGCCATGCTGTTTGCGCTTGGATCGGCACTGTTTCTGCCGCTTCTGTTCGGCCCGCTGGACCTGGGCGCGCTGACGCTGGACACCGGCGCGATGATCTTTGCCGCGACCTTCATCATCATCGGCTTCCAACTGATGTGGTTCCATGCCTTGGCGCGGCAGTTTGCGGTGCGGATGAACCTCCTGCCGACCTCGCCCCGGTTTGAACGTCTGCGCGCCCGGCTGTCGGTGGAGACGGCATGCCAAGGCGGGGCGATCTTCATGTCTCTGGCACTGGTCGCCACGGCCGCTTCGGTCTGGCACTGGGCAGCGAACGGTTTCGGGCCGATCGACCCTGGAACGATTACGCGCGCGGCCTCCCTCGTCGCCGTGCTTTCGGCACTGGGGCTGCAATCCTTTACCGGGGGCTTCCTATGGGGGCTGATGACCCAGAAATCGCCGGCACTTGCCGCGGCCGAGGTCACGACCGTCGAGGCGGCACGGCAGGCGTAAGGCCCGGCCCGGTGTAACCGGGCCGGCGCGCTTGATCAGTAGCGGTAGTGTTCGGACTTGAACGGGCCGTCGACCTTGACGCCGATGTAGTCGGCCTGGTCCTTGCGCAGTTCCGTCAGTTTGACGCCAATCTTCTTCAGGTGCAGGCGGGCGACCTTTTCGTCCAGCGCCTTCGGCAGGATGTAGACGCCGGGAACATAGTCCTTGCCCTTGGTCCAAAGCTCGATCTGCGCCAGAACCTGGTTGGTGAAGCTGGCCGACATCACGAAGGACGGGTGCCCGGTGGCGTTGCCAAGGTTCAAAAGGCGGCCTTCGGACAAAAGGATGATCCGGCTGCCCGAGGGCATCTCGATCATGTCGACCTGTTCCTTGATGTTGGTCCATTTGTGGTTGCGCAGGGCTGCAACCTGGATCTCGTTGTCGAAGTGGCCGATGTTGCCGACGATGGCCATGTCCTTCATCTCGCGCATGTGCTCGAGGCGGATCACGTCCTTGTTGCCCGTAGTGGTGATGAAGATGTCGGCAGTCGCGACCTCATCTTCCAGCAGCGTGACCTCATAGCCGTCCATCGCGGCCTGCAGCGCGCAGATCGGATCAACCTCGGTCACCTTCACCCTTGCCCCGGCGCCCCGAAGGGACGCGGCCGAGCCCTTGCCCACGTCGCCGTAACCGCAGACGACGGCGACCTTGCCGGCCATCATCGTGTCGGTCGCACGGCGGATGCCGTCGACCAGAGATTCCTTGCAGCCATATTTGTTGTCGAACTTCGACTTGGTGACGCTGTCGTTCACGTTGATCGCAGGGAAGGGCAGCAGGCCCTTCTTGTGCAGTTCGTACAGGCGATGCACCCCCGTCGTCGTCTCTTCCGAGACACCCCGGATCGCGTCGCGCTGTTTGGTGAACCAGCCCGGCGAGGCGGCGATGCGCTTGCGGATCTGGTTGAAGAGGCACACTTCCTCATCGCTGGTGGGCACGGCGATGAGGTCGGTCTCGCCCGCCTCGACGCGCGCGCCCATCAGGATGTAAAGCGTCGCGTCCCCACCGTCGTCGAGGATCATGTTGCAGGTGCCTTCGGGGAACTGGAAGATCCGGTCGGTATACTCCCAGTAATCTTCAAGCGTCTCGCCCTTGATCGCGAACACCGGCACACCCGCATCTGCGATGGCTGCAGCCGCGTGATCCTGCGTCGAGAAGATGTTGCACGAGGCCCAGCGCACCTCTGCACCCAGCGCCGCAAGCGTCTCGATCAGCACCCCGGTCTGGATCGTCATGTGCAGCGAGCCTGCGATGCGGGCGCCTTTCAGCGGCTGCGCCTGGCCGAATTCCTCGCGCAGCGCCATCAGGCCGGGCATCTCGGTTTCGGCGATGACCAGTTCCTTGCGGCCAAAGGCGGCCAGCGAAAGGTCCTTCACGATGTAATCCTGGGTCATCTGTACGGCTCCTGCCTTTCATTGAATGCCGGGCAGATAGCACGCATGGCAGCCCTCGACAATCAGCCGACCAGCAGATTAGACCTGCACCCCACTGCAAGGAGGTCGAAGTGAAACAGGCCCGTGCATGGCAAAGGATGCTGTCTGGCCGCAGGCTCGATTTGCTCGATCCCACGCCTCTCGACATCGAGATCGAGGATATCGCACATGGCCTTGCTTTCGTTGCCCGCTGGAACGGACAGACCCGCGGGGAATGGGCCTATTCGGTCGCCGAACATTCCCTTTTGGTGGAAGAGCTTTTCGGCCGCATTGCGGGCCCGCCCGAGATGCGGTGGAGACTGGCAGCCCTGTTGCACGATGCGCCCGAATACGTGATCGGCGACATGATAAGCCCGGTCAAATCCGCGATCGGGCCTTCCTATGTCGATCTGGACGAGCGGCTCAGCGCAGCGATCCATATCCGATTCGGCTTGCCGGCGGCCCTGCCCCCCGAGATCAAGAAGACGATCAAGAAGGCCGACCGGATCAGCGCTTGGATGGAGGCCACGCAGATTGCCGGGTTTACCGAGCGCGAGGCGAATTCCCTGTTCGGGGTGCCGAGGCAGGATCTGATCCGAGACCTGACTATCCGCCTCAGGCAGCCTTGGGATGTGCGTGCCGCCTATCTGCAGCGGCACGCGCAGCTTATGGCGAATTAGATCACCAAATCCTCGGGCGACTTGCCCGACTTCAACGCCGCTTCGAACCAACGCGGCCTACGGCCGCGGCCCGACCAGGTGTCCGATTTATCCGACGGATTGGCATATTTTGCCGAGACTGCGGCACGCCGTTTGGGCGATGCGGCCCCGCCAGTCAGCTCGGCGAGCGAAAATCCGTGCGCGCGAGCGCGCTCTTCCAGTTCGGCGATCGCCTCTTTCTTCCGCCGGTCCTCGAAGGTAGCGATGGCCTTTCCGACCATACCCTGAAGCTCTTTCAATTCTTTCAGCGAAAGCGCGTTTAGGTCAATATCCATTTCGACTTTTCCATTGCTTCATGCCCGTCGCATGCTAGCGTCGATACATTCCGCAATCAACATTCAAGTCAATGGTAATTATTTCGGACTGCGCTTGGAAAGTATCCGTTGCAGCGTCCGCCGATGCATGTTTAGTCGCCGTGCCGTTTCCGACACGTTGCGATCGCACAATTCGTAGACCCTCTGTATATGTTCCCAGCGGACGCGATCTGCGGACATCGGATTGTCGGGTGGCGGCGGCAGGGCATCACCCTTCGACAGCAGCGCATTCATGATGTCATGCGCGTCGGCGGGCTTCGAAAGATAATCCGTCGCCCCGATCTTTACCGCAGCGACAGCCGTTGCGATCGCACCGTACCCTGTCAGCACGACAATCCGGCAATCCGGCCGACGCTCTCGCAGCATCTCGACCACATCGAGGCCATTGCCATCCTCAAGGCGCAGATCGACCACCGCATAGGCCGGCGGACGATTGCGGGCAATCTCTCTGCCCGCCGCGACACTTTCCGCGGTCTCGGGAAGAAAGCCCCGCTTCTCCATCGCCTTGGCCAGGCGCTTCACGAATGGCTCGTCATCGTCGACAAGCAGCAGGGTGCGGTCTTCCCCAAGCTCCGCCAGATCCGTCTCGCCCATTTGGGTCCGCTTCTCCCGATTACTGCGATGCTATGTAGCCGGGTGCGGGTCATGGTCAATCGCCGCGGGCTGTCAGCTCAGGAAGCAGGCAACGGTTTCAGCCATTTGATCGGGTGTGACGTCCTGCCGAAAGATGTCGACGAATTCACCGCCCGGCAGCATGAGATAGGTGAAGACGGAGTGATCGACCAGATAGAACTCGTCTCCCGAGTCGTGGATCTTGTAATAGGCCTTGTAGGCTTGCGCCGCTGCCCTGATTTCGTCGGGCGTACCGGTCAGCGCGACGAGGCGCGGATGCAGGTTTGCCGCAAAATCCGCGAGGACCTCGGGCGTGTCGCGCTTGGGGTCGACGGAAATGAAAACCGGCGTGACGTCCAGCCCCTGTTCTTCAAGGATATCGACCGCCTCGACATTGCGCGACATATCGACCGGACAGACGTCAGGGCAGAAAGAGTATCCGAAGTAGACAAGCGACGGCCCTTGCAAGACGTCGGCCTCGGTTCGCCGGGCGCCCGTCTGATCTACAAGGCTGAACGGACCGCCAATGGCCACCTCGCCCCCGGCCACCTGGCTCGTGCGGCATTGCGCGAAGGGATCGCCCGACCTGCTGCCCAGCGCAAACCAGGCCGTCCCCGCGACGACCGCCGCGCACAGCACAAGCGCGCCACTTGCCCAAAGCCTTGCCATCCCGACCTCCGCTGGCATTGATCCGATCCCTGCATCGGCATAGCTACCTTATACGGCGGCGCAAGGCAGGTGCATAAATGGTCTATCCGAGCCTTGGCCTTCTGAACCGCGACACGCGAAGCGATTGGGTGCGTCTGCGTACGCTGATCCTGCTGCGGTGGCTGGCGATCGGCGGTCAGCTTGCAGCCATCCTCGCGGCCGACCTCGTGTTTCAGGTCCGACTGCCGATTGGCTTGTGTTATCTTGCTGTCGGAACGGCCATCATCGCCAATCTCGTCGCAATGTTCGTCTTTCCGAAAAGCAAGCGTCTATCGGAAGTCGAAGCGATGCTGACGCTTCTGTTCGACATCTCGCAACTTGCCTTTTTGATATTCCTGACGGGCGGACTGAACAACCCGTTCGCGCTTCTGATCCTGGTACCCGTCACCATCTCGGCCAGCGCGCTGGAGCTTCGCACGACCATCCTCCTCGGCGCGGTCGCCGTTGCCTTGGTCACGGTCATCAGCGTCGTGCATGTGCCCCTGACGCTTGCGGACGGCACGACCCTGACGGTGCCGACGATGTTCGGATTCGGATTCTGGCTTTCGATCGTCATCGGCATCGTCTTCCTCGCGCTTTATTCGCGCCGTGTCGCGACCGAGATCCGGTCGATGTCGGATGCCCTTCTCGCAACGCAGATGGCCTTGGCGCGCGAGCAGAAGCTGACGGATCTCGGCGGGGTGGTCGCTGCGGCTGCCCACGAGCTTGGCACGCCGCTGGCGACGATCAAGCTGGCGAGCACGGAACTGGTCGAAGAGTTGGCCGACAGACCCACGCTGCGCGAGGATGCCGAACTGATCCGCGCCCAGGCCGACCGCTGCCGCGACATCCTGCGGTCGATGGGCCGGGTCGGCAAGGACGACCTGCTGCTGCGCCAGGCACCGCTCGGCACTGTTCTGCGCGAGGCGGCCGAGCCGCATATGTCGCGCGGCAAATCCGTGACCTTCACTCTGACCGCGGACGACACCGACGGTCGCCAGCCCACCGTCCTTCGACGGCCCGAGATCATCCACGGCCTGCGGAACCTGGTCCAGAATGCCGTCGATTTCGCAGACCAAAGGGTCTGGATCGACGCTGTCTGGACATCCGCAGCCGTCTCGGTGCGGATCAGCGACGATGGCGAGGGCTACCCGCAGCATGTGCTGGGCCGGATCGGCGATCCGTTCGTACGCAGCCGCCGGACGGCCGAGGCCACCGATGCCCGTCGCGAGTACGAGGGGATGGGCCTTGGCCTGTTCATTGCAAAGACGCTCCTCGAGCGATCCGGTGCGGAACTCAGCTTTGCGAACGGAACCGATCCCTTCCTGCGGCAGGGCGAGCATCCCGAGCGTTCGGGGGCGATCGTCGAGGTCGTCTGGCAGCGCGCATCCATCGCCGCACCCGAAACGGATGCCCTCGGCGCGAACCAGCCCTTCGAGGCCTGAGAGCCGCTCCACCACAGCGTTTACCAACCGTTAACATCTTCATCCGATGGTTGCTGAAAGTTAACGCCTTGTGGTGTGCGGGACGAGGGCCGGCTTACGTGGATCATGAGTGGACACTCGCCGTTTCGATCGGACTCACGGCCGTCGGAGCGGTTCTGGCGGCGGTTGGGCTGCTGCTGGTTCTATCGTCGCGCGACCGGGTGCGTCGCGACATCATGTTTGGCGATGCGTCTGACGGAACGGTCTTCATTTTCGACGGCGAGGTCCTTGTGGATGCGACGCCCCAGGCCCGGTCGCTGTTGGCCGCCGCGCCTGTCCGAGGCAGCTCGTGGCAGAGGCTGATGGGTTTCCTGGCCCCCAGCTTTCCCGGTTTTGACGACCAGATGGCGAAACTTGCCGCCAAGGGGCGCATCGTCCTCGAATCGGCGGATGCGAAGGACGGCCTGACGGTCATCGCGGAATGGCGCGGCGGGCTCGCGCGCATCACCGTGACGGACATGGGGTCCAGCATCACGACGAACCTTGTCGACCCGCTGACCCAGCGAGCGAACGATGAGGAATTGCGGCTGCTGCGCGGCACCGTCCACCATGTGCCGTTGCCGATCTGGCTGGAAAGCGGCGAAGGGGACGTCGTCTGGGCCAATCCGGCCTACATGGCGCTGGTGCCGAGACATTTCGGTCCTGACCGAGAGATCGGGTGGCCGCTTCCAAAGGTCATGACTGCCCAGGGCACCGAACGCCAACGCCTGCGGATGGCGCAGGCGGACGGCACGACCGCATGGTTCGAAGTCACGAGCAAGCCCGCCACCGAGGGGCGCATGCACTTCGCCGTTCCCGTCGATGCGCTGGTGCAGACCGAATCGAGCCTTGCCGAGTTCACGCAGACGCTGACCAAGACGTTCGCAGAACTGCCGATCGGCCTTGCGGTGTTCGACAACCAGCGCCGCCTCGCCCTGTTCAACCCCGCCCTGTGCGACCTCACCACACTGCCCCCCGATGTCCTTCTGACCCGGCCCGCGCTGTTCGACTTCCTCGACCGGCTGCGTGACCGGCGCATGATCCCAGAGCCGAAGGACTATGCCTCGTGGAGGCGGCGCATCGTCGATCTCGAGAAGGCGGCGGCCTCGGGCTGCTATGAGGAGACGTGGATCTTGCCCGGCGGCAAGACCTTCCGGGTGACAGGCAGGCCGCACCCCGACGGGGCGCTTGCGCTCTTGTTCGAGGATATCTCGACCGAGATGACGCGCACCCGCCGGTTCCGGGCGGATGTCGAGCTTGGCCAGTCGGTCATCGACGCGATGGACGAGGCGGTGGCGGTGTTTTCGGCCTCCGGCCTCGTCGTGCTTGCCAACGCAGCCTATGCCTCGCTCTGGGGCCACGATCCTGCGGCATCCGTTTCCGAGGAGGCGAGCATCGGGCGCATGCTGCAGCACTGGCAAGAGCAGACGGCGCCGACCCCGCTGTGGCAGAAAGCCGAAGATTTCGTTGCCCGGCTCGACGATCGACGCCCGTGGTCGGGGGAAGCCCGGCTGTCGGATGGCAGGCAGTTGCAGTGCCGTTTCCTGCCCCTGGGGGGCGGTGCAACGATGATTGCTTTCCGCGCAAGGGTCGACGAGGGCGACGCGCCCCATCCTGCCTTGCTCAGCGCCTGATCCGAGGCGGCTTGCGGCCACCGCGCGGCGCAGTAGAGTCGCGGGATGCAGGATCTGACCGCCTCGTTACCGCTCGCCTCGCCCACCGAGACCGAGGGTCTTGGCCGGTGGCTGGCGGCCCATGTCGGGCCGGGCGATGTCCTCTTGCTCGATGGTCCGATCGGGGCGGGCAAGACACATCTCGCGCGGGCGCTGATCCGGGAACGGACAGGAATGACGGGTGACATTCCGTCCCCGACCTTCACGCTGGTTCAGACCTATCCCGAGGCTCGCGGCGAGATCTGGCATGCGGATCTCTACCGGCTTTCGCATCCAGATGAGGTGCTCGAGCTTGGCCTCGTCGACGCATTCGAAGATGCCCTCTGTCTCGTGGAATGGCCGGATCGCCTAGGCCCCCATCGGCCGCCGGACGCTCTGCTGCTGTCGCTTGCCGCCGACGGCGACGGCAGGCGCATCACCCTGACCGGGCCGGCTCGCTGGCAAGGACTCTTCGCCCGACTGGCCGAGGTAAGGCATGCCTGACGGGGCCGGGCGTCGGGGCGCATTCCTAGCGATCAACGGCTGGGGCGATGCCGTGGTCCGCCCTCTTGCAGGCGATGCCTCTGCGCGGCGCTATTTCCGGGTTGCTGGTGCAGGGCGCATGGCGGTCCTGATGGACGCGCCGCCCGGCCAGCCCGAGGCGAAAGAGCAATTCACGCGGATCGCCGACTGGCTGCGGGGCGCAGGCCTTTCGCCCCCGGCCGTTTTCGCAGCCGATCATCAGGCGGGCTTGCTTTTGCTCGAAGACCTCGGCGATGCGCTTTTCTCGCGCCTCCTGCACGTCGATCCGGCCCGCGAGGCTGCACTTTATGAGGCCGCAGTGGATGTGGTCCTGAGGGTCCAGGCGACCGAGCCTCCCGCCGGATTGCCCGATCTTTCGGCACGAGACTGGGCAGCGGCCGCACTCGACCCGGTCTCCGAGTGGTATGCGCCACATGCGGGGCGGGGCATGTGGACCGATCCCGTAGACCGATTGACCGACCTTCTTGCGCGCCACGCCGATGGACCACGCATCGTCATCCTCCGAGACTATCATGCCGAAAACCTGCTCTGGCTGGGCGACCGATCCGGGCTTGCCCGCGTGGGCCTGCTCGATTTCCAGGACGCTCAGATGGGCCAACCCGGCTACGACCTCGTCTCGCTATGCCAGGATGCGCGGCGCGATGTCTCGCTCGTGACCGAGGGCGTGCTTCTGCGTCGGTTCGCAGCCGCGACCGGCGCAAACCTCGGCGTGATCGAGGCGGCCAATGCGGTCCTTGGCGCTCAGCGGGCGCTGCGAATCTTGGGGATCTTTGCCCGCCTCTGCATCCGGGATGGAAAGGCGGGCTACCTCGACCTGATGCCCCGTGTCTGGGGCCTGCTTCAGCGCAACCTCGCGCACCCGACCCTTGCCTCGCTGGCGCCCCTGCTGTCCGACCTCGTGCCAGAACCTTCCCCCGCCTTTCGCCAGACGATCCGGTCCCGATGCGCCCGCTGATGATCTTTGCCGCAGGGTTCGGCACCCGCATGGGCAGCCTCACCCGCGACCGCCCGAAGCCGATGATCCGGGTGGCGGGCAAGCCGCTTGTCGATCACGCCCTGGATGTGGCGAGGGCTGCAGGCGCAGAGCCTATCGTCGTCAACCTTCACTACCTCGGCGAGCAGATCGAGCGGCACCTTTCTGGCGGGCCAGCACGGACAATCTGGGAGCGGGAGCGGATTCTCGAAACCGGCGGCGGCCTGCGTGCGGCCTTGCCACTACTCGGCGAAGGCCCGGTCGCCACCCTCAACCCCGACGTCGTCTGGACGGGGGAAAATCCGCTGGATCAGCTTTGGGCCGCGTGGAAACCCGACCGCATGGACTCGCTCTTGCTGTTGGCGCCGGCGCAATCGGTGAATGTCGCGAAGCCCGACTTCCGCCGTGACGAGGCCGGACGCCTTGCAAGGGCCGGGACAATGACCGTGCAAGGCGGTGCCGACCTCGTTTATCTGGGCGCGCAGATCACCAAGACCGACGGACTTGCCGCCGTGCCCGAGACCGTCTTTTCGTTGAACCGCCTGTGGGACGCCCAGATCGCGGAAGGGCGCTGCTTCGGCCTGTTGCATCAAGGCGGCTGGTGCGATGTCGGCAAGCCCGAGGGCATCGCCGCAGCCGAGGCGCTGCTGGGGGCGGGCCGATGACCGACCGCAAGCCTGCCGTCTTCGGCATCCCGCCCGGCGCAGACTTTCCGGCCGAACTGGTGGCCGGTCTGCGCGAACGGATGTCGGATCGCCCGTCCGAGGCGATGGCCCGCGTGCAACTCTACCTCAATTCGGGCCGGATGCTGCGCGAGGTGCGCGAGGCTTTCGCCAAGGGGCCACCGGGCTACCTGCCCTCGCTGCGCCTTCTGCCCGATCTTGGCGCCGATCCCCTGCCCGACCTGCCCGCGGCGGTTCCGCCGCTGCGCCGACGCCTGCAGATCGCGCGGCTGGTCGCGCGGCTGTTGGACGCCCAGCCGGATCTCGCGCCACGATCCGCCGTCTATGACCTCGCCGACAGCCTGATGCTTCTGCTGGACGAGATGCAGGACGAGGGGGTCGAACCCGACGCGCTGGCCGCGCTCGATGTGTCCGACCTGTCGGCGCACTGGAAGCGCACGCAGGATTTCCTGGCCATCGTCGCGCCGTTCTTCCTGTCAGGCGACGCGCCCGACGCGGCCACACGCCGCCGCCTTGCCGTCGAGGCGCATGCCGAGCGGTGGCGCACGGCTCCGCCGGGGCACCCCGTGATCGTCGCAGGTTCGACGGGCTCTCGCGGCACGACGGCGATGTTCATGCGCGCTGTCGCGGCTTTGCCAGACGGGATGCTCGTGCTGCCGGGCTTCGATACCGAACTGCCGACCGAGGTTTGGGATGGCCTCGACGACGCCATGACCGCCGAGGACCATCCGCAATTCCGCTACAGGCGACTGATGGATGCCCTGTCCCTCTCCCCTTTGCAAATCCGGTCTTGGACAGCCCGGCCCGCGCCGCAGCAGGGCCTGAACCGGCTGATCTCGCTCTCGCTCCGGCCTGCGCCGGTCACCGATCACTGGCTGACCGAAGGGCCGGGCCTGCCCGACCTGACCGAGGCCACGGACCACGTCTGCCTGATCGAGGCCGCTGGTCCCCGGGCCGAGGCGCTGGCCATCGCGACCGTGCTGCGCGAGGCGGTAGAGTCGGGCGTCGAGGCGGCACTGATCTCTCCCGACCGGGTGCTGACGCGGCGGGTGACGGCAGCGCTCGACCGCTGGGGCATCCAGCCTGACGACAGTGCGGGCCGCCCGTTGGGGCTGTCCGCGCCCGGCCGACTGCTGCGACAAGTGGCCTCGCTCTTCGGGCGCAAGCTGACGGGCGAAGACCTGTTGGCCGTCCTGAAGCATCCGCTCGTCGCCAGCGGCAGCGACCGGGGCATACATCTGCGCCTGACCCGCGATCTCGAACTTCACCTCCGCCGCCACGGTCCAGCCTTTCCATCGCCCGCCAACGTCATTGACTGGGGGGCAAGCCAGCGCGATCCGGCGGCAGTCGGGTGGGCGGCGTGGCTTGCCGGGGTGCTGGTTGCCGTGGAAGACGCGCATGCCCTGCCGTTGCCGCAGATGGTGACGCGCCATGTCGATGTAACAGTGCTGCTGGCCTGCGGCCACGAAGGCACAGGCGCGGGCGGGCTGTGGGAGCGCGAGGCCGGAGAGGCCGCGCTTGCAGCGGTCGAGGCGCTTTTGGCCGAGGCAGCGCATGGCGATGCCATGACCCCCGCCGACTATGCCGCCTTCGTGGCAGCCCACCTGTCGCGGCAGGACGTGCGCGAAGCGGTGCAGGGCCACCCCCTCGTCCGCATTCTGGGGCCGCGCGAGGCTCGCGAGTGCCGGGCCGAGCTAGTCGTGCTGGCGGGGCTGAACGACGGAAGCTGGCCGCAGCTTCCCTCGCCAGATCCCTGGCTTAACCGGCAGATGCGGCAGGCGGCGGGCCTGTTGCTGCCCGAACGGCAGATCGGCCTCTCCGCGCACGACTATCAGCAGGCGGTCGGCCGTCCGCGCATCGTGCTGTCGCGGGCGCTGCGGACCGCCGAGGCCGAGACCGTGCCCTCGCGCTGGATCAACCGGCTTCTCAACCTGATGTCGGGCCTGCCCGAGCGAGGCGGCCCCGAAGCGATCCGCGCCATGCGAGAGCGGGGGCAACGCTGGCTCGCCCTTGCATCGACGCTGGACGAGCCCTTTGGCCCGATGCACCCGGCCCCGCGCCCCGCCCCCCGCCCCCCGGTCGAGCATCGCCCGGCAGAGCTTGCGGTCACGGGCATCTCGAAGCTGATCCGCGACCCCTATGCCATCTATGCCCGCCACATCTTGCGGCTCTACCCCCTCGATCCCCTGCGGGCCGAGCCCGATGCGCTCAAGCGCGGCTCGATCCTGCACGACATCCTCGAACGCTTCGTCCGCGACGGTGGCACGGATAATCCCGCAACCGCCGAGACACGGCTTCTGGCGATCGCCGACGAGGTTCTTGCTGCAGAGGTGCCCTGGCCCAGCGCGCGCCTTCTCTGGCGGGCACGGCTGGAACGCGCGGCGCCTGCCTTCCTTCAGCGTGAGGCGGCATCCGGTGGAACACCCGTGATCCTCGAACGGAAAGGAAGCATCGAGCTGCCGACCGTCGGCTTTCGCCTGACAGCCCGGCCCGACCGCATCGACGAGCTTGCGGATGGCCGGCTGCATATCCTCGACTACAAGACAGGAACGCCGCCCAGCGCAAAGCAGCAGAAGGCCTTCGACAAGCAACTACTTCTCGAGGCTGCGATGGCCGAACGCGGTGCGTTCGAGACGATCGGCCCGCGCGATGTGGCGCGGATCACCTATGTCGGCTTGAACGCCGCCGCCTCGATCAGCACGACCGAAATCACGCCCGAGATCACCGAGGCGGTCTGGCACGAACTTCACGCTCTGATCGGACGCTACGGGAAGCGGTCGCAGGGATACACCTCGCGCCGCGCGGTCTTTGCCGAGCGCTTTGCGGGCGACTACGACCATCTCGCGCGGTTCGGAGAGTGGGACATGACCGACCCCGGCCAACCCGAGGACGTCGGATGAGGCGCGACGATGCAACCGAACGGCAGGTACGCGCCGCCGATCCGCTCGCCTCGACCTGGCTGTCGGCCAATGCGGGGTCCGGCAAGACGCGCGTCCTGACCGACCGGGTGGCGCGCCTACTGCTGGGGGGCGTCCAGCCTCAGCGCATCCTGTGCCTGACCTACACCAAGGCCGCCGCGTCCGAGATGCAGAACCGC
>JANPJD010000170.1:0-6121 GCA_031425325.1 Rhodobacterales bacterium | reverse complement strand
AGCATCGCTGACGCCGGGTCGCCCCGGAAGTCCTGGCCCATCTTGTCGATCTCGTCGAGCAGGATCAGCGGGTTGGTGGTCTTGGCCTTCTTCAGCGCCTGGATGATCTTGCCGGGCATCGAGCCGATATAGGTCCGCCGGTGACCCCGGATCTCGGACTCGTCGCGCACGCCGCCAAGGCTGATGCGTATGAACTCTCGCCCCGTCGCCTTCGCGACCGAACGGCCGAGCGAGGTCTTGCCCACGCCGGGGGGACCGACGAGGCACAGGATCGGCCCCTTCAGCTTCGCGCTCCGCGCCTGCACCGCCAGATACTCGACGATCCGCTCCTTGACCTTCTCAAGCCCGTGGTGATCGGCATCGAGCACGGCCTGCGCCTTGCCGAGGTCTTTCTTCACGCGGCTCTTCACGCCCCACGGCACGCCCAGCAGCCAGTCGAGGTAGTTGCGAACCACCGTCGCCTCGGCGCTCATCGGGCTCATCGCCTTCAGCTTCTTCAGCTCGCCCTCGGCCTTGTCGCGCGCCTCCTTGGAGAGTTGCGTCTTGGCGATCCGGGCCTCGAGTTCGGCCACCTCATTGGTGCCATCCTCGCCGTCGCCCAGCTCCTTCTGGATCGCCTTCATCTGCTCGTTGAGGTAGTACTCGCGCTGCGTCCGCTCCATCTGCGACTTCACGCGTGTCTTGATCTTCTTCTCGACCTGCAGGACCGACATCTCGCCCTGCATCAGGCCGTAGACCTTCTCAAGCCGTTCGGCCACGTCGAGCGTCTCCAGAAGCTCCTGCTTCTGGCCGACCTCGATCCCGAGATGCCCTGCGACGAGGTCCGCAAGCTTCTGCGGCTCGCGGGTTTCCGAGACGGTCGAAAGCGCCTCCTCGGGGATGTTCTTCTTGATCTTCGCGTAGCGCTCGAACTCGTCCGCGACCGAGCGCAACAGCGCCTCGACCGAGGTCGCATCGCCCGGCGTCTCGAACAATTCGACCGCGCGCGCTTCGAAGAAGCGGTCGTTCTCGAGGAACTCGGTGATCCGCACGCGGGTCTTGCCCTCGACCAGCACCTTCACGGTGCCGTCGGGCAGCTTGAGGAGTTGCAGCACATTGGCGAGCACGCCCGCCTTGTAGATGCCGTCGGCGCTGGGGTCGTCGACCGTGGGGTCGATCTGGCTCGACAGCAGGATCTGCTTGTCCTCGGCCATCACGTCTTCCAGCGCGCGCACCGACTTTTCGCGGCCCACGAACAACGGCACGATCATGTGCGGGAACACGACGATGTCGCGCAGCGGCAGGACGGGGTAGCTGAGGGAAAGGGATTTCGTCATCTGGTTTCCTTCGCTGGCAGGACAGCCCGGCCCCGGTCATCGGCAGCGGCGGGTGGCCTCCGTATGGAGAGCATAACTTGGGGACGGCAGGGGGGAGTGTCAACGGGGGGCAGGGTCGGGGCCACACGATCCTCGTCGAGGTTTCAGGCGGATTTCAGGCCGGTTTCAGGACAGTCCGCAGGATCGGGGCCATTCTGACGTCATGCCGGCGTGAACCGAGGAGAATGCCGTGATCGTCCCCATCCCACACTCGCGCCCCGATCTCAAAGCGCGACCCGACTTTCATGCGGCCCCTGCAGGCTCCGACACCCCGACCATGGACGAGCGCCGGATTGCCCAGGACCGCGAGGCCCTCGATCTTGACATCCTGACGCTCTTTTCAGGCGCTCATGGTTGCGAAGGGCCGTTGGCCGATCCGCTCGACTGGCTGGCGCGGCGAAACCCTGCGGCGCTCGACGACCACGGCGCAGTCCCCTCGGCGGGTGTTGTTGCGCGGGTGCTTGGCGCGTTGACGCGATGCCTGTCGTTTCGGCATGATGCGGGGACAAACTCCGCGCGGTCCGCCCATGCATCAGCCAACGGTCAGGGTCAAACGGTTCGGGCCCTATACCCTTGATCTCGAAAGATCGCGGCTTGCCAGAGGCGAGCAGCCTGTTCATCTGCGGGCCAAGACGTTTGCGCTGCTTCGCTACCTTGCCGACCGGCCCGGCTGCGTCGTGTCGAAGACCGAGTTGCTGGATGCCCTCTGGCCGGATGTGACGGTCAGCGAGGACTCACTGACCCAGGCCGTCAGCGATCTGCGGCGCGCCCTGGGGGTCGAGGCCAAGGCGATCCTCAAGACGGTCCCTCGCCGGGGCTATGTCCTCGAGGCCGAGGCACCACCCGCACCGGCGGCCACATCCGACGGCCCTCCCCTCGTGCTGGTCCTGCCCTTCCGACTTCGCAAGGGCACCGAGGAGGACGCGGAACTGCTTGATGCCATGGTCGAAGAGATCACGCACGCGCTTGGCCGGTTCGGCCAACTTCGCGTGGTCGCGCGACATTCGGCGTTCCGCTTCCGGCCCGAGACGAGCGCCCCAGATGTGGCTGCGGCAGAACTGGGTGCCGATTTCTTCGTCGAGGGTGTCGGACACCGCTCGGAGGACGGCCTGCGGATCATGACCTCGCTCTGCGAGACTGCGACCGGTCGGCAGGTCTGGGCGGAAAGGTTCGACGCCTCGGCCGAGACGTTCCGCGATGTGCAGATCGCGATCCCCCACCGCATTGTGACCCGGCTCACGCTCGACCTGCAACGCAGTCTCGAAAGCGTGCCGGGCTCGACCGACGATCTCGGCGCATACCGGCACTTCATCGCCGCCGTAGGGCTTCTGCGCCAGTACGGTCCGGGGGTGAACGAGCGCGCGCGCGACCATCTCGACGCGGCGATCGCGATCGACCCGCACTTCGCGCTTGCCCATGCATACCGGGGGCTGGCCGAGATCATTCTGGGCAACTATGCCGCCGCCGACCGCGCCACGCTGGACCGGGCCATGGCTCATATCAACGAGGGTCTGCGCCTCGCCCCAGAAGAGGCACGTTGCCACTGGATGGCCGCGCAAGCGCAGCTTTACCGACGAGAACACGGGGCGGCGGAATTGCACGCCCGCCGCGCGCTCGACCTCAATCCCTGCGACGCGGACAGCATGGCACTTTACGGCAGCATCCTGCGCGCCCGAGGGCGTGTGGACGAGGCATTGGAGTGGTATGACCGTGCCGTTGCGATGAACCCGCTGCATCCGCCGTGGTATCATCATAGCTGGGCAAAGGCGCTGCAAAGTGCTGGACGCTATGCCGAGGCGATCAGTCATCTGGCCAGTCTGCCGCCCAGCGCATTTCGCGCGACGCGACTGGCCACCTGCCACGCGATGCTGGGAAACCGGGACGAAGCGGCCCGCTACCTTATGCAGGCAGAAGCAATCTCACCCGGCTGGGACGCGATCCGCGAAACGGGCACGACCGATGATTTCGAGTTTGCAGCCGACCGCGAGCGTCATCTGGCTACGGTTGCCGCAGCACTCGACTGCTGCCCGCCGCGCGCGGCACGTTAGAGGTCGGAAACGCAGTTCGACGGCAAGACCGAGCCAGGCGCGACGATGACGATGATGGTCCGACAGAAGGACTAGACTAGACTAGACCCGCTCCACATCCCCGTCGGCCCACATGGCCCTGCATTCCGCCGCATAATCTTCCAGCCGTCCCGCGCTGATGGCGGCGCGCATCCCGGCCATCAGATCCTGATAATAGCGCAGGTTGTGCCAGGTCAGCAACATGCTGGCGATGATCTCGCCCGACCGCACCACATGATGCAGGTAGGCGCGCGAGTAGCCCTGACAGCAAGGGCAGCCGCAGTCCTCGTCCAGCGGCCTCGGGTCGTCCTGGTGGCGCGCGTTGCGGAGATTGACCTGGCCCCGCCGTGTCCAGCCCTGCCCTGTCCGCCCGGAGCGCGAGGGCAGCACGCAGTCCATCATGTCGATGCCGCGCTCGACTGCGCCCAGGATGTCGTCGGGCTTGCCCACGCCCATCAGGTAGCGCGGGCGGTCGGCGGGCAGCAGGTCCGTCGCATAGTCGAGCACGCCGAACATCGCGGCCTGCCCCTCGCCCACCGCGAGGCCCCCCACGGCATAGCCATCGAAGCCGATCGCGGTCAGCGCCGCCGCAGACTCCTCGCGCAGATGCCGCGTTACGCCACCCTGCATGATGCCGAACAGCGCATGCCCCGGCCGGTCGCCGAACGCGGCCTTGGACCGCTCGGCCCAGCGCATCGACAGGCGCATCGCGCGGGCGACCTCGGCCTCGTCGGCGGGCAGCGCGGGACATTCGTCGAAGGCCATCACGATGTCCGACCCCAGAAGCGCCTGGATTTCCATGCTGCGCTCGGGCGTCAGCATGTGCGCCGAGCCGTCGATGTGGCTCTTGAAGCGCACCCCCTCCTCGGTCAGCTTGCGAAGGCTGGCAAGGCTCATCACCTGAAAGCCGCCCGAGTCGGTCAGGATCGGCCGGTCCCACCCCATGAAACGGTGCAAGCCCCCCAGCCGTGCAATGCGTTCGGCCGTGGGGCGCAGCATCAGGTGATACGTGTTGCCCAGCAGGATGTCGGCCCCCGTCTCGCGCACCGAGCCGGGCAGCATCGCCTTCACGGTCGCCGCCGTGCCGACCGGCATGAAGGCTGGCGTGCGGATTTCACCGCGCGGGGTCTTGATCGCGCCGGTGCGCGCCCGCCCGTCGGTCGCCGCCACCGCAAATCCGAACCCCTGCGCCATCGCCGCCCCCTGCCCGCGAGGCCCCCGGCCCCGCCTTACGTTCATAGGCGTTTCGCGCGCCGTGCCAAGCCCGCTGCGGCGAGGAAGGCCGGAGCCTCTGGACCTTGGCGAGCCATTTCCCTATACAAATACTCAACAAGCACGAGGCCACCATGACCAGCCACAGCCCCGAGCGGATCGAAGGCGCACCGCTTATCCGGCCCTCGACCACGGACCACCCGCTTTACGAGGATGTGGTCGGGGCCTGCCGGACGGTGTTCGACCCCGAGATTCCGGTTAACATCTACGATCTGGGCCTTGTCTACACGATTGACATCACGCCCGAGAACGAGGTCGAGATCCTGATGACGCTGACCGCCCCCGGCTGTCCTGTCGCGGGCGAAATGCCGGGTTGGGTCGCGGACGCGGTGGAACCCCTGCCGGGCGTCAAGCAGGTCAACGTGCAGATGACCTTCGATCCGCCCTGGGGAATGGAGATGATGTCAGACGAGGCCAAGCTCGAGCTCGGCTTCATGTGATGCCGGCCCGCGCCCAACCCAGGCTTGGCGGCACGGCGGTCGAGCGGCCTGCCCGCGTGGCCGAGCTGATGGCCGAGTTCAATGCACCCGACACCTCTGCGGCCCGGCACCAACGCCTGCTCGCATCTCTTCTGGGCACACCGGGCGGTGTCGTTGTGCGCGCACCGCTGTCGGTAACGCTGGGCCAGAACGTCCATTTCGAGGATGGGTGCTTCGTCGATGCGGGCTGCACCTTCGGCGATGCCGCCGAGATCCGCGTCGGCGCCTTCACCCAGATCGCCCGCTCTGTCGTGATCGAAACCGTGACCCCGGCAGGCCCCTGCCCCGTGCGGATCGGTCGGAACGTTTGGATCGGCGCGGGCGCGGTGATCGCGGGCGGCGTCAGCGTGGGGGACGATGTGATCGTCGTGGCCGGGGCGGTCGTCGTCTCGGACGTGCCCGAAGGTTCGACCATTGCAGGCAACCCCGCGCGCCGGGTGGGCTGACCACCTCTTGAATGCGCCCGGTGCCGGGGTTACCTTTGGCACTCATCACAAGGACACGCCCCATGTTCGGCATTCCCGGCAAGCAGGCCGTCACCCTCACCCCCGCTGCCGCTGCCAGAATCGCGCAGCTCATGGCCTCCAAGGGGTCCACCGGCCTGCGGATCGGCGTCAAGAAGGGCGGCTGCGCGGGCATGGAATACACCATGGACTTCGCGGTTGACGTGAACCCGATGGACGAGTTGGTGGAACAGGACGGCGCGCGGGTGATGATCGCACCGATGGCGCAGATGTTCCTGTTCGGCACCGAGATCGACTATCAGACTTCGCTGCTGGAACAGGGATTCAAGTTCTCGAACCCCAATGTCTCCGAGGCCTGCGGCTGCGGCGAGTCGATCAAGTTCAAGGACCAACCTGCCGAGGCTGCGGACCGGGCCTGATCCCCGTTCCCCTTCGCCGCGCGATGCCCTAAGCCTGTCACCGGGATCACGGAGGGGCAGGACATG
>JANPJD010000169.1:0-11295 GCA_031425325.1 Rhodobacterales bacterium | reverse complement strand
AGGCCCACGCGACCGAGCTTGGCGAGTGCTATGGCGCGCGCCTCGTCGCGCGGGCGGCGGGCGGGGCCGCGCATCAGGCGGAAGGCGACGTTTTCCCACACCCGCATCGAATCGAACAGCGCGCCGCCCTGGAAGAGCATCCCGAACCGCGCGAGGAAAGCGTCCCGCTCCAGCCGCGTCACGTCCTGCCCGTCGAGCGTGATCGTGCCGCCATCGGGCCGCACAAGCCCGAGTATGCATTTCAAGAGCACCGACTTGCCGGTGCCCGAGCCGCCGATCACGACCATGCTTTGCCCGTTGGGGATCGCAAGATCGACCCCGCGCAGGACAGCATTCGCGCCGAAGGACTTCGTGACGCGGGACAACTCGATCATCGGGTGAAGAAGACCTCGGTCAGGATGTAGTTTGACGCAAGGATCAGGACCGAGGCGCTGACCACCGCCGATTTCGTGGCCTGCCCCACCCCTTGCGCGCCACGCCCCGAGGTCATGCCGTGCCAGCAGCCCATGAGGGCCACGAGAAAGCCGAACACCGCGCCCTTCAGCAGCCCCGAGGTCACGTCCCAGGTCTCGAGAAAATCGACGGTGTTCTGCAGGTAGGTCTGCGAATTGAACCCAAGCCGGTTCACTCCCACGATCCAGCCGCCCGCGATGCCGATGGCGTCGCCCACCGCGACAAGGACCGGCACCGTCAGGGTCGCTGCCAGCACGCGCGGCACCGCAAGATAGCGGATCGGATCGGTCGAAAGCGTCACGAGCGCGTCGATCTGCTCGGTCACCTTCATCGTCCCGATCTCGGCGGCGATCGACGAGGCGACGCGGGCCGCGACCATGAGGCCGCCCAGCACCGGCCCAAGCTCTCGCACCATGCCGATGGCGACGATCGACGGCACCACCGCCTCGGCGTTGAACCGCGCGCCGCCCGAATAGATCTGAAGCGCCAGCGCGCCGCCGGTAAAGACGGCGGTCAGGCCCACGACCGGCAGGCTGAACCAGCCGATCTGAAGCACCGCCTGCCCGAACTCGCGCCAGTAGAAGGGCGGTCGGACCATCCGCGCCACGACCGCACCCGCGAAAAGCGCCACACGCCCCACCGCCGCGAGAAAGCCCAGCGACGGCCGGCCGATGCGCGCAAGCGCCCCCGCCGGCGTCACGCGGCCCCCCCGGTGTAGCGCCGCGCATAGCGCCGCGAGAGGCCGGTCAGCACCTCGTAGCCGATGGTGCCCGCGGTCGAGGCGAGGTCGTCCGCGCTCTGGTGCGGACCCAGCATGTCGAGCCGGTCCGGCGTCTCGTCGAGATGGGTCACATCGACGGTCAGAAGGTCCATCGAGACGCGCCCGACAAGCGGGCAGGGCACGTCGCCATGCCACAGGACCGCCGCGTTCGACAGCGTCCGGTGCAGCCCGTCGGCATAGCCGCCGCTGACGGTCGCGATGCGCGCAGGCTCGTCGGCGGTCCAGGAGCAGGCATACCCCACCGTCTCGCCCGCCTCTACCTCGCGGATCTGGATCACGGGCAGCGACAGGGTAACGACCCGGGCCGCCGCGTCGAACGGAGCACCGCCGTAAAGGCCGATACCAGGCCGCGTCAGGTCGAAGTGGTAGTCGGGGCCAAGCAGGATGCCCCCCGTGGCGGCCAGCGAGCGTGCGACCTCGGTGCCGTCGGTCAGGGCGAGGAACTCGGCCAGTTGGGCCTCGTTCATCGGATGGCCCGGCTCGTCGGCGCAGGCGAGATGGCTCATCAGGAAGTCCGGCCCTGCGCCGAGCAGGATCGGGGCGACCGCGCGCCACTCGGCGCCCTCGAGCCCGAGGCGGTTCATGCCGGTGTCGAGCTGCACCGAGAAGGGATGGCCGGGCAGCGCCTCGAGATGGCGGGTGACCTGGTCGATCGAGCAGAGCACGGGTGTGAGGTCGAGATCGCCGATCATCTCGGTGTCACCCGCCATGTGTCCGGCCATGACATTGATCTGCGGGCCGGGGCCGAGCGCCTGACGCAGCGCCGCGCCTTCCTCGGCCAGCGCCACGAAGAAGCGCCGCGCCCCCGCCTGCGCCAGCGCGCGCGCGACCCGCGCGGCCCCCAGACCATAGGCATCGGCCTTGACCGTGGCCCCGGTCTGCGTGCCTGCGTCCGACAGCGCATCGAGCGCGCGCCAGTTCGCAACGATCGCATCAAGGTCGATGGTGAGGGAAGCTTCGGCCATGTCGCCCGTCTTGTCGGCGAGGCGTGCGTCCGCGGTCAAGCGCAAAACCGGGGGGTGGTGCCGCCCTCGGGGGCATCGAGCCCCCCTCGGGCGGCGGCTGTCGCGGCATTGCGTCTGCCGCAGCACCCAGTGGCGGGTGCGGGAGCCTCCGGCGGGGATATTTGAGGACAGAAAAAGGAGCAGGCGCGGCGCGCAGGCGTTCCGTCAGAAGCCCGGGCCGCCGCCCTGCTGCCAAGGCTTCACGAGGTTGCCGAAGCGCGTGAAGCGGCCTTCGAAACTAAGCTCGACCGTGCCGATCGGGCCGTGGCGCTGCTTGCCGATGATGACCTCGGCGCGGCCATGGACCTGTTCCATGATCTGCTGCCACTGGGCCATCTTCTCAAGCTCGTGGTCGCCCGGCTTCTCGCGTTCCTTGTAGTACTCGTCGCGGTAGACGAACATCACAACGTCGGCGTCCTGCTCGATCGAGCCCGACTCGCGCAGGTCGCTGAGTTGCGGGCGCTTGTCCTCGCGGCTTTCGACCTGGCGCGACAACTGGCTGAGGGCGACGACGGGGATCATCAGCTCTTTCGCGATCGCCTTGAGGCCCTGGGTGATCTCGGACACTTCCTGGACGCGGTTCTCCTTGGACGAGCCTTTCAGGAGTTGCAGGTAGTCGACGATCAGCACGTCGAGCCCGTGCGTGCGCTTGAGCCTGCGCGCGCGGGCCGCGACCTGGCTGATCGGCAGGGCTGGCGTGTCGTCGATGTAGAGCGGGCAGGCCTCGAGCGCCTTCGCAGCCTCGATGAAGCGGCGGAACTCGGCCTCGGTCATGTCGCCGCGCCGGATCTGTTCCGAGGGCACCTCGGAGGCTTCCGACAGGATGCGCGCTGCAAGCTGCTCGGCGCTCATCTCGAGCGAGAAGAAGCCGACGACCCCGCCCTCGACCGAGCCCTCGGTGCCGTCGGCAAGACGGCCCCTGCGATGCGCCTTGGCGATGTTGAAGGCGATGTTGGTCGCGAGCGAGGTCTTGCCCATCGAGGGGCGCCCGGCAAGGATCAGAAGGTCCGACGGGTGCAGGCCGCCCAACTTCTTGTCGAGATCGACGAGGCCGGTCGAGAGACCCGCGAGGCCGCCCTCGCGCTGGTAGGCCGCGTTGGCCACCTTGACCGCATCGGTCACGGCCCGCAGAAAGCTCTGGAAGCCCCGCTCGGCCTGGCCCTGTTCGGCCAGCTTGTAAAGCTTCTGCTCGGCCTCGATGATCTGCTCGCGCGGCTCGCTCTCGACATCGACCTTGGCGGCGCGGGCGGTGATGTCGCGCCCCAGGGCCATCAGTTCGCGGCGCACCGCAAGGTCGTAGATCATCCGCGCATAGTCGCGCGCCGCATAGGCCGAGATCGCGGCCCCCGCGAGACGGGCGAGATAGGCGGGGCCGCCCACCATCCGCAGCCCCTCGTCGTCCTCGAGAAAGGCTTTCAGCGTCACCGGCGAGGCAAGGGCGTTCTTCTGGATGCGGGCGGCCGCGATCTCGAAGATGCGCGCATGCAGCGGATCGAAGAAATGCACCGGCTTCACCACCGCCGAGATGCGGTCGTAGACGTCGTTGTTGGTCAGGATGACGCCCAGCAGCTGCTGTTCGGCCTCGATGTTGTGGGGCAGGCCATCCTCGTCGGGGGCCGTGACCGGAAGGGTCGCCCGCAGCGTCGCGATCTCGTTCATGGTTGCCCGCGTCCCCCGTCCGGTCTGGCGCCGGTCTGATGCGTGATGCCCGCTGGGCCAGGGCATGGCAAGCGACTGATAAGCCTGTGCACAACCCGACCTGAAGGGAGAGTATAGCGATGTGGGCCGATTCTGGCTACAAGATGTGGCGCAGTCGGGGCGTCGGACATACCAGGTCGCGGGGCACGCGCGATTCGTCCCCAGCGCCGCCCGCCTGCGCGGCCGATGCCGATCAGCGGGTTGCCGCCGCCCGCGCCGTCTGCCAGGCGACCGGGTTACCGAGGAAGGTTGCGACCTCGGCCAGGGTTGCCGCGTCGAAGCTTCCGGCGGCGCGCGCTTCTGCCAGCACGTCGTGCCAGGTGCACAGGTGGTGCAGCGTGACGCCGTGCTCGGCGAGGCGCGGGATCGTGTGCGGGAAGATGCCGTAGGAGAAGATCACCGCCGTGTGGGCGCAGACCGCCCCCGTCTCGCGGATCGCATCGACGAAGCCCAGCTTCGAGCCGCCGTCGGTCGCAAGATCCTCGATCAGCAGGATGCGCTGGCCCGGGGTCATCACCCCCTCGATCCGCGCGTTGCGCCCGTAGCCCTTCGGCTTCTTGCGGACATAGGTCATCGGCAGGGCCATCCGCTCGGCCACCAGCGCCGCAAAGGGGATGCCCGCCGTCTCGCCGCCCGCCACGCCGTCGAAGGCTTCGAACCCGGCCTCGCGCAGCACGGTCCCGGTCAGGAAATCCATCAGGACCGAGCGGATGCGCGGATGCGAGATCAGCTTGCGACAATCGACATAGGTCGGCGAGGGCAGGCCCGAGGCGAGGGTGAAGGGCGTCTCGGCATTGAAATGCACGGCCCCCACCTCAAGCAGCATGCGTGCCGACAGCCGGGCGATCTCGTCTTTGGGCGGAAAGGCGGACGGGATCATGGCAGCGCTCCGGTCATGTCATTCATTCTGGTACAAATATCCATTCTACCCGTGGGCGGGGTGCGCCGCCGGGTCCGTCACATGCCAGCGCACCGGAAAGCCCGGATCGAACACTGTGACCGGCCCCGCCTCGGTCTCGATCCGGTCGGGCCATGCGGCGGGCGGGCCTTCGGTCAGCGTCAGGCGCGTCTCGTTCGGGGCGAGGCCGTAGAAGGCGGCACCCTGCAAGCTCGTGAACGCCTCGAGCCGGCCGAGCGCGCCCGCATCGTCGAAAACCTGCGCCAGGATCGCCATGCTGTTCGTCGCGGTGAAGCAGCCCGCACAGCCGCAGGGGGCGAGTTTCAGGGCATCGGCATGGGGCGCGCTGTCGGTGCCGAGGAAAAAGCGCGCCTCGCCCCCCGTCGCCGCCTCGACCAGGGCAAGGCGGTGACGCTCTCGTTTGGCGACCGGCAGGCAGTAGTAATGCGGCCGGATGCCACCCGCGAGGATGTGGTTGCGGTTCAGAACAAGGTGATGCGTCGTGATCGTGGCCCCGAGATCCGGGCCTGCGGCGCGCGCATAGGCCACCGCGTCGGCGGTGGTGATGTGTTCCATCACGACGCGCAGTCCCGGTGTCGCCCGCCGGACCGGGTCGAGCACGCGCTCGATGAACTCCGCCTCGCGGTCGAAGATGTCGACGGCGGGGTCCGTAACCTCTCCATGCACGCAAAGGGGCAGTCCGATGCTTGCCATCGCCTCGAGCACCGGGCGGATGCGGTCGAAGTTTGTGACACCCGAGGCTGAATTGGTGGTGGCCCCAGCGGGGTAAAGCTTCACCGCCGAGATCAGGCCGCTTGCGGCAGCCTCGGTCACGTCGGCGGGGTCGGTCGCCTCGGTCAGGTAGAGCGTCATCAGGGGCCGGAACGCGGCGCCCTCGGGCAATGCCGCGAGGATGCGGTCGCGATAGGCGCGGGCCTGCGCCGCCGTGACGACGGGCGGCACGAGGTTCGGCATGACCAGCGCGCGGGCGAAATGGCGGGCGCTTTCGGGCAGCACCCCCCGCAGCATCGCGCCGTCGCGCAGGTGCAGGTGAAAGTCGTCGGGACGGCGCAGGGTAACGCTTCTGGTCATGAGGGCTTTCGCTAGCCGATCCCGGCGGGCAAAGCCAGCGGTCCGTGGCGCCCGTCGGTTCGCAGGTTGCCTAATCCTTGGACAAGTGCGCCACCGGATTGGGCGCAGCCCGTCGGGGGCAGGCGGCGGAACGGGCTGCTCGCGGGCCTCGGTTGCCGCAGGTGGACGCATCGTTAGGGTCAACCGCAACGCAGGGGGAAGAATGCCCGAGGATGGCCAGGTCATCGCGCCGGTCGACGGTCGGCTGGAGCGCGCGCGCGGTCGGGCCAGCGTCACGCTGGATGAGGCGGGCCGTCTGACCGACCTCTGGCAATCCGGCTCGGCGAAGGTGTTCCTGCCGCACATCCACGGCGCTGCGCCCGAGGTTGTCTTCCTCAATACCGCGGGCGGGCTGACGGGCGGCGACGCGCTGCGCTACGAGCTGGCGGTCGGCGAGGGGGCGATGGCAGTCGCCACGACCCAGACCGCCGAGCGCGCCTATGCAAGTGTCTCGGGTGATGCGCGGATGGATGTGGGGCTCGGCGTCGGGCAGGGCGCGTCTCTCGACTGGCTGCCGCAGGAGACGATCCTGTTCGACGCCTCGACCCTGATGCGCCGCACCACGGTTGCGATGGGGCGGGGCGCGCGCCTGTTGATGGCCGAGATGGTCGTCCTCGGCCGCGCTGCGATGGGCGAGACGCTGCGCGCGCTGGCCTTCGAGGATCGGCGCGAGGTGCGCCGCGAGGGCCGCCTCGTGCATCTGGAGCCGCTGCGGATCACCTCGGCCACCCTGCGGGCAGGCCCCGGCGCGCTGGGCGGCAACCGAGCCGTGGCGACGGTCGTGCTGCTGGCGCAGGGGGCCGAGGACGCGCTTGGCCCGGTGCGCGCCGTGCTCGGGCCGGGGCTTGAGGTCGCAGCCTCGGCCTGGGACGGACGGCTCGTGTTGCGCGCGGCGGGGCCGGACCTTCTGGTGGTCAAGCGGATCGTGGCGCGGGTTCTGGGTGTGCTGCGCGGCGGCCCCTTGCCGCGCGTCTGGCAGATATGAGGACGAGATGAACCTGACCCCCCGCGAAAAGGACAAGTTGCTGATCAGCCTCGCCGCGATGGTGGCGCGCGGGCGTCTGGCGCGTGGCGTGAAGCTGAACCATCCCGAGGCGGTGGCCCTGATCACCGACTTCGTGGTCGAGGGCGCGCGCGACGGGCGCAGCGTGGCCGACCTCATGTCGGCGGGCGCGCATGTCGTCACGCGCGCGCAATGCATGGAGGGGATCGCCGAGATGATCCACGATGTGCAGGTCGAGGCGACCTTTCCCGACGGCACGAAACTCGTCACCGTGCATCACCCCATACGCTGAAAGGATCGCCATGCGTGCCCGTCTTGCCCTGACTGCCATTGTCGCCCTGCTGCCCGTGACGGCGCTGGCCCATACCGGCCATGGCCAGACCGGATTTGCGGCGGGCATTGCCCATCCGGTGGGCGGGATCGACCATCTGCTGGCGATGGTCGCAGTCGGTCTCTGGGCAGCACTTGCGGGGGGTGCCGCGCGCTGGGCGGCCCCTGCCGCGTTCCTGGCCGCGATGCAGGTCGGCGCGGCGCTTGGCCTTGCGGGCCTTCCGGTGCCTGCGGTCGAGCCTGCGATCGTTGCCTCGGTGATGGTGCTCGGGGCCGCCGTGGCACTGGCCTCGGTGCCGTCGCTTGGCCTTGCGCTGCCGGTGATCGCGCTTTTCGGCCTGGTGCATGGCGCGGCCCATGGGATCGAAGCACCCAAGGGCGGACTTGGGGGCTATGCGCTGGGCTTCCTTATGGCGACGGCGGGGCTGCTACTTGGCGGGCTGGCCCTCGGGTCCGGCCTGCCGCGAATGCCGGTCCGTATCGCAGGTGCGGCAGTGCTGGCGCTGGGTGCCGGCCTTGCGGTGTCCGCATGATCCCCGGCGAGGTCTTTCCCGCAGCGGGCGTCATAACCCTGAATGCGGATCGCGCGGTTGTTCGCTTGATGGTCGCGAACCGGGGCGACCGGCCGATCCAGGTCGGCAGCCACTATCACTTCGCCGAGACGAACGCCGCTCTCGACTTCGACCGCGCGGCGGCGCGGGGCATGCGCCTCGACCTGCCCGCAGGCACCGCAATGCGCTTCGAGCCGGGCCAGACCCGCGAGGTGGCGCTGGTGGCCTATACGGGCGTGGGGCGGGTGTTCGGCTTCAACGCCGCTGTCATGGGGCCGCTGTGATCCGCTTGGGGGAAGGCCGGGCAGGGCGGGCGGTGACGCGATTTACCGGGACCACCTCGTTCATCCTTTGCCTCGCGCTGGGGTTTGCCGGGGCGGCCCGCGCCGACGAGTCCGACGCCGCCTGCGACGCGCCGCAGACCCAAGTCGATATGACGCTCTGCGCGGTGCAGGACTGGCGCGCCGCTGATGCCGAGTTGAACGCGGCCTACGCCGACGCGCGCACCGCGCTGCGCGAGGTCGACGCGGGGCTGCCCGTGACCGACAGGGGGGCCGAAGCGGCGCTTGTCGACGCACAGCGGGCCTGGATCACGATGCGCGACAAGGGCTGCGCCGCCGAGGGCTACCTCGTGCGGGGCGGCTCGATGGAGCCGATGCTCGTCGCCGGGTGCATGGCGCGCGTGACCCGCGCGCGCACGACAGACCTGACGATCCTTGCGACCCCGATGGAGGGACCGTGACGATGGTGACCCCGCTCGACTGGTGGCGCGCCGGCTTCGACCTCTGGCTGCGCGGCATCGCCTGGCAGATCGAGGTCCAGCAGCGCACGATGGCCGCCATGCTGCCGTCGGTGCGTCCGTCGCCTTGCGGCCCGACCGGCAGACCAAACGTGATCCCGATGACAGTCGTGCCGAAGACCCGCCGCCGCGCACCCTCGACCGCCCAGTGACCTCATCCTGTTGACCTGAGGAACCGAAATGACCGCCACGATCTCGCGTGCGACCTATGCCGACATGTATGGTCCAACCACCGGCGACCGGGTGCGGCTGGGCGATACGGACCTTGTCATCGAGGTTGAGAAAGACCTGACAACATACGGGGAAGAGGTCAAATTCGGCGGCGGCAAGGTCATCCGGGACGGGATGGGCCAGAGCCAGATCAGCCGCGCCGGGGGGGCGGCGGACACGGTCATCACCAACGCGCTAATCCTGGACCATTCGGGCATCTACAAGGCCGACGTGGGCTTGCGCGACGGACGCATCCTGAAGATCGGCAAGGCGGGCAACCCCGACACGCAGCCGGGTGTCGACATCATCATCGGCCCGTCGACCGAGATCATCGCGGGCGAGGGGCGCATCCTGACGGCGGGCGGCATGGACGCGCATGTGCATTTCATCTGCCCGCAGCAGATCGACGACGCGCTGCATTCGGGGATAACCACCATCCTCGGCGGCGGCACGGGGCCTGCCCATGGCACGCTTGCCACCACCTGCACGCCGGGGCCGTGGCACATCATGCGGATGATGCAGGCGCTCGATGCCGTTCCGATCAACGTCGGCATCGCGGGCAAGGGCAACGCGAGCCTGCCCGAGCCGCTGGAAGAGATGGTGCGCGCCGGGGCCTGTGCGATGAAGCTGCACGAGGATTGGGGCACCACGCCTGCCGCCATCGATTGCTGCCTGACGGTCGCGGACGCGATGGACGTGCAGGTGATGATCCATACCGACACGCTGAACGAGTCGGGCTTCGTCGAGAACACCCTCGCCGCGATCCGGGGCCGCACCATCCACGCCTTCCACACCGAGGGCGCGGGCGGCGGCCATGCGCCCGACATCATCAAGGTCGTGTCTTCGGCAAATGTCATTCCCAGCAGCACAAACCCAACGATGCCCTACACGGTCAACACGCTGGAAGAGCATCTCGACATGCTGATGGTGTGCCACCACCTCGACCGCTCGATCCCCGAGGACGTGGCCTTCGCCGAGTCGCGCATCCGCAGGGAAACCATCGCGGCCGAGGACGTACTGCACGACATGGGGGCCTTCAGCGTCATTTCGTCTGACAGCCAGGCGATGGGGCGGATCGGCGAGGTCATAATCCGGACGTGGCAGACCGCGAGCAAGATGAAGGCGCAACGCGGGCGACTGGCCGGGGAAACCGGGGCCAACGACAACCTGCGCGTCCGCCGCTACATCGCGAAGTACACGATCAACCCCGCGATCACGCACGGCATGGCCGACCACATCGGCAGCGTCGAGGTCGGCAAGCGCGCCGATCTGGTGCTGTGGCACCCTGCGTTCTTCGGCGCGAAGCCCGATATGGTGCTGGTGGGTGGAATGATCGCCGTGGCGCAGATGGGCGATCCGAACGGCTCGATCCCGGTGCAGCCTGTGTATTCCCGCCCGATGTTCGGCGCGTTCGGCAGTGCGCGGACCACGAGCAGCGTGACGTTCGTGTCGCAGGCGGCGCAGGCGAACGGGGTCGGTGCCGCGCTGGGACTGTCGAAGGCAACGCTGCCGGTGCGTGGAACGCGGGCGCTGGGAAAGGCCGACATGCGGCTGAACGATGCGCGCCCGCAGATCGCGGTCAACCCCGAGACCTACGAGGTTCGCGCCGACGGCCAGATCATCATCTGCGCGCCCGCGACGGTGCTGCCGCTCGCACAGCGCTACTTTCTTTACTGAGCGGCAGCGTGCATCATTCGCCGCTGTATCGGCCAGCCGCTACGTGGGCCAGACATCGGCATCGTGTCCTGACCGGTCTCGATGCGCGCGACCAGCGCGCGTTCGCGGGCAAGAAGGCGCGAGATTTCCACCCGCAGGTCGGCCAATTCCTCGATCGGGTTGCGGTCGCGCATGGATCTATTCCTTTTGGTTCCAATGACGCCATCGTCCCCTCATGGTGTACGAGGACTTAGGCATGATGGATAAACGCACAGTTCGCGATTTGGCTCCCGCGGTCCGGGTGCTGGCACGCGGGAACTGGCGGGACGCAGCCGACCGGGTGGTGCTCGGCTACGACGAGCGTTTCCTGCGGCGGAGACGGCTCGTCACCGCTGGCGGGGCGGGGTTCATGGTCGACCTGTCCGACACGGTCAATCTGGCCGGCGGCGAGGCGTTCGGTCTGGCAGACGGTACCTGCATCGAGGTCGTCGCGGCGCGCGAGGCCGTGATGGTGGTGCGCGGCGACCTGCCTCGGCTCGCATGGCACATCGGAAACCGCCACACGCCCGCGCAGATCGAGCCGGACCGCCTGCTGATCCGCGCGGACCCGGTGCTGGAGGGGATGCTGACCGGCCTCGGCGCACGCGTGACGAAGGCGATGGAGCCGTTCTCGCCCGAGACCGGCGCCTACGGCATGGGCCGGACGATGGGGCACCATCACGGCGACGGCGCGCCGGGAACGGATCCCTGGGGCACCGACGCGTGACCGCGCTGCTGTCGC
>JANPJD010000168.1:0-7088 GCA_031425325.1 Rhodobacterales bacterium | reverse complement strand
CGCTGGCCGGGAGTATACGGCCACAACCTCATGCCGCTCGGCGAGCGCCCGCAGCGCCGGAACGGCGAAGCCCGGAGTGCCCATGAACACGACCCGCATAGTGCCTCTCCCTTCAGTCTCGCCGACCTAGCGGAAAGCCTTCTGCGCGTCGAGTGCCGCGCTGTGCAGCGGCAAGCTGACGAGGTTTTCGGTCCGGCTATTGCTTTACAGGGCCTGCGCGCGAGGTGATCCGCGGACTCATCGAGTGCGTGACGATGAGCTGGGAGGGAGGCCAGCCTGTGGTCGCACTGGATGGCGCACTGAAGGCACTCATTGGGCCGGACCAGAACGCAAAAAGCCCCGCTGGAGCGGGGCGGTTTGAGCTGAGTTGGTTAATTTTGGTTGCGGGGGCAGGATTTGAACCTGCGGCCTTCAGGTTATGAGGCGCCCCGAAAGGAGAACAACAGCCCTATAGAAATCAACAGGTTACGCGACAAGCCCTTGATCTGATTTGACTACCTTGCCGCATCCAACCGCAGCCGACGGAAACAAAGGTAACCCAAACGGGGAACGAGGTAGGTAGACCGGTTGACCTATTGTTGACCCGTTCTCAGTTCGCCCCCTCGAAAATGTTGTCTACGGTCCTCGCCTTGATGTAGCGAATTCCGTCGTTGCCTTCGGAAAGAGCTTGGAAGTGCGCCTTGCCGCAATTGATCTTTGCCGCTTCACTGCTCCGAAGATCGTCGGTGAACAGGCTGTCCTTGGTCTCGACCACGAAGTAGAGCCTTTCGGCCCCTTCTTCCTCCACAAGGATCGCCCAGTCCGGATTATATGACCCTAGCGGCGTCGGCACCTTGAACCAGCCCGGTAGTTTCGCGAACACCTTGACCGCAGTGTTCTTTTCAAGCTGCTCGGCGAATGTCCTCTCGACGCCCGAGTCATAGACGACATGCTCGTAGACCGACTTGGTTGTGTCGGTCACCATGTTCTTCATGTAGCCCATCAGCTCCTCCTGCTCGAAAAGCTCTTGGGCAAAGTAGGCTTCATCACCGATCCGCTGATACCGGATACCATCGACAAGCGCTTGGCGCTTGGTCCGATTTATGGTTTCACCCACAAGTTCAATGAAGGCTTGAGGGTTTCGCTTGAAATCGGCCAGCCTGTTCGACTTGCGCAAAATACCGGCCCCGTTGGGTGGTTTGGGAGAACGTGCCCGGTGTCCTGTCATCGGGCAAGGGACGGGATTTTGGTGCCTTCCTCGGGGGCCTGGGGGAACTCGGGTATGGCTGGGCCTACCGAGTGCTGGACGCTCAGTTTGTGCGAACATGCCGCTTTCCCGGAGCCGTTCCCCAACGGCGGCGACGTGTGTTCGTTGTCGGATATCTTGGAGACTGGCGACCTGCCGCAGCGGTACTTCTTGACCCCGAAAGCCTGCGCGGGAATCCTCCGCCGGGCCGTCGGTCGCGGCAAGACGCTGCCCCCACCCTTGCAGCGCGCCCTTCAGGCGGTGGCGGGCTCGGCACCGACTTCGATCTCGACGGCGGGCTGATCCCGGCGGTGTCGAGCGCGCTGGCGGCGCGGGATGCGAAGATGCCGAGGGCCGAAGACAATGTCGGGATCATCGCGGTGGCGCATTCCCTCCGCGCCGGTGGCTTCGATGCGAGCGAGGACGGCACCGGACGCGGCACGCCGCTGGTGCCCATCGCCTTCTCGGCCAAGGACTACGGCGCCGACGCAGGCGACACCGCCCCGACCCTGCGGGCGATGAACAATGCCGCGAGCCAGGCCAACGGCGGCGGTCAGATCGCCATCGCGATCCAGGAACGCGCCGTCAGCGAAAACCCCGCCGCCGGGCCGGACGGGGCCGCGTTCCGCCAGGACGGCGCGGCCTACACGCTTGAGGCGCGAACAGTGCCGCAGGCGGTGGCATTTGATCTGCGCGGCCGAGAGGGAGGGGCGATGCCCGAGGGTCCGCACGCTACTGCCAGCATCCGCGCCGCCTCCGGCGGATCATCCCGCAGCTACGTGGCGCAAGAGGCAAAGGAACTGATCTGGGCGGTCCGGCGGCTGACGCCGCGTGAATGCGAGCGCCTCCAAGGGTTCCCCGACGACTACACCGACGTGCCCTGGCGTCGCAGGAACTGGACACCAGACGGGCCGCGCTACAAGGCGCTGGGCAACAGCATGGCGGTCAACGTGATGGCATGGCTGGGTGAGCGGATTGCGATCGTGGAATGCCTTCCGCCAAGGCATCAGGCTCGGGCGCATGAATGACCGACTGCGCCAAAGGCGGTTGAAGGCAGTGCACATCCCGCGTCCTCGGCACCCTTGCGCCACGGGATCGCGAACCGGAAGGTTTAGCTGGCGCAGCTGTGCATTGTGGAGCGAACTTCCGACAAGCCGCAGGCGGGGCCCTTTGTTCGGGGCCCCGCCGGTCTTTGCATCGAAAGCCGGGCGAAACCGGCACTCGCTCAGGTGAACGTCAATCGAAGCGCTTGATCTCTGTATAGTCGCCCATCACCCGCAGCGTTACGGTCACCGGGGCGTCGCCGCGGTTGCGCCAGAACCAGCCGTGGTTGCCAGCGAAGGCGGCGGTCAGTTCGCCCGTTGCCTCCGGGGCGGCCCGGCCCTTTTCATAGCTGATCTCGTTGCCCGACCCGTCGCCGTGCATGTCGAAGTTGACCGCACCGCCTTCGACTTTCCACTCGAACGGGGCGACAGCGCCTTCGGCCATGACGAGCTTGATCTCGATCCCCTGGCCCGGTTCCAGCCCGAAAGTGATCTCGTCGCGCCAGGCGGGCGTTTCCTGCGCATGTGCGGCGCCGACGAACGCGCCGAAGATCGCGTCGAGGAGCGCAGGCGCGAGGAAGGATTGCGGTTCGACCGCCCCTTCCTTCATCAGGCGGTCGGCCTCGGCCTCTTCCGAAAGCTGGGTCTTGATCTCGCCCATCTCGGTCAGGCCAAGGACGCCGCCGATGCCGGTCGGATCGATCGCGTATTCCGAAGGCCAGACCACGGTGACGAGGATCACCGCCGCCACCCCCGCCGCGATGGCCGTGGACCGCCACAGCTGGCGCGAGGTCGGCAGGTCGTCGAGGTTCGGTTTCTGTGCGTTGTGCATGGCTTTTCCTTTCACGAGAGCGCGAGGCCCGTCAGCTGATAGAAGACAAGAAGAAAGCCCGCCGACATCATCACGACGTTGCCGGTATAGGCCTGACCCCAGAACCCGACCGACCTGCGCCAGAACCCCATGGCGATCAGGATGATCGACAGGGCCAGCAACTGGCCAAGTTCGACGCCGACGTTGAAGGCGATCAGATTGCCCAAGAGCCCGTCCGGCGCGATGTCGTAGTCGAGGATTTTCGTGGCAAGGCCAAAGCCGTGCAACAGGCCGAAGATCAGCGTCGCGGCCCGGGTATCGGGTTGCACCCCGAACCAGCGCTTGAAGGCACCGAGGTTGTCGAGCGCTTTGTAGACCACCGAAAAGCCGATGATCGCGTCGATGATGTAGGGGTTGACCTGGATGTTGAACCAGACCCCGGCCAGCATCGTGATCGAATGGCCGATCGCGAAAAGGCTGACATACAGCGCCACATCCCTGGATCGGTACAGAAAGAACACCACGCCCAGGAGAAAGAGGATGTGGTCGTAGCCGGTCACCATGTGCTTGGCGCCCAGATAGAGGAACGGGATCGGATGGAAGCCCGAGACTTCCTGAACGTAACCGGCATCGCCTTCGGTCACGTTATGGGCCAGCGCCGTGCCCGCCATCTGCAGGGCAAGAACAACGGTTGCAAGGAAAGGCCAGATGCGCAGGGGCATCCGGAGCGAAGGTATCATGACAGTGTCCTGTATGCAAAAAGGGTGATCGGGGCCGCGCCCTGTTCGGGCAAGACCTGCTCAGGCAATCGGATTGCTGTCACGGGGCGGGCGCCTTGGTCCGTCGTGAATCGTTGGCAACAGGGCGGGCAGCCCGTTCAGTTCGATCACCGACCGGAAATCGACCGTCTGGCCATCTTGCGATGCCAGAATGACCGATGCGGAATGATCATGGTCGGTTGCGTCATGGTGGGAATGGCTGTCGGCGTGGGACTGGGCGGCCCGTTCGGCATGCCATGCCGCATGGTCGGCCTCGGCAACCAGCGCTCCGGGGCCATGGGTGACGGCATCCGTCACCGGGGCCGTGCCCAGGGACAAAAGCAGCACGCATGCGGCCAACACCCGAATGATCCGGTCGAACAGACCCATCTGCATCCTCACGGTCGCCCTCTTGCCGGGGCCACTCTTGTTTCTTGTATTATCCCCCTGGGGGGGTTACGCCCTGCATATGTCAGAACCGCATGCCCATGCAAGCCATCCCGCCATCGCCACCCGGCTGAAACGTGCCGAAGGGCACCTGCGGCGCGTCATCGCGATGATCGAGGAGGGACGCCCCTGCCTTGACCTCGCAACGCAGTTGCATGCCGTCGAACGGGCCGTCGCCGAAGCAAAGCGCGCGGTGATCCATGACCACATCGACCATTGTCTGGGCGCTGGCGGCGCGCATGATCTGGCTGAGATCAAATCGCTGACAAAGCTGCTCTAGATGCTGAAGACCCTGCGCAATCCGGTCTTTCGCCACCTGTTCGCCGCACAGGTCGTGGCGCTGGTGGGAACGGGTCTGGCAACAGTCGCCCTTGGCCTTCTGGCCTGGCAACTGGCGGGCGACAACGCGGGTGCGGTTCTGGGCACCGCGCTGGCGATCAAGATGGTGGCCTATGTCACATTGGCCCCGCTGGCCGCCGCCGTCGCCGAGCGCCTTCCCCGTCGGGCCTTTCTAGTGGCGATGGACCTGATCAGGGCGGTGGTCATCGCCTGCCTGCCCTTTGTCGATCAGGTCTGGCAGATTTATGTGCTGATCTTCCTGTTGCAGGCGGCCTCGGCCGGGTTCGGCCCGGCCTTCCAGGCGGTGATCCCGGACGTCTTGAAGGACGAGGAAGACTACACCAACGCCCTGTCGCTGCTACGCCTTGCCGAGGATCTGGAACAGCTCGCCTCGCCGATGATCGCGGCGCTGCTGCTGACGGTGGTGAGCTTTCCGGTTCTGTTTGCGGGCACGGTTCTGGGCTTTGCAGCCTCGGCCCTCCTGGTGGTGACGGCGCGCCTGCCGGATCGGGCGCGGGCCGAAGACAGCCACTTCTGGGGCGATGTGACCAAAGGGGTCCGCATCTATCTGGCCACGCCCCGCCTGCGCGGGCTGATGGTGATGGAGGCTGCCGTCGCTGCCGCCGGGGCGATGGTCTATGTCAACACGGTCGTGCTGGTGCAGGCCCGGCTGGGGTTGGGCGGGCAGGCCGTGGCGCTGGCCTTTGCGGGCTTCGGCGCGGGGTCGATGTTGGCGGCTTTCCTGTTGCCGCGCATCCTTGGCCGGCTGGAGGATCGCCCGGTGATGATCGGCGGCGCGGGCCTGATGGTTGCAGGCGTGGCGCTGGTGCCGCTCGTGGGCGGGCTGGCGGGTCTGATCACGCTCTGGGCGGTGATCGGTTTCGGCTTTTCCCTGACGCAGACGCCGATCGGGCGGATCATCAACCGGTCCGCCCGCGAGGCCGACCGGGGCGCCGTCTTTGCCGCGCAATTCGCGCTGTCGCACGCCTGCTGGCTGGTGACCTATCCGCTGGCAGGCTGGATCGGCGCTGGTGCCGGGCTGTCGGCGGCGGCGCTGGTCCTGGCCGGGATCGGCGCGGTCGGGCTGGCTGCCGCGCTGCGGATATGGCCCGCGGAGGGCAGCGCCGTGCTGCCCCATGACCATCCCGACCTGCCACCGGATCATCCGCACCTGTCGGAAAACGGGGCGCACCACGCCCATCCCTTCGTGATCGACGACCTGCACCGCCGCTGGCCCAAGGCCGCATGACAGTGTCCGGGCGCTCGGAGTCTGCGCCCTGGTCTGAGACACCCCTGCTACCGACGGTCCATGGCACCCCGCGTCCGTCGCGCACGAAAGGACACTTTCCCCGATGATGTCCGCTGTTCTGTCTGAGTTGTTCTCCCTTTGGCACTGGCTCGTCGGGGTGCAGCGCGGAATTCTGGCAGACGTGGCGTCAACCTTGCGGGCCTTCGCCGAGACGGGCGATTGGTCCCTGCTGATCATGTTTGCCCCGTGGGCAGTTTTCTTCGGCGCAGCCCATGCACTGACACCGGGCCATTCCAAGACCGTTTTGGCGGTCTGGTTGGTCGGAACCGGGGCACGCCGGGGTGAAGCATTGCGGACCGCCTTCACCCTGGCCGCCACACATATCAGCATGTCCGTCCTGATCGTGCTGATCGCGCTTCCCGTCGTATCGATAGCGCGGGACGAGGCAGGGCGAGCCCCTTTGCTGGAAGACCTGAGCCGCGCTTTACTGGGCCTGTCGGGTGCCTGGCTGATCTGGCAGGGCGTTTCGGGGCACGTACATTCGGCGGGCGGACGATGGTTCGGGGTCGCGGCGGGCCTGATCCCATGCCCCCTGACCTTGTTCGTGATGACCTTCGCCGCCGCGAGGGGCGTAACGCTTGCAGGCATCGGCTTTGCCTTCATGTTAATGTTGGGGGTAGCTCTCGTGCTGGGCACGGTGGCGCTCGCAGCTGCCGCCTTTGGGCGAGGGATACTGGCGCTATCGCAGAGCGCCATCATCGTCTCGCGCGGGCTACTGGTGATCACAGGTTTTGCCATGTTGGCAACGGCAGCGATGACACTGACCGCCTGACCCAAGGGGCAGGAGGTCCGAAGCTGATGACGGACCACAGACCGCTCTCAGACGATCTGCCCGGATAGTGTCCACCATCGCTAGTGGACACCACCGGGGTTCTTGCCGCCAGCCAAGAGCGTCACGCTGCCGCCCGCGTCGCAGTTTGCCCTGTTTTGTTGACCTATTGTTGACCTGGGATTTCGAACGCAAGAGGCCGCCCGTGAGGGCGGCTCTTAAGCGATTGATTTTGTTTAGTTAAACTGGTTGCGGGGACAGGATTTGAACCTGTGACCTTCAGGTTATGAGCCTGACGAGCTACCGGGCTGCTCCACCCCGCGCCGGTGTCCCATTGGTTAATGGGACGGGTATATCTTTGGTCTTTGGTGATCGTTTTTGAGAGAT
>JANPJD010000167.1:0-1854 GCA_031425325.1 Rhodobacterales bacterium | reverse complement strand
CCTTGCTGCGCTCTGCACCCTTCTTGCCTCCCTGCTTCTGGCAGGCGCGGCCCTTGCCCATAACGTCACCGAAGGCGACGCAGGCTATGTGCAAGAGGTGACGGGCTTTCGCCCCATCGCCTTCATCTACCTCGGCGCCAAGCATATGGTGACGGGTTACGATCACCTCCTGTTCCTCGCCGGGGTAGTCTTTTTTCTCTACCGGTCAAAGGACATCGCCACCTACGTCAGCATCTTTGCCATAGGCCATTCGGTCACGATGATCGCGGGTGTCTGGTGGTCAATTTCGATCAACGCCTACATCATCGATGCGATCATCGCGTTTTCGGTGGTTTACAAGGCGCTCGACAACCTCGGCGCATTCCGGCTGTGGTTCGGGGTGCAGCCGGATACCAAGGCCGCGACGCTGATCTTCGGACTGCTGCATGGCTTTGGTCTGGCCACCAAGATTCAGGGCTATGACATCTCGCCTGACGGGCTGCTGGGCAACCTCATTGCGTTCAACGTCGGGGTCGAACTTGGCCAGTTGATGGCACTCGCCCTGATCCTGACCGCGATGACGCACTGGCGGGCGCGACCTGCCTTTGCCCGGCAGGCTTATGCCGCGAATGTCCTGATGATGGTGGCTGGCTTTGCCCTGATGGGCTTGCAGATCACCGGCTATTTTGTCGCCTGAAAGGAGGGCTGACCCATGACCAACCGTTTTGATACCCCGAAAGCCCCCCTGCGGGCGGAACCCCGCACCCTGGCAACAAACGTCCAGTCAGTGCCCGCTACCCCCGGCGGCCTGATCCGGTCCACCCTGATCGCGGCAGGGGCGGCCGGGGCAATCCTCGTGCTTTTCTGGCTGCCCGCCGAGTATGGCATCGACCCGACCGGCGTCGGTGCGCTGACCGGCCTGACCGAGATGGGCGAGATCAAGCAACAGCTCTCCGCCGAGGCAGAGGCCGATGCACAGGCGGCCGTAGCTTCGGCCGTGGCCCCCGCAATCCCGACTGCCGCCTTGGTGCCTGAGGAGGTCTTGCAACGCCTTGACAGGATCGATGCCCAGCTTGCCGCCCTTGCCACAGTGATCGGTGCCCCCGTCAGCACAGCAGAACCGGCTCCTGCGCCCGAACCTGCACCCCCGCCCGCTCCGGTCGCCGAAGTCCCCGTCGCCGTGACCCCCGACCCCGTCGAGGTGGCGGTAGCTGAGGCTACCGAAGCCGCCTCTGCGGCTCCAGAATGGCGTGACGAGGTCAGCTACACTCTTGCCCCCGGCGAGGGGATCGAGGTGAAGCTTGTGATGGAGGAAGGCCAAGTCGCCCGCTTCGCCTGGACCGCGAACGGCGGTGTCGTCAACTACGACACCCATGCCGACGGCGGCGGACAGAGCATCAGCTACGAACAAGGCCGCGCCGTTCCGGAACAGGCAGGCGAGCTGGTGGCAGCCTTCACCGGCAACCACGGCTGGTTCTGGCGCAACAGGACCGATGCGCCAGTCACGCTGACACTTCGTACAGCTGGCGAGTATGCCGAGATGCGCGCGCCGTGAACTCCACTGCCGAAGGCGACCATCCGATGTGATGGTCGCCTTCGGCGAAGGATGAACTTGCACACAACTTCTTAAACCGCTGCAAGGCGTTCAGACATGTATTGTTAGTCACGGAGGTCCTAGGTGTTGGATTACATCGTCGCTAAACAACCGGCGAAACACGATACCTCAGTTCTCACTTTCTGCAGTTGGCTTCCTTGCGACGAGTTTACAGGCTGTTCTGACCGGCTAGTACTTTGCTTGGGCCGTCGTTCCATCTGGCGCAACAAGCTGAAGCGCACCCTTTACGTCCTTGGGCACAGCGACTGGGGCCACACCGG
>JANPJD010000166.1:0-7228 GCA_031425325.1 Rhodobacterales bacterium | reverse complement strand
GGGTCCACCCCCTCGGGAAGCGACAGGGTCATGTGCGGCCGAACAGCCGCTCGATGTCGGCCAGGCGCAACTCCACATGGGTGGGCCGCCCGTGGTTGCACTGGCCCGACATCGGTGTCGCCTCCATTTCGCGCAAGAGCGCGTTCATCTCTTCGGCCCGCATCTGCCGCCCGGAGCGGACCGAGCCGTGGCAGGCCATGCGGCTCAGGACCGCCTCGATCCGCGACTGCACGAGCGCGCTTGTCCCGGCCTCGGCCAATTCGTCCAACACATCGCGGATCAGGGCCGCGGCATCGATCTGACCGAGGATCGCCGGCACCTGCTGCACAGCGATGGCGCTGCCGCCGAACGGCTCGACGACAAGGCCAAGCCGGGCCAATTCGGGCGCGAAGTCCAGCAGGCGCGCGGACTCGGCGGGGGTCACATCGACGATCTCCGGGATCAGGAGCGCCTGCGCGGGGATACCCGTCTCGGCCAGTTGGCGTTTCAGGCGTTCGTAGACCAGCCGCTCATGGGCGGCATGGGCATCGACGATGACAAGCCCCGTCGGCGTCTGTGCCAGGATGTAGGTCTCGTGCAGTTGCGCGCGGGCTGCACCCAGCGGGCCCTCGGCGGCAAGCGCGGGCTCGACCCGGGCCGCCGGGGCCTCGGCGAAGCCCATGGGGGCCTGCGAAAAGCGAGGCATCGCGGCCCGGTCCATCTGATAGACGCGGGGCTGCATCGCGGCCATCACCCCCGCCCCGACTGTCGAGGAAGAGCGCCGTGCGCCCTCCGCCAGGCAGCGGCGCAGGCCGCTTACGATCAACCCGCGCGCCGCAGCCGGTTCGCGAAAGCGCACCTCGGCCTTGGCGGGATGCACGTTCACGTCGACCCGCTGCGGATCGCAGTCGAGTCGCAGCACCGCCGCTGGATGCCGGTCGCGCGACAGCAGGTCATGATAGGCCGCCCGAAGCGCCCCCATCAGCATCCGGTCAAGAACGGGCCGCCCGTTCACGCAAAGGAACTGCGAAACGGCCGCCCCGCGCGAATAGGTCGGCAGGGCTGCGTGGCCGGTCAGGCGCAGACCGTCTTCCTCGACTTCGACCCAAAGGGCGTTGTCGGCAAAGTCGTCGCCCAGAACCTGCGCCCCGCGCGCGGCAAGCGCCTCGCGGAACGTGCCCGGCACCGGATCGGCACGGAACGTGACGCGCCCTTCGCCGCCGCCTGATACGTCGCGCAGGACGAAACCGACCGAGGGTTCGGCGAGGGCAAGTCGGCGGATGACCTCGGCGATGGCCTGCGCCTCGGCGCGGTCGGTCCGCAGGAACTTCAGCCGCGCCGGTGTCGCAAAGAACAGGTCGCGCAACTCGACCACCGTACCGCGCGCAAGCGCCGCCGGGCGCGCCGCCTCGATCCGACCGCCGCTGACGGCGATCTGCGCCGCATCCGCGCCCGCCGCGCGCGAGGTGATCGTCAGCCGCCCCACGGCCCCAAGCGAGGGCAGCGCCTCGCCCCGAAAGCCGAAGCTCGAGATCGCCAGAAGGTCGGTGCCGTCGATCTTCGACGTGGCGTGGCGCGACAGCGCCAGCGGCAGGTCGTCCGCCGTCATGCCACAGCCATCGTCGGTCACCCGGATCAGGGTCTTGCCGCCGTCGGCGTAGTCCACCGTGATCCGCTGCGCCCCGGCATCGAGGGCATTCTCGACCAGTTCCTTGACCGCCGAAGAGGGCCGCTCCACGACTTCGCCCGCCGCGATCCGGTTGATCGCTGCTTCATCAAGCTGACGGATGACGGGCCTTATCTTGGGCGTGTCGATCTTCATGCCACCAGAGATAGCAGCCGAGCCGAGATTCGGCCACCGCGAAGGTGCGCTCTCACTCAGTCGACGACAGCGCCTCGGGCTGACCCACAACGACGAAGCGAAGCGCATCGGCTTGCAGAAGGCGCGACGCGGCGCGCTGCACGTCCTGCAGGGTCACGGCCTCGACCAGCGCATTGCGCGTGGCGATGTACCCGGGGGGCAGACCGTCAAGCTGCATCCCCACAAGGATGTCCGCGATCGCTGCGTTGCCATCGAACCGCAAGGGGTAGGCGCCGGTCAGATAGGTCTTGGTCGTTGCAAGCTCTGCCTCGGTGATGCCTTCGGTAGCGAGACGCGCCCAATCGTCGCGGACGAGCGCGATGGCCTCCGCGGCGCTGGCATTGGCCGTCGAGAACTGTCCGACGATCCGCTCGCCGAGGTCCATCTGCAAAAGCGAGGTCGACACGCCATAGGTAAGACCCCGCTTCTCGCGCAACTCGGTCATCAGCCGTGCTGAAAAGCGTCCGCCGCCAAGCACCTCGTTCAGGACGAAGGCGGGGAAGAAATCCGGGTCGTCGCGGCGGATGCCCGCCTGACCGAACAGCACGACCGACTGGGGCGCGTCGAACGGCACCACGGTCACGCCGCCCTCGGCCTGCCACTCGGCGCGGCCGGGCATCTGCCGCCCGATGTCGGGCAGATCGCCCAGCAGACGGTCCAGCATGGACCCGACCTCGGCCTCGGTGATGTCGCCCACGACCGAGACGTACATGCGGTCCCGCGTCATCACGGCGCGATGCGCCTCGATCAGATCGTCGCGCGTCAGCGCCGCGACGCTTTCGGGGGTGCCGTCGCCCGCAGAGCCATAGGGGTGGTCCGGATGCGCGATGGCCTCGAAGGTGCGCCGCGCGATGCTGCCGGGATCGGTCGTCTCGGCGACAAGCCCCGACAGCACCTGCCCGCGCACCCGTTCGACCGCCGCCTCGTCGAAGCGCGGTTCGATCAGCGCGCTGCGAAGAAGCTCGATCGCGGCGTCGCGGTTTTCGGTCAGCATCCGGGCCGAGACGCTGATGCTGTCGCGCCCGGCCGAGAATCCGAAGCGCGCGGCAAGCGCCTCGCGCGCCTCGGCGAAGCCCTGCGCGTCAAGTTCGCCCGCCCCCTCTTCGAGCGTGGCGGCCATCAGGTTGATCGCCCCACGCTTCGAGGGAAGGTCCGTGCTGGTGCCGCCCTTGAAGCGCACCTCGAGGGCAAGGAACGGCAGGTCCGGCTCTTCGACCAGCCAGGCGGTGATGCCGCCGGGCGAGGTCACTTCGCGGACTTCGACCGCAGCAGCGGCAGGCAGGGCCAGCAGCAGGCCCAAGAGCGCCGGAAAGAAACGAAACAGGGTCATGGGGTGGCCTCCGGGGCGGTGTCGAGATGTCCGGTCACCGACCGGCGACGGTCGAGGACGGCCCGCGCGGCGGCCATGACATTCTCGGCGGTCACGGCCTGAAGCGCATCCGGCCAGGTCTTGACGTCCTCGACCGTCAGCCCGATTGACAGCGCCTCGCCATAGCGCTGCGCGAGAGCACCGGCACTGTCCTGAGAGTAGATCTGCGCGGCCTTCACCTGCGTCTTGATGCGGTCGAGCGCCGCCTGATCTACGCCCTCCGCCAGGAAGGCGGCAATTGCCACATCCATCGCGGCCTCCGCCTCGGCGAGGGTCACGCCCGGCAGGGGCACGACGGCCAGCGAAAACTCGCCACTGTCAAGCCTGTCGCCCGTGTAGGACGCGCCCGCATAGACCGCTGTCGGAGCATCGATCGTCAGCGCCCGACCAAGGACCGAGGTCGTGCCGTTCCCGCCCAGCACCTCGGCCAGCACGGTCAGGGCGGCCGCCTCCTGCTGCGCGCCGGTCTGGCGGCGGGGCGCAAGGTAGCTGCGCGTCACATAGGGCTGCGAGACGCGGGCATCCGACATCGAGAGCCGCCGCTCGGCAAGCTGCGGCGGCTCGGACGGCCTTTGGCGCGGAGCGAGTCCGACGGTCGGCTCGATTGGCCCGTAATGCATCGTCGCAAGCCGCCTGACCTCTTCGGGCGAGACGTCGCCCGCGATCACGAGGACCGCATTGTTGGGCGCATAATGGATGCGGTAAAACTGCAGCGCGTCGTCGCGGTCCAGCGTTTCCATCTCGTGCCGCCAGCCGATGATTGGGCGACCGTAGGGGTGGTTCAGATACTGCGCCGCCTGCATCTGCTCGTCGAAGAGTGCGCCCGGATCGCCGTCGATCCGCTGCGCCCGCTCTTCGAGGATAACCTGCCTTTCGGTCGCGACATCCTCTTCGGTGATAAGCGTGCCGCGCATCCGGTCGGACTCGAATTCCATCATAAGATCGAGACGGTCGACAGCGACGCGCTGGAAATAGGCGGTGTAGTCCCAGGACGTGAAGGCGTTCTGGCTGCCGCCCTGCGCCTCGACGGCATCGGAAAAGGCGTCGGGGCCGGCCGTCTCGGTGCCCTTGAACATCAGATGCTCAAGGAAGTGGGCGATCCCGGACGTGCCTGCCACCTCGTCGGCGGCCCCCACCTTGTACCACAGCATCTGCACCACCGCCGGGGCGCGATGATCCTCGATCACCACGACCTGAAGGCCGTTTTCAAGCGTGAAGTCCGTCACCTCCTGCGCGGCGAGGGGGGACGACAGCGACAAGGACAGGCCAAGAAGGCCAGCCTGAAGGAAATGATTCATCGGGGCGCCTGCATTGTTTGGCGTAAGGCTACGTCCTCAGGGCAAGGCCCTTCAACCCGGCGCAGGCCCGGGCAACGCGCTTGTGAAGCTATTCGCCGTCCAGCCGGGGCGGGGCCGAGACGGTGCGCGCGCCGGCCGACCGCCACCGCTCGAGTTCGCTGTGCTGATCAAGCGACTGACGCTCATAAGCGCGGTAATAGACGTTCACGTCGAACAACCGCTCAAGGATGCGCCCGTTGTTGTCGCGCCGGAACTCGAGGTCCTCGGCGGCAAGCGTCTGGCGGATGTCGGGCGCCACGCCATAGCGCGCGGCATAGTTGTAAAGTCCGCCGTCGCTTGCTGGCACGGACCCGCTGCGGCTTACGGCATTCGGATTGCCGCCCAACGCTGCGATGGCGTCCGCCTGCGGGGTCGCGTCGGTGCGGTTTGCGCCGCCCGGCGCGGGCGGCGGCAACTCGGCGAGGTTCTGGGGCAGTTCAAGCGGCTTGAACGGCACGATGCCGAACTCGTCCGGCCCGTTGCCCTGCGCCTGAAGGTTCATCAACTCGGGTGTGTCGTCGCCGTCACCGCATGCCGAGAGGGTCAGCACGGCGACCATGGCGAATGCCAGCGCGCGTGGTCCTGCCGTCATGCCCCGTCTCCTGCACAGTCCGTTTTGCTGTCCTTATCGCAAAGCGCCGGACACGTCACGGGGTCTTTGGCCGCCTGCGCCGCTTGGGCTTTTCATTGCCGGTGAACAGCACAAGTCCGATCGCGCCGACGAAGATCGAGATGTCGGCCACATTGAACGCATAGGGGTTCTCGATGCCACAGCAGGACATGTTCAGGAAATCGGCGACCGCACCATACAGGACCCGGTCCACCACGTTGCCCAGCGCCCCGCCGATCAAAAGGCCCGCCGAGACCTGCACCCGCCGCGTCGGTTCCTCGCGGCGCACCCAGAGCCAGACCCAGACCGAGATGGCAAGCGCGACCGCGATCAGCACCCAGCGCATCCAGTCGATGTCACTGGACAGCAACCCGAAGTTGATCCCCTCGTTCCACGCCATCCGAAGGTTGAGGAAGGGCGGAAGCACGTCGATCTCGCCCCGCTGTGCAAGGTTCAGCCCCCAGACGACGCCGATCTTCGTCACCTGGTCCAGGACGAAGATCACGAGGGCCACGAGATTCGCTGTCCGCATGGTCAGTGCCTGAAATGACGCTGGCCGGTGAAGACCATTGCCAACCCCGCCGCGTCGGCCGCGGCGATCACCTCGTCGTCGCGCATCGAGCCTCCGGGCTGGATGATCGCCGTGGCCCCCGCCTCGGCGGCAGCGACGAGGCCGTCGGCAAAGGGGAAGAAGGCGTCGGATGCCACGACGGAGCCCTGCGTCGGCACGGCGGTCAGGCCCAGCGCCTCGGCCATGTCGGCGGCCTTGCGCGCGGCGATCCGGGTCGAATCGATCCGGCTCATCTGGCCTGCGCCGATCCCGACGGTAGCCCCGCCCCGCGCATAGACGATGGCGTTCGACTTTACGTGCTTGGCGACACGCCAGGCGAACAGAAGGTCCGCGATCTCGGCCTCGGTCGGTTTGCGCCGGGTGACGACCTTCAGGTCGTCCGCCGTGATGCGGCCCGCGTCGCGGTCCTGAACCAGAAAGCCGCCAGCGACCTGACGGAAGGACAGGCCGGGTGCTGTCGGATCAGGCAGGCCGTCGATCGTCAAAAGCCGCAGGTTCTTCTTCCCCGCAAAGATCGCGCGGGCGGCATCGTCGGCCCCCGGCGCGATCACCACCTCGGTGAAAATCTCGACGATCCGTTCCGCTGTCGCTGCGTCGAGCGGGCGGTTCAGCGCCACGATCCCGCCGAATGCGCTCGTCCGGTCGCAGTCGTAGGCGCGCCCATAGGCCTCGGCCAGCGTTGGCGCAGTCGCCACACCGCAGGGATTCGCGTGCTTTACGATCACGCAGGCGGGCGGGCCGTCCGCGAACTCGGCCGCCAGCTCGCAGGCGGCATCGGTATCGTTGATGTTGTTGTACGACAGCTCCTTGCCCTGCCACTGGGTCGCTGTCGCCACCCCGGCGCGGCCCGAGCCGTCACGATAGAAGGCCGCCGCCTGATGCGGGTTCTCGCCATAGCGCAGCCCCTGGGCCAGCGTCCCGGCGAAGGCGCGGCGGCGCGGCGCGGCCTCGTTCAGCGCGCCCGCCATCCAGCCCGAGACCGCCGCGTCATAGGCTGCAGTGCGCGAATAGGCGGTCAGCGCCATCTTCTGGCGGAACGTCAGGCTCGTCGCACCATCGTGCTTGGCAAGCTCGGACAGAAGGCCCTGATAGTCGGCCGGATCGACCACGACGTTCACGAAGCGGTGGTTCTTTGCCGCGGCCCGGATCATCGCGGGGCCGCCGATGTCGATCGACTCGATCGCCTCTTCCAGCGTGTGGGGACCGCTGACCGTTTTCTCGAACGCGTAAAGGTTGACGCACAGGATAGAGATGGGGGAGATGCCCGCTTCGTCCATCGCCTTGCGATGGGTTTCGAGGCGGAGGTCACCCAGCAGTCCTCCGTGGACCATGGGGTGCAGGGTCTTGACGCGTCCGTCCATCATCTCCGGGAAGCCGGTGATCTCGGCGACGTCTTTGACTTGGAGTCCCGAGTCGCGGAGCGCCTTTGCGGTGCCGCCGGTGCTCACCAGCTCATACCCTTGCGCTGATAAGCCCTTGGCGAACTCGACGACGCCGGTTT
>JANPJD010000165.1:0-22264 GCA_031425325.1 Rhodobacterales bacterium | reverse complement strand
CAGCCCGGCATGACGCCGACCTCGCTGTCGCCCGAACAGGCGGCCTTCGTCGGCATCGGCTTTCCGGCGCTGTGCGACTGGATCGTGAAGGACGCCTCATGCAACAGGTAAGCGCTGCGCCCCGCGATCCTGCCCCAAGCCGGGCGGCCTACCGCCTGCACCGCCTCTGGCTGACGCCCCTGTTCCGCTCGTTGCTGCGGGTCGGCCTGCCCACCTTCATCGTGACCTTCGGCATCGGCCTTTACCTGTCGGACGACACCCGCCGCCTGCAGATCGCAGGTGCCTGGGCCGCGACCTGGGACGCCGTCGAGGAACGTCCCGAGTTCATGGTCAACCTTTTGGCCATCGACGGGGCCTCGCCCGCGCTGGGCGAGGCGATCCGCGCCAAGCTTGACCTGAAGTTCCCGCTTTCGTCCTTCGAGCTGGACATGGAAGCGACGCGCGCGCGGATCGAAGAGCTGGACGCCGTTGCGAAGGCGGACCTCATGGTTCGGATGGGCGGCGTCCTTCAGATCTCGGTGGTCGAGCGTCAGCCCGTGGTGATCTGGCGCACCGAGACCGAGTTGTCGCTGCTCGACAACGAGGGGATGCGGATCGCGCGGGTGTTCGAGCGTGCCGACCGCGCCGATCTGCCGATCATCGCGGGCGAGGGGGCGAACCGCGCAGTGGCCGAGGCGCTGGCGCTGGTCGCGACGGCGGGGCCGCTGACGCCGCGGTTGCGCGGGCTCGTGCGGATGGGCGACCGACGCTGGGACGTGGTGCTCGACCGCGACCAGCGCATCCTTCTGCCCGAGACGGGGGCGGTGCGCGCGCTTGAGCGGGTGATCGCGCTCGACCAGGCCGAAGACCTTCTCGACCGCGACGTGCGCGCCGTCGACCTTCGCAACGAGCGCCGCCCCGTGTTGCGCCTTGCGCCCTACGCCCTGACCCAGCTGCGCGAGGCGCGCAGCCCAACCGTGACCGGAGCCACCACGCCATGACCGACCTTTACCAGTCCCAGCGCGCGATGCGGAACATGCGGCGCGCGGCGATGCAGCGGGGCGTGATCGCGGTCCTCGACGTCGGCACCTCCAAGATCGCCTGCCTTATCCTGCGTTTCGACGGGCCCGAGCGGCTGCGCGATGCCGAAGGGGTCGGCCCGATGGCGGGGCAATCGTCGTTCCGCGTGATAGGCGCTGCGACCACCCGATCGCGCGGCGTGCGGTTCGGCGAGATCGCCGTGATGAACGAGACCGAGCGCGCGATCCGCACCGCCGTGCAGGCCGCGCAGAAGATGGCGAATGTGCGCGTCGATCATGCCATCGTCTGCTTCTCGGGGGCCGAGCCGCGCAGCTACGGCCTCGCCGGCGAATGGGACCTTCAGGACTCGGTCGTGACCGAACAGGACGTGGCGCGGGTGCTTGCGGCCTGCGACGTGCCCGACATCGGGCCGGGCCGCGAGGTGCTGCACGCGCAGCCCGTGAACTTCGCGCTCGACCACCGCTCGGGCCTCGGCGATCCGCGCGGGCAGATCGGCAACCGTCTTGCCTGCGACATGCACCTGCTGTCGGTCGAGGCGTCGGTGATCCAGAACCTGCTTTACTGCATCAACCGCTGCGACCTCGAACTCGCGGGGATCGCCTCGTCGGCTTATGTCGCGGGCATCTCCTCGCTGGTCGAGGACGAGCAGGAGTTGGGGGCGGCCTGCGTCGACATGGGCGGCGGATCGACGGGCCTGTCGATCTTCATCAAGAAGCACATGATCTTTGCCGACGCGGTGCGGATGGGCGGCGATCATGTGACCTCGGACATCTCGAAGGGCCTGCAGGTGTCGGTCGCGGCCGCCGAGCGGATCAAGACCCGCCACGGCGGGGTCCACGCGACGGGCATGGACGACCGCGAGATGATCGAGATCGAGGGCGACTCGGGCGACTGGGAGAAGGACCGCCGCTCGGTCAGCCGGACCGAGCTGATCGGCATCATGCGCCCCCGTGTCGAGGAAATCCTCGAGGAGGTGCGCCTGCGCCTCGACGCCGCCGGGTTTGACCACCTGCCGAGCCAGCAGATCGTGCTGACCGGCGGCGGCAGCCAGATCCCGGGCCTCGACGGGCTGGCCGCGCGCATCCTGGGGCAGCGTGTGCGCCTTGGCCGCCCGCTGCGGGTTCAGGGCCTGCCGCAGGCGACGACCGGCCCCGCCTTTGCCGCCGGGGTGGGCCTTTGTCTGTTCGCCGCGCATCCTCAGGACGAATGGTGGGATTTCGACATCCCAAGCGAGCGTATTCCGGCCAGATCGCTGAAGCGGGCGATCAGATGGTTCAAGGATAACTGGTGACCGCAACATCTGGCACCTCTGGCGAAATCCCGCTGACGGGCGGGGCGTTGCACCCATATTTTGTAGGTTCGGGACGTTTTTCTCGTGACCTGCGCGGCGTCTGTGGATAGAATCGCGAATAATCTGGGGATAACCCCAATTCGGCGCGGGCAGACGCGCCGTGACCAACTGGGCGGCCGGGGCACAAGGACATAAGCGGATGACACTCAATTTCGTGATGAACACCGAACGGGAAGAATTGAAGCCCCGGATCACCGTGTTCGGTGTCGGCGGTGCCGGGGGCAACGCCGTCAACAACATGATCGACAAGAACCTCGAAGGGGTCGAGTTCGTCGTCGCCAACACCGACGCGCAGGCGCTGATGCAAAGCCGCGCCAACTCGACCATCCAGATCGGCCTGCGGGTGACCGAGGGGTTGGGCGCGGGCGCACGGCCCACAGTGGGCGCGGCGGCGGCCGAGGAGTCTATCGAGCAGATCGTCGACCAGCTGGCCGGCGCGCATATGTGCTTCATCACCGCAGGCATGGGCGGTGGCACCGGCACCGGGGCCGCCCCGATCATCGCGCAGGCGGCGCGCGAGCTTGGCGTGCTGACCGTGGGCGTCGTGACCAAGCCCTTCCAGTTCGAGGGCGCCAAGCGGATGCGCCAGGCCGAAGAGGGCGTCGAGGCGCTTCAGAAGGTCGTGGACACGCTCATCATCATCCCGAACCAGAACCTGTTCCGTCTGGCTAACGAGAAGACCACCTTCACCGAGGCCTTCGCGATGGCCGACGACGTGCTCTATCAGGGCGTCAAGGGTGTCACCGACCTGATGGTGCGTCCCGGCCTCATCAACCTCGACTTCGCCGACGTGCGCGCGGTGATGGACGAGATGGGCAAGGCCATGATGGGCACCGGCGAGGCGCGAGGCGAGGATCGCGCCGTGCAGGCCGCGGAAAAGGCGATCGCCAATCCGCTTCTGGACGAGATCAGCCTGCATGGCGCGAAGGGTGTTCTCATCAACATCACCGGCGGTTACGACCTGACGCTGTTCGAGCTGGACGAGGCTGCGAACATCATCCGCGAGAAGGTCGATCCCGACGCCAACATCATCGTGGGCAGCACGCTCGACACCGAGATGGAAGGCGCGATCCGCGTCTCGGTGGTGGCGACGGGCATCGATGCAAGCATTGCCAACCGGGCCGAGGCGGCAGTGCCGCGCCGCTCGATGGCCGCCGGAGCGCCGCCTGTGCCCGCCTATGCGGCGCGCGAGGAGCCACCCGTTGCCCGCGTCGAGCCGCGCCGCGAGCCGCAGCCCGCGCCGGTGCCCGAGGAAGTCTCGCTGTTCGACGCCTCGGAGGCAGGCGAGGCCGAGGATTTCTTCGACGAGGAAGACGCCTCGAACGACCTTCCGCCGCCCGCCTATCGCCCGCAAGCTGCGCCCCAGCCCGCGGCGCCGCGCGCCGCGCTGCCGCCGCTCGACCAGGACGCAGCTGCTTTCGTCGCGCCCCGCGCGCGCCAGTTGGGACAACCCTCGGCCGAGGCGCTGGCCCGGCTTCAGGCCGCCGCCGCCAAGATGCCGCCGCGCCCAGCCCCGGGCCAGGCCCCGGTCCGTCCGGCTGCCGCCGCTGCGGCTGCCGCGCGTGCGCCCGAAAAGCCCCGCTTCGGCATCGGATCGCTCATCACGCGGATGTCGGGCGGTGCCGAGACCCCCGAGCGGGCGCCGTCGGCCCGCCAGCAGCCTCCCGTGACCGGCTATGACGACGAGCCCGAGGCGAGTGGCGACGAGGACCGGATCGAGATCCCGGCGTTCCTGCGGCGCCAGGCCAACTGAACGGGCCTGGCAGGCGGTAACAATGTGTCAATCAAGGGCCCGGCTTGCCGGGCCTTTTCCATTGCAAGATCAAGCCCTTGCAGGGGCAACAGCGGATAGGTGCCGGACGGGTGGGATGGTGTTACAGGCAGTTACAATCTGTGAATTGTGACTGACACACAGCACGCTTAGCTGACCGTGAGCAGAAAAGACGGGATTATCCCGCGCAAGCCGAACGTCGAGGAACAGCGTGCAGCATACTCTCAAGTCCCCGGTGGTCTTCACGGGTGTCGGGCTTCATTCCGGTCGCGCGGTGCGGATGGTCGTGCGTCCGGCCTCTGCCGACTACGGCATCTGGTTCCGGCGGGTGGATATCGCGTCGGGTGACGTGATGGTGCCCGCGCGCTGGGACGCCGTCGTTCCCTCTCGCCTCTGCACGGTGATCGAGAATGCGGCGGGCGCGCGCGTCTCGACCATCGAGCATGTGATGGCGGCCCTTGCGGGCTGCGGCATCCACAATGCGCTGATCGAGATCGACGGGCCCGAAGTGCCGATCCTTGATGGCAGCGCGGGCGAGTTCGTAAAGGCCTTCCTTGCGCGGGGCCTGACCGCGCAGGCGGCCCCGGTCCGGGCGATCCGTATTCTGCGTGCGGTCGAGGTCCGCGACGGTGAGGCGGTCGCCCGCCTCGAGCCGTCCGAGATGCTTGAGATCGCGTTCAGCATCGACTTCGCCGATCCGGCCATCGGTCAGCAGGAAAAGTCGCTCGAGATGTCGAACGGGGCCTTCGTGCGCGAGCTGGCCGACAGCCGCACCTTCTGCCGCCAGCAGGATGTCGACGACATGCGCGCCCGTGGCCTTGCATTGGGCGGCTCGCTCGACAATGCGGTCGTGGTCGAGGGCGATCAGGTCCTCAGCCCCGGCGGGCTGCGCCATCACGACGAACCTGTGCGCCACAAGATGCTGGATGCGCTGGGTGACCTTGCACTGGCGGGCGGTCCGATCCTGGGTCGCTACACCGGCATCCGCGCTGGTCATGCCCTGACCAACCGGCTTCTGCGGGCGCTGTTCCTTTCGCCAGGGGCCTGGGATCTTGTCGACTGTGGTATCCAGTCGGGCCGTAAGCTTCCCGGCGTCGGCGTGATTGCCGCCGATCTGCCGGTGCGCGCCTGACGCAGCGGCTCGGGGGTGGATTGCCGTTTTGCGCCCCGGATTTATCTGTGTTAGGTAACCGTCAACACGCGCGGGGCACCGGTCGCCGCGGTCGGGACTTTCGGTCGAGGTGGGACGGATGACAGGCGGAACTACCGGGGCGCGCTGGGTCGGCACCGCCATGCTTGTGGTTCTGCTCGCGGGCTGCGGTGGCGGACAGTCGTCCAACGAGTCGCTCGAGAATCTCACGGCCGAAGAAATCTACAAGCGCGGCGAGTTCGAGCTTGAGGCGCAGGCCCAGCCGGACGAGGCGATCCGCTATTTCTCCGAGGTAGAGCGGCTTTACCCCTATTCCGAATGGGCCAAGCGCGCCCTCATCATGCAGGCCTTCTCGTATCATCGGAACGAGAATTACGAAGAGGCGCGCGCCTCGGCGCAGCGCTTCCTCGACTTCTATCCGGGCGACGAAGACGCACCCTACGCGCAGTACCTGCTGGCGCTGTCCTACTACGACCAGATCGACGAGGTCGGCCGCGACCAGGGCCTGACCTTCCAGGCGCTGCAGGGCATGCGCGAGGTGATCGAGGCCTATCCCGACAGCGACTACGCCCGCTCGGCGATGCTCAAGTTCGACCTCGCCTTCGACCATCTCGCGGGCAAGGAGATGGAGATCGGGCGCTACTACCTGAAGCGCGGGCATTACACGGCTGCGATCAACCGTTTCCGCGTCGTCGTGCAGGATTTCCAGACCACCACTCATACGCCCGAGGCGTTGCACCGGCTCGTGGAGAGCTACCTCGCCCTCGGTCTTACGGACGAGGCGCAGACGGCGGGCGCAATCCTCGGCTATAACTATCAGGCAAGCCCCTTCTACGATGACAGCTTCCGGCTACTGACAGGGCGCGGCCTCAGCCTCGAGGCGCAGGGCGACAGCTGGTTGACCGGTGTCTACCGCCAGGTCGTGCGGGGCGAGTGGCTCTGATCCTTCGGGGGGCGGCCTGATGCTTCGGGGCCTCGACATCCGCGACATGCTGATCATCGACCGGCTGAGCCTTGCGTTCGAGCCGGGCCTGAACGTGTTGACCGGCGAGACAGGGGCGGGCAAGTCGATCCTCCTCGACGCGCTCGGCTTCGTGCTGGGCTGGCGCGGCCGCGCGGACCTTGTCCGGCAGGGTGCGTCCCAGGGCGAGGTGACTGCGGCGTTCGACCTTGGCCCCGATCATCCAGCGCGCGCCGTCTTGCTCGAGGCGGGGATCGAGGTCGAGGATGAGCTGATCCTACGCCGTGTCACGACCGTGGACGGGCGCAAGACCGGCTGGATCAACGACCGCCGCGCGACGGGCGAGGTGCTGCGGGCACTGTCCGAGCGCCTGGTGGAACTGCACGGGCAGCATGACGACCGGGGCCTTCTGAATCCGCGCGGCCACCGTCAACTGCTCGACGCCTTCTCCGGGATCGACCTTGGCGGCTTGCGGGCGGCCTGGGCAGCGGCGGGCACGGCGCGCCGCGATCTGGCGGCGGCCCAAGCGGCACTGGCCGCTGTGGCGGCCGAGGAAGAGTATCTGCGCCATGCGGTCAAGGAGTTGGACAAGCTCGATCCGCAGCCGGGCGAAGAGGGCAGGCTCGACGCGGCCCGCCGTCTGATGCAGGGGTCCGAGAAGATCCGGCAGGACGTGGCACGGGCACATGCGGCGCTTGGCTCCGACGGGGCCGAACGCCTGCTGGCCGACGCGCAGCGCTGGCTCGAGGCGGCGGCCGATCGTGCCGAAGGCCATCTCGACGCGCCCCTCGCGGCCTTGACCCGCGCGCTCGCCGAGCTTGGCGAGGCACAGGCGGGCGTCGAGACGGCGGTGCGGACGCTCGACGTCGATCCACTGGAGCTTGAGCGGGTAGAGGAGCGGCTGTTCGCGATCCGCGCGCTTGCGCGCAAACATGGCGTGCTTGCGGATGATCTTGGCGCTTTCGCCGAGGGCTTGCGCGCCCGGCTCGAGGCGCTCGACGGCGGGGCAAAGGGTATCGCAGCCCTCGGCGCCGCCGTGGCCGAGGCCGAGGCGCGCTATGCGGATCTCGCCGGGGCCTTGACCGCCACGCGCCAGACCGCCGCCGCCCGCCTCGACGCCGCGATGGCCGATGAGCTGGCCCCCCTCAGGATGGAGCGCGCGCTGTTCCGCACCGAGATCGCGGCGGCGGAGCCGGGCCCCGAGGGCCGCGACGCCGTCACCTTCACGGTCGCGACGAACCCCGGCGCACCGGCGGGCCCGCTCAACCGAATTGCATCGGGCGGAGAGCTGTCGCGGTTCCTCTTGGCGCTCAAGGTCTGCCTCACGCGGTCAGAGACGGGACTCACGCTGATCTTCGACGAGATCGACCGGGGTGTGGGCGGTGCCACAGCGGATGCGGTCGGTCGGCGGCTCAAGGCCCTGTCCGAGGGCGCGCAGGTGCTGGTCGTCACGCACTCGCCGCAGGTCGCGGCTTTGGGCGCGCATCACTGGCGGGTCGAAAAGCAGGTGGTGGGCGAGCGCACCACCTCGACCGTCACGCCGCTAGGTCCTGCCGAGCGGGTCGACGAGATCGCCCGGATGCTGGCGGGCGATACCGTGACCGAAGCCGCGCGCGACGCGGCGCGCGCCCTGCTGGGCTGACGGCGGGCGGTCTTCGGCCCGAACCCCCAGCGCGGCCCCGGAGGCGTCTTTCTGCCTTGGCGATCCGTCAGACCACAAGCGCCGCCCCATCAGTCGCCGCGCCCACGTTCGCTCGGAACGCCGAGAAAAGCTCGCGCCCGATGCCGTGGGCGTTGGCCGACAGGTCCGCCTCAACCGGCGCGCGCGCCTCGAAGCCTTCGACCAGCGCGTCGAGCCGCCCCGTCACCGCGTCAAGCCGCACGATGTCGCCGTCGCGCAGGCGCGCAAGTGGACCGCCCATCGCGGCCTCGGGCGAGACGTGGATCGCGGCGGGCACCTTGCCGCTGGCGCCCGACATGCGCCCGTCCGTGACGAGGGCCACGCGCAGGCCGCGATCCTGGAGCACGGTCAGCGTCGGCGTGAGCGAGTGCAACTCGGGCATCCCGTTCGCGCGCGGCCCCTGGAAGCGCACGACGACAACGACGTCTGAAGTGAACTCGCCCGCCTTGAAGGCATGCTTCACCGCGTCCTGCGTCTCGAAGATCCGCACCGGGGCCTCGATCACATGGCGGTCGGGCGAGACTGCCGAAACCTTGATGACCCCGCGCCCGAGATTGCCCGACAACTGCTTCAGGCCCCCGACCGGCTGGAACGGATCGCTCGCGGGCCGCAGGATGCGGTCGTTCAGCGTTTCGGACGCGCCGTCGGACCAGCCGAGGCGGCCATCCGTCAGCTTCGGCTCCTGCCGGTAAAGCTCCAGCCCGTCACCGACGATGGTCTTCGCATCCTCGTGCAGCAAACCCGCCTTCATGAGTTGCCCGATCATGTAGCCAAGGCCCCCCGCTGCGTGGAAGTGGTTCACGTCGGCAAGGCCGTTCGGATAGACCTTGGCCATCAAGGGCACCACGTCCGAGATGTCTGCGAAGTCCTGGAGGTCGAGCACGATCCCCGCCGCGCGCGCCATCGCGGGCAGGTGCAGCACGAGGTTGGTCGACCCACCCGTCGCCATCAGTCCGACGATGCCATTGACGAAGGCCCGCTCGTCGAGGATCTCGCCCGCCGGGCGGAAATCGTTGCCGAGCGCCGTGATCGAGGCCGCGCGTTCCACCGCCGCGTCGGTCAGCGCCTCGCGCAGCGGCGTGCCGGGATTGACGAACGAGGCGCCGGGCAGGTGCAGGCCCATGAACTCCATCAGCATCTGGTTGGTGTTGGCCGTGCCGTAGAAGGTGCAGGTGCCGGGGCCGTGATAGCTTGCCATCTCGGCCGCCATCAGCGCGTCGCGCCCGACTTCGCCGGTGGCGAAGGCGTTGCGGACGCGCGATTTTTCGTCGTTCGGAAGGCCGCTCGTCATCGGGCCCGCCGGCACGAAGACCGCCGGGATATGCCCGAAGGTGGCCGCCGCCATGACAAGGCCCGGCACGATCTTGTCGCAGACGCCAAGGTAGAGTGCTGCGTCAAAGCAGTTGTGCGATAGCGCTACCCCGGCAGCCAGGGCGATCACGTCGCGCGAAAAGAGCGACAGCTCCATCCCCGGCTGGCCTTGCGTGACGCCGTCGCACATGGCCGGCACCCCGCCCGCGACCTGGGCTGTCGCCCCCGCGCGGCGGGCGGCGGCGCGGATCTGGCCGGGATAGCTTTCGAACGGCTGGTGCGCCGAGAGCATGTCGTTATACGCCGTGACGATCCCGAGGTTCGGGGCGCGGCTTGCAGCGAGAGCGTCCTTGTCGGTGCCCATCGCGGCATAGGCATGGGCCTGGTTGCCGCAGGTCAGGTGGGCGCGGGCCGGGCCGTCGGCCACGGCACGCGCCATCCGGTCGAGATAGGGGCGGCGCGTCGCCTCTGAGCGGGCGCGGATGCGGTCCGTCACCGCAGCGATCGTGCTGTTCAGGGCCATTGGGCGACCTCCATGAAATGTGCTTCGGTTGTAAGCGTCGTTAGCGCTATCAGCAAGCCGCAAGGGCATCGGCGTCGCCCGATTGGCGCAGCTCTCGAGCCAGAACTGACACCCGAATTGGCACTTAATTCGGTAACGATTGCGTGCTAGACGAAGGCGAAGCGAGGCGAGCCTGCGGGGCAACCGATCCATGAGATTGATGACGGTCGTGCTGTCCCTGATGCTTTCGGGTCTGCTGTCGGGCTGCGTCGCGCCCGACGGGGCGGCGCCCCAGGCGTCTGACGAGGTTGTGTCCTTTGTGGCGCAAGCCGACACGCAGGTCGCCGCACCGCTCGAGGCGCAGGTGGTAACGGGCGTGACCCTCGTCATCCCGCCCGGTCTGCGGGTGTCCGAGGCCAACAGCTACTATCCGCTCGCCGACATCGTCTGGCGCGGCGATCCGCCGGGCGACCGGCGTGAGCAGATCAGGTCGATCTTCGCGGATGCCGTAGCGGCGGCGGCGCTTGATGCGGGGTCCGGCAGGCCGGTGCGGGCAGAGATCACGCTGAGGCGGTTTCACTCGCTGACCGAAAAGACCCGCTATACCGTCGGCGGCGTCCATTCGATCAAGTTCGACCTGACGGTCCGGGATGCCGCCACGGGGGCGGTGATCGACGGCCCCCGCCGCATCAACGCGGATGTTCCGGCATCGGGCGGTGGCCGCGCGCTGGCCGAGGATCGGGCGGGTCGCACGCAGCGCGTCGTCATCGTCGAGGGCCTCGCGCGCGTCCTGCGCCGCGAGCTTGGACCGGGTGGGGAAGCCCCCGTGTCGAGCCGTGCCGCCGTCTCGCCCGCCGTCATGCCTGTGGCCGTGCCCCGGTTCTGACCCTTTCGTCGCGCGCCCGTCCGCGCTAGGACGGCGACATGACAGAGACCGACCTTCCCGACGGCCCAGCGCCGTCCGCAACCTCCCGTCCCGTCGTTCGCCTGCGCCCCAAGGCCGAGGCGCGCTCGATCCGGCATGGCTTCCCTTGGGTCTATGCAGACGAGCTTGTGACCGACCGCCGCACCCAGGCGCTTCAGCCGGGAGCGCTGGCCGTTCTCGAGGATGCCGAGCGCAAGGTGCTTGGGCTGGTGGCCGTCAACACCCGCTCGAAGATCATCGCGCGTCTGCTGGACCGCGATGCCGAGGCGGTGGTCGACCGGGCCTGGTTCGTTCGCCGCATCGCTACCGCCGCTGCGCTGCGCGAGCGGCTGTTCGAACAGCCCTTCTACCGCCTTGTCCACGCCGAGGCCGACGGCCTCCCCGGCATCGTCATCGACCGCTTCGGCGATGCGGCGGTGATCCAGCCCAACGCCGCCTGGGCCGAGACCCATCTCGATGCGCTGGTCGAGGCGCTGATCGAGGTGACCGGGGTCGCCACGGTCGTGAAAAACGGCACCGGCCGTGTGCGGGGGCTGGAAGGGCTGGCCGACGAGACGGTGCTTCTGTGCGGCGCGTTGCCGGGGCCGGTTGCAGTGCCGATGAATGGCGCGACCTACATGGCCGATCTGATGGGCGGCCAGAAGACAGGCCTTTTCTACGACCAGCGTCCGAACCATGCGTTCATGCAGCGGCTTGCCCGTGACGCCCGCGTGCTTGACGTCTTCACGCATGTCGGCGGCTTCGCACTGGCGGCGCTTGCCGGGCGCGCGCGCTCGGCTCTTGCGGTCGATGCTTCGGCCCCGGCCTTGGCGTTGGCGGGGCAGGGGGCTGCTGCCTCCGGTGTGGCCGAGCGGTTCGAGGCGCGTCAGGGCGACGCCTTTGCGGTGCTCGAGGCGCTGGGGGCCGAGGCCGCGCTGTTCGACGTCGTGATCTGCGATCCGCCCGCCTTTGCACCCGCGAAGCCCGCCGTCGAGGCGGGCCTTCGCGCCTACGAGCGCCTCGCGCGCCTGTCGGCCCCGCTGGTCGCACCCGGCGGGTATCTGGCACTCTGCTCATGCTCGCATGCGGTGGATCTGGCCGCATTCCGGGCCGCCTGCGGGCGCGGCATCGGGCGAGGGGGGCGGCGGGCGCAACTGATCTATACCGGCTTTGCGGGCTCGGATCATCCGATGCTGCCGCAACTGGCCGAGTCGGGCTACCTCAAGGCGCTGGTGTTCCGGCTTGACGGCTGAAAGGCGCGTCGTCCTCGACGCCTGCGTCCTCTACCCGCCCATCCTGCGCGACGTGCTGCTGAGCACAGCGGATGCGGGCCTATACGCCCCGCTCTGGTCAGAGCGCATCCTCGAAGAATGGGCGCGCGCCACCCGCAAGCTTGGCCCCGCCGCCGAGGCGCAGGCCCGCCTTGCGGCCATGCAGGCGCGCGGCGCGTATCCACGCGCGCTGCTGGCCGCTGCCCCGGCCATCGAGGCGCGGCTCGTGCTGCCCGACGACAACGATCGGCACGTCCTTGCCACGGCGATTGCGGGCGGGGCCGAGGCGATCCTGACCTTCAACGCCGCCGATTTTCCGCGTCATGTGCTGGCTGCCGAGCATGTGGCCCGGCGCGATCCCGACGGTTTCCTGTGGGAGCTTTGGTCGCATCACCCCGAAGCGGTCGGCGCCGCCGTCGAGGCCGCTCGCGTGCGCGCGGCGCTGCATCGCGACGGTCCCGGTCCGGGTCCGCAATCGCTGCGCGCTTTCCTCAAGCGGGCAAAGCTGCCCCGGCTCGGTAAGGCGATGGCCCCGCTCAGCGCACCGTGACCCAGCGCGCCTCGCGGGCCTCGATCGCGCGGATGCGGTCTTCGGTCGAGGGATGGCTCATCAGCCAGGCCGGCACACCGGCCGCGCCCGAGCCGGTCAGGGCACCCAGCTTGCGAAACAGCGATTTCTGCGGTTCGGTGCCGATCCCGGCCTTGACCAGCAGCGCCGAGGCATAGGCGTCCGCCTCATGCTCATCGGCCCGCGACAGATGCGCCGCCAGCGCGCGGGTGATCGCCTGAGCGATGAAGATGCCCACGACGGGGATCAGGCGCGCAAGAAATGTCGACAGCAGCACCATGACCGCGTTCTGCCCGGTGAAGTCGATCATCCGCCGCCGCGCGTGACCCAGCGCCACATGCCCAAGCTCGTGCGCGATGACACCCGCCATCTCTTCGGCGGTGACGGCACCGGCGCGATACTTCTGCACGAAGCCCCGCGTCAGGAAGATGCGTCCGTCGGGGGCGGCAAGGCCGTTGACCGGGTCGATGTCGAAGACGTGGACCTTGATCGCGGGCAGGTCCAGCGCCTTGGCCATGCGGTCGGTCAGGCGGGTAATGCCCGGCTCGTCCAGCGGGCGCGATTGCGCGTCAAGCATCTTGGTCGTGCGCCAGACCGAGAAGCGGTACATGGCAAGCCCGTAGGCCAGCATCAGGATCAGGGGAAGGAACTTCAGCATGTTCCGGATATGGGGGTGCGCCGCGCACTTGACCAGTCCGGCGCGGCCCGCCTGGGGAACAATCCTGCGCGTTCGGACGTCATCGGGGGCCGCTCGGGTTCCGGCGGCGCATCCCAGATTGTTCGGATTGCGAGTGATGCCGTCACACCGCCCCCCTGAAAGCGTCCTGCCCCGCGCGCCGGGGCTCGATCTGACTGTCGCGCTGTGGCGCGAGGGCTACCGCTTCATCCCGTCCCGCTGCGACGCTTTGGGGACGGACGGGTTCCGCACGCGGCTTATGTTGCGGCCTGCGATCTGCCTGCGTGGCCCCGAGGCGGTGGCGCTACTCTATGCCCCCGACAGCACAACCCGCGTCGGCGCGATGCCCGACACCACACTGCGCCTGTTGCAGGACAAGGGCAGCGTACAGCAGCTGGAAGGCGACGCGCACCGGGCGCGCAAGGCGGTTTTCCTTGACCTTCTGACAGAGCCCGAGCGGGTGTCCGATCTGGTGGCGCGCTTCCGCGAGGCCTGGCGCGAGGCGCTTCCCCGCTGGCAGGCGGCGGGGCGTATCCGGCTGATGGAAGAGATGAACCTTGTTCTTGCGCGCGCGGCGCTGGGATGGTGCGGGCTGGAGGTCGACCGGCGCGACCTTGGTCATATCGCCCATGCGCTGTTCGTGATGAGCGACCGGTCGGGGCATTTCGGTCCCGCCACGGTGTCGGCCCTGCTGCGCCGCAATGAGGTCGAGCGGCTTATCGCCGCGCGCATCGCCGACATCCGGGCGGGCACGGTGGCGGCCCCGCCGGGCTCGCCGCTTGCGGTCCTGACGGGGCCGATCGAGACGGGTGGCGCGCTCTTGCCGCTCGAGGTCGCGACGGTTGAGGTGCTGAACCTCTTGCGCCCCATCGTGGCTGTCGGGCGATGGATCACCTTCGCCGCCCATGCGCTCCACGTTTATCCCGAATGGCACATGGCCTTTCGCGAGGGGTTCTGCGACATGGTCGAGCCGTTCTGCGAAGAGGTCCGTCGGCTTTACCCGTTCTTTCCGATGGTCGGCGCGGTGGCCACGCGCGATCTGGAATGGAACGGGATCGCCCTGCCGGAAGGCAGTTGGCTGCTCGTCGATCTCTACGGCACGATGCACGATCCGCGCAGCTTTGCCGGGCCGGACCGCTTTCGACCCGAGCGACTGTTGAGCCATCGCGACGAGGCGCCTTCCTTTGTGCCGCAGGGCGGCGGACGGCCTGCGACATCGCACCGTTGCCCGGGCGAGGCTGTCACGGTCAGCCTGCTGGTCGAGGCTGTCCGCCTTTTGACGACCGGGATGCGCTATGCCGTTCCACCGCAAGACCTGGCGATCCGTCTGTCGGTTATTCCGGCGCGACCGGCGTCCGGCATGATCCTGACCGATGTGCAGGCGGTCGAGCCGACCGCAGGGGGCGGCATGTTCGAGGCGACGACCTGACCCCGCCGGGGCTGTCAGGCAGCGGGCGTGAAACGCTGCGACAGGGTGCGGCCCAAGCCGAAGGCGACGGCGACTGCACAGATGGCAATCAGCGCCCAGGCGACCGTCGTGCCGACATCCTCAAGCCGTCCGCCGAACGCATGGCCAAGACCGACGTAAAGCGCGACCCAAACCGCTTCGCCGGCAAGGCTTGCGCCAGTGTAGCTGCGCCAGCCGACCCGTGTTGTTCCGGCGGCAAGGTTGACCCAAGGCCCGAGCGCGCTGACGAGCCAGCGCGACAGGAACACGGTCAGCCAGGCCCGACGGTGCAGCCGCTCGCCTGCCCGCCGGGCCAGCGGCCCGCTGCGGGGCCGCGCCAGCAGCCGCGCCCAAAGGCGTTGCCCGCCGATCCGTCCCGCTGCATATCCGACCTGATCGCCCAGGATCGCTCCGGCGTAGGCCGAGCCTGCAACCGTTGCGAGGTCAAGGTCGCCCGTAGCGACGAATGCGCCGCCCGCCAGCAACAGGACCGAGGTCGGGATCGGCAGGGCAAGGCAACTGAGGAACGTCGCCAGAAACAGCACCGCCCCGCCATGGGTCGGCACCAGTCCGAGCGCGGTTTCGATCATGGATCGGCCCCCCGGCGCGCGTCGATCCATGCGACAAGGGTGGCGACCGGCACGCCTGACGCGGCTGCGATCTCGTCAAGGGTCGTGCCGGGCGGGTAGCGTCCAAGGACCTCGTCGATCGTCGCCGGGGAAAGCGCCAGATAGTCCGCGATATAGCCGGGCGTCATCCACCCCTCGACCTCGGCCGGGGCGTCGCCGATGCGGCTGCCGTGCCGGACGGCCGCAGTCGTGGCCGCGATCGCCAGCAGAACCGACAGCCCGAAAGCCGGCAAGAGCCATCGCGGCCGACCGCTCATCGCCCCACCAGCCGCACGGCGTCGGAGATGCCCTCCAGCGTCATCGGCACCATGCGATCCTCGAAGATGCGTCGCACCAGCCCGATCGAGGGCGTGTGGTGCCAGAAGCGCTGCTCGACCGGGTTGATCCAGACGTGATGCGGCCACTGGCCGCGCGCCCGTTCAAGCCAGACGGCCCCCGCCTCGTCGTTCCAGTGCTCGACCGCACCGCCGGGCTGGACGATCTCGTAGGGGCTCATGCTGGCGTCGCCGACGAACAGGCAGCGCCAGTCGGACCCGTAGGTCCGCAGGATGTCCGCCGTCGCGATGCGTGCTTCGCGCCGCCGCGCGTTGTCGGTCCAGACGCTTTCGTACAGGCAGTTGTGGAAGTAGTGGACCTTCAGGTGCCGGAACTCGGACCGGGCCGCGCTGAACAGCTCTTCCATCACGCGCACATGCGGGTCCATCGAGCCGCCCGCGTCGAGGAACAGAAGCACCTTTACCGCATTGCGCCGCTCGGGCCGGGTCTGCACGTCAAGCCAGCCCTGCTCGGCGGTGGCGCGGATCGTGCCGTCGAGGTCAAGCTCGTCCGCCGCCCCGTCGCGTGCCCAGCGGCGCAGGCGGCGCAACGCCACCTTGATGTTGCGCGTGCCGATCTCGACCGTGTCATCAAGGTTGCGGAACTCGCGTCGATCCCAGACCTTGACCGCGCGGCGGTGGCGGCTTTCGTCCTGCCCGATCCGCACGCCCTCGGGGTTGTAGCCTTGCGCGCCAAAGGGCGACGTGCCACCCGTGCCGATCCACTTCGAGCCGCCCTCGTGCCGGCCGGTCTGCTCGACCAGGCGCTTCCGCAGCGCCTCCATCAGCGCCTCGAAGCCGCCCATGGCGGTCACCGCCGCGCGTTCCTCGGGGGTCAAGTGGCGCTCGGCCATCGCCTCGAGCCACTCGCGCGGCAGGTCGAGCGCCTGAAGCACGGCCTCGGGCGGGATCGTCTCGAGGCCGCGGAACGCCTCGGCAAACGCGCGGTCGAAGCGGTCGAGGTGCCGCTCGTCCTTGACCAGCGTGGTGCGCGCGAGGTGGTAGAAGCCCTCGGCGTCATGCGTGACGAGGCCAGCCGAGACACCTTCGAGGAACGCAAGATGCTCGCGCAGCGAGACCGGCACCCCGGTCCGCCGCAGCGTCTCGAAGAACCGCAGGAACATCGTCTCAGGCGATCCGGTCGATCAGGATCGTTACGAAGACGCCAAGGATGGTAAAGGCGATGCCGTAGCCCGCCGCGTATTGCAACTGGTCGAGCGGCCGCCCTCCGCGCTTGCGGGCAAGGCCCCAGCCGGTCAGCGCGCCACAGATCAGGCCAGAGATTACGATCATTCCACGTCTTTCTGCGCGCGCGAGGGTCATCCGCGGGACGGCGACAGCACGGCGATTTCCGATGCACGGGCCCGCACCTCGGCCTCCGCGCCGAAGCCATAGCGCGCCCAGCCAAGGCTGTCGAGCCGTTCGGCCTGCGCCTCGGCGGTGCGGCCCTGCATCGCCAGCGCCTCGGCGCGGATCATCTTGAGACTTGCCAGCAGGGCTGCATTCTGCGCCTCCATCGCGGCGGGGATCGATCGGTCGACAAGGCGCAGCGCCTCGGCAGGCTGGCCCGCCGACAGGGCGAAGGCCGCGATCTGCATGTCGACATGGGCTGCATGGATCGCGGCGTCCGGCAGGGCGCGGTAGACGCGCCGCGCCTCGGCCAGGGCGGTGATTGCCACGTCGAACTCGTCGGCCATCGCAAGGCGACCCAGCGCGAACCAGCTGAACCCCATCCGGGCATCGCGCCAGCCCTGCTCTTGCGCGATCTCGACCGCGCGCCCGGCGGCAACGCGCCGCTCGATGGTCGATCCGTCGGGGCCGAGCGCTGCCTCTATCGCTTCGATCCAGGCGCGCGGCGTCTCGACGGGGGCGGCGGGCCCGCCGCGTCCACCGGGCGGGTTCAGCCGGGCGAGCAGGTCGGGCAGGCGGGCGGCAACCTCGTCCTCGGTCATCCCGTTCGCAAGTTCCGGCGCGTAGTGAACGCGCAGCGCCAGCATGTCGAAGCCGGTCAGCACGGTGTGAAAGTTGTCGTCGTTGAAGACGGAATCCGACAGATGGTAGAGGTCGTTCAGCGGCCCCAGCGCCTGCGCGATCTCTTCGTGCAGGCAATCGCGGATTTCCTGCGGCGAGGTGTCCGACGGCACGAAGACCGCGACCCGCTCGCGCCGCTCGAGCGTCGTCCAGTCCACCTTCGCGCTGCGCCGCGCGCGGCGGTACTCGGACCAGCTCGACACGCGGGGGGCGACGAAGCAGGCGGCTTGCGGCACGAGGCGCTGCAACTTGGCGCGGGGCAGGAACTCGACCGTGATCGATGCAGGGCCTTCGCCCACCACCGCGATGTCGAGCCCGGCCTCGCGGCGCAGACGCTCGATCAGGCGGGACAGTTCTCCCGGCGCGGTAGGCGGCACCTGCCCGGTCATCGCCACCGTGACCGGGCCGTCGAACCGCGTCAACTGCGTCAACTCTCGCCCGCTTTCCATGCGGAACTGAAGCGCCAGCAGATCCTGCGCGATGGCGGCATTGCTGCGCCGAGGCGGCGGTGCGGGGTCGGGCGCGAAGAGGCGCATGGCGGGCAGGTCTGCGGTCGGCACGGCCCGGCGCTGCGCCGTGTCGGGGCCACCGGCGCAGGCCGCGAGCAAGGTCACGAGGCCGAGGGCTGCGATCCCCCTCATCGCGGACGCGCGTACTGGATGAAGGGCGTCGCGAGCGCGATCCGGTCGTAAAGCGCGCGGGCCGTCGCGTTCTCGCGCTCGGTGATCCAGTAGACGCTCGGGGCGCCCGCGCGGGCCGCCTCGGCCGCGACCGCCCCGATCAGCGCGCGCCCGATGCCCGCACCGCGCAAGGCAGGTGCGGTGAAAAGGTCCTGCAGACAGGTGACCTCATCCTCTTTCCAGCAGGTTCCGTGGCGCACATGGTTGACGAGGCCCACCACTTTGCCCTCGTGCTCGGCCACCAAGCCGCGCATCGTCGCAGGGTCGTCCGACAGGACGCGCGCGAAGGTCGCCTCGGTCACGGCATCGGGCAAGGTCGTGCGGTAATGCGCGACATACTGGTGCCAGAGGTCCAGCCATGCTCCGCGGTCCGACGGCTGCACGGGCCGCGTGGTCACGCCGGGCGGCGGCGCGAGGCGCGCGCCGAGCGGCAGGTTGTAGCGGATATAGGGCGTCAGCACCCCGATCCGGTCGTAAAGCCGCCGCGCCGTCGCGTTGAAGTCCTGCGTGAACCAGTAGACTTCGGGCGCGCCCTCGGCATCGGCCAGCCCATAGACCGCCTCGATCAGGGCGCGCGCCACGCCAAGGCCGCGCGCCTCGGGCAGGGTGAACAAATCCTGCAGATAGGTCACCCGATCCTCGACCCACGAGCTTGGATGGATGATTGCATGGACAAGCCCCACCGGACGGCCCGCCGCCTCGGCGAGAAGGCCCCGGAACGGTCCCGGCTGGGCCCCCGTCACGCGCGCGAAGCTGCGCTGGTAGACCGCCTCGGGCAGGGCCGTCTCGTAGTAGTCGAGGTAGCCCGTCCAGAGCCTACGCCACGCCGACTCGTCCGAGGCGAGCACCGGGCGGATCGTCACGGACAGAGATGTCGTGGTCATCGGCACTGCCTTACGCTTGCCCCGAGTCGGTGGTGCGGGCACCACGGCCCGCGCGGTCAGTGTCGGGTCCGCGAAGCGCCGAAGTCAACCGCCCCGGTCTGACGGCCGCCTAGCGCCCGGCCCGCGACAGGAAGGCCAAACGCTCGAACAGATGCACATCCTGCTCGGTCTTCAGAAGCGCTCCGTGCAGCTTCGGCAGCGCCGACTGGGCATCGCGGCGCAGGTCTTCGGGCGTCAGATCCTCTGCCAGGATCAGCTTCAGCCAGTCGAGCACCTCGCTTGTCGAGGGCTTCTTCTTCAGCCCCGGCGTCTCGCGAATCTCGAAGAACTGCGTCAGCGCAGCGGTCAGGAGCGCGTCCTTGATGCCGGGGAAGTGGACTTCGACGATGCGGCGCAGCGTCTCGGCATCGGGAAAGCGGATGTAGTGGAAGAAGCAGCGGCGCAGGAAGGCGTCGGGCAGCTCCTTCTCGTTGTTCGAGGTGATGATGACGACCGGGCGATGCAGTGCACGGATCGTCTGCCCGGTCTCGTGGACGTGGAACTCCATCCGGTCGAGCTCCTGCAGCAGGTCGTTCGGAAACTCGATGTCGGCCTTGTCGATCTCGTCGATCAAAAGGACGACCCGGCCCGGCGCTGCGAAGGCCTGCCAGAGCTTGCCGTGCCGGATGTAGTTCGCGACATCGTTCACCCGCGCGTCGCCAAGTTGGCTGTCGCGCAGGCGGCTGACCGCATCGTATTCGTAAAGGCCCTGCTGCGCCTTGGTGGTACTTTTGACGTGCCATTCGAGGATCGGCAGCCCCAGATGCGCCGCCACCTGTCGCGCAAGCTCGGTTTTGCCGGTCCCCGGCTCTCCCTTGACGAGGAGCGGCCGCTCGAGTTGCACCGCCGCATTGACCGCGAGCGAAAGCTCGGGCGGGGCGATGTAGCGGTCGGTCGAGGAAAAACGCATGTCTCACCGTGGGTTGTGGCGCACGCCCCAGACGCGTCCGGCAGGCAGGATAGGCCCCGCCGCGTATTGCCGCAACCCGCACCCTTGGCTAGTGACAAGGCCGCACCCTTGCGATATTGCACCCGGCAAAGGGGACCCGGACGCGGATGATCTTGTCTTCAGCCAGCGCCGGCCTGCAGGAGAGAGCAGCGATGAAGGCAGAGACCTTTCTTCCCGACGACTATCGCCCCGCGGAAGACGAGCCGTTCATGAACGAGCGGCAACTCGAGTATTTCCGGCGCAAGTTGCTGGTCTGGAAGCAGGAGCTGATGGACCAGAGCGCCGAGACCGTCGAGGCGCTTCAAGATTCGGGCCGCAACGTGCCCGACATCGCCGACCGCGCCAGCGAGGAGACGGACCGCGCGCTGGAACTGCGGACCCGCGACCGCCAGCGCAAGCTCGTGTCCAAGATCGACGCGGCGCTGCGCCGGATCGAGAATGGCGAATACGGCTACTGCGAAGTCTCGGGAGAGCCGATCAGCCTCAAGCGGCTAGACGCCCGACCGATCGCCACGATGACCCTCGAGGCGCAGGAAAAGCACGAACGCCGCGAGAAGGTGCACCGCGAGGAGTGATCCTTGGCCGTGGCGCCCCGTCCCGGCCGCGACGGGGGGCCGTCTGCCCCCCGCACCCTCCGAGGATATTTCCTCCAGAATGAATGCAGGGTCGGTTCGCCATGAGCCGCGCCTGCACCGTCGTCGGCGCCGGCATCGGCGGGCTTGCGGCTGCGCTTGCACTGGCGCGGGCAGGCTGGTCGGTGACCGTGCTCGAGCAGGCGCCGGAGATCGCCGAGGTCGGGGCCGGTCTTCAGGTCTCGCCCAACGGGGCGGCGGTGCTGCGGGTGCTGGGGCTTGGCGGCCCGCTCGACGCCGCTGGGGTGGCGGGCGAGGCGGTGCGGCTGATCGATGGGCGCGGGGGCCGGACGGTCCTCGAGTTGGACATCGCAGGCCGGGGGTTTCGCTTCGTTCACCGGGCCGACCTCGTGGCGCTTCTGCTGGACGGCGCGCGGGCGGCGGGGGTCGAGGTCCGCACTGCACAGAGGGTCGAGGCAGCGGATCTGTCCGGTCCGCGGCCCGTGCTGCGGGTGGCGGGGCAAGCCCATGCGACGGACCTCGCGGTCGGGGCGGATGGCCTGCGGTCTGTCTTGCGCGAGGCGCTGAACGGCGCGGCGGCCGCGGTCTTTACCGGGCAGGTCGCGTGGCGTGCGACGCTGCCTTGCGACGATCCCGCCCCGCGGGCCGAGGTTCACATGGGGCCGGGGCGGCATCTGGTGAGCTATCCGCTGCGCGGCGGGCGGCTTCGCAACCTCGTCGCCGTCGAGGAGCGCAGCATCTGGACCGAAGAGGGCTGGTATCAGCGCGATGAGCCGGATGCGGTGCGCCGCGCTTTCGCGGGCTTCTCGCCGCGCGTGCGGGGGTGGCTCGACCGGGTGGATGGGGTCCATCTCTGGGGGCTGTTCCGGCATCCGGTGGCGGCGCGCTGGCAGGGGGGCCGTGCCGCGATCCTCGGGGACGCGGCGCATCCAACGCTGCCTTTCCTCGCGCAGGGGGCGAACATGGCGCTGGAAGATGCCTGGGTGCTGGCCGCCTGCCTTGGCCGGGGGGCGGAGGTGGATGCGGGCCTTCGCGCCTATCAGGCGGCCCGCGCTGCACGCTGCAGCCGGATCGTGGCGGCAGCCGCGCGCAACGCCCGCCTCTACCACCTGCACCGCCCGTGGAGCGATCTTGCACATGCAGGGCTGCGCCTCGGCGCGCGTCTTGCGCCCGACGCGCCGTTGCGACGGTTCGACTGGCTCTATCGCCATGATGTGACGGTGGGCTCGGGCCTTTAGGACAGATCAACCCAGACCGGCACATGGTCGGACGGCTTGTCGCCGCCGCGCAGCGACCGTTCGATCCCCGCGTCGACCAGACGGTCGGCGGCCTGTGGTGACAGCAGCACATGGTCGATGCGGATGCCCTGGTTGCGCTGCCAAGCCCCTGCTTGGTAGTCCCAGAAGGTGAAGCCGGGATGCGGGTCGCGGGCGAGGAGCGCGTCGGTGAAACCGAGGTTCACGATGCGCCGGAACGCATCGCGCGTCTGCGGCAGGAAAAGCGCATCGGTCAGCCATTGCTCGGGCCGGGCG
>JANPJD010000164.1:0-10225 GCA_031425325.1 Rhodobacterales bacterium | reverse complement strand
GCTGCCTCGTCGAACTGGAACAAGCCTGATGAGCATCACCGCCGCCCTCGTCGTCTTCGCCGTGACCTGGTTCATGGTGTTCTTCCTCGTGCTGCAATGGCGGCCCGCCTCGCAGGCCGACAGCGGCAGCGTGGTGCCGGGAACCCCGCCCGGCGCGCCGGCCGCCGAGACGGTCAAGCGCAAGGCGCTCGTGACCACCGGCATCGCGACGGTGATCTGGGCGGTGATCGTTTCGATCATCCTCTGGGGCGGGATCAGCGTGCGGGATCTCGACTGGGCGGACCGGATGGCGCCGCTGCCCGCAGCCGATGGAACAGGTGAGTGAAGGTCGCGGCCCCGACGACCGGCACCAGCAGGTTCACAAGCGGAATGGACAGCGGCAAAGCCATCAGTATCCCCGCAAGCCAGAGCCGCCCACGATTGGCCTGCCACATCTGACGCGCAGCAGGCCGCCCGACCCGGCGCAGTGCGGCCAGGGTGAAATATTCGCGCCCCAGCAGATAGCCGTTCACGGCCCAGAACAGCAGCGGCGCAAGCGGCCCGACGAAGGGCAGCAGGAAAAGCGCGAGGACATTCGCGCCCACCACAACGCCGAAGAAATTGATGCCATCGACCACCGCAAGGCCGAACGGCACCCGTGGCGCCACCGGCAAGGCCGGATAGTGCCGCGCCTCGACCGCATCCGCCACGTCATCAAGAAAGATGCCGCAGAAAGCCGAGGCGACGGGCACCATGAGGAAGACCGACGCGATCAGCATCAGGGGCACCGAGGCCCAGCCGATAGCGGTGTTGACGCCGCCAACCGCCCCGATCCAGGGCAGCACGACCTCGTCCGGCACGAACCAGCCGATCGCCGTCAGCGCAAGACCGTAGACTGCACCCAGAAGCAGCACCGTCAGGCCAAGACCCAGCGCCAGCACGCGTCGGAAGCGCGGATCGCCCAACTGACCAAGCGCCCGCAGGAACGAACCCAGGATCATGCGCCCACCCACTGCACGATGCGCGCAAGGTCCGGTCGCGGGCGGTCGGGCGGCACGACGCCCGGTGTCCCGATATGGACGATCCCTGCCACCGTCTCGTGGGCAGCAAGGCCGAGACCCTCGGTCAGGAAGGCCCGGTCATGGACAGGCCAGCCCGACAGCCAGTTCGCGCCCCAGCCCGCCGCCGTGGCGGCCGCCACCAGCGCAAAGCAGGCGGCCCCCGCCGACAGGGTCTGCTCGATGGCCGGGATTTTCTCGCTGGGCTTCGGCGAGGCCACGACGACCACGGCCAGATGGCCCGCATCGTATTGCGCCCGCCCCTTGGCGGCCTGCTCGGCGTCAAGGCCCAGCTCGCCCGCGCGCCGCGCCGCGAGGGCTGCAAGACGCGACAGCGCAGGCCGCTCGAGCACGAGGAGGCGCCAAGGTTCCAGCTTGCCGTGATCCGGCACCCGCACTGCTGCCGTCAGGATAGGTATCAGCGCCTCGCGCGACGGCACGCCTCCGGTGAAGGCCTTGGCGGGCAGCGACTGGCGGGCCAGCAGGAAGGCAAGGGCATCGGGGTTCGGATCGGGCATGGTCATCTCCTTTATGGCGGAGGCGTTCCTGCCCTGGCTCGACGTCAATCTAGAGAGGCAGACGGGGTCAGACAAGATGGCCGCCTGACGCGACAGCACACCTGCCTGCCCGCTTCTTTTCGGCATAACTACCCTCGGGGGGTCCGGGGGGCGGAAAGCCCCCCGGCGCGCGGGGCCGGGGCCTGTCCGAGGGGTCAGTGCGCCATGCCCTCGCAGGCATCGGCGCAGGTCCGGCAGGCGGCGGCGCAGTCCGCCATGCCGTCAAGCCGATCGCAATCCGCCGCACAGGTCCGGCATATTACGGCGCAGGCGGCGCACACGCCGGCATGGCCCTCGGCCCCGGTCACCATAACATGCGCCGAGGCGCGGCAGATCTCGGCGCAGGCCATCATCAGGCGGAAATGCGGCGGGGCGACATGCGCGCCGCCTGTCTCGAGGCAGTGGCCCATCGCGGCCGACAGGCAGGTGCGGTAGCAGGCAAGGCAGGCGTCGATGCAGGCCTCGGTAAGGGCGTCACCGCGCGCGTTTGGATGGTGCATGGCAGACCTCGCGGAATGATCGCGGGACCAAACCACCGGGCCGGCAGAAGGTTCCCCTTCGCAATCGCCTGCCGACGCCGTTTGCCAGTCGCCCGGCACTGCTGTATGAGCCGCGCCATGTCGATCAACCCACCCAGCCTCCGGCCCGATCTCGCCCCCCGGCCCATCGTCGAGACGCGTCTCGACGCGGACCGGCGCGCAGCCCAGCCCACCATCGGCATGGTCTCGCTCGGCTGCCCGAAGGCGCTGGTCGACAGCGAGCGCATCCTGACCCGCCTGCGGGCCGAGGGCTACGCGATCTCGGCCGATTACCAGGGCGCGGACGCGGTCATCGTGAACACCTGCGGCTTTCTGGACTCCGCCAAGGCCGAGTCGCTCGACGCAATCGGCGAGGCGCTGCGCGAGAATGGCCGGGTGATCGTCACGGGCTGCCTCGGGGCCGAGCCCGACTACATCACCGGCGCGCACCCCAAGGTCCTCGCCGTGACCGGTCCGCACCAGTACGAGCGCGTGCTCGATGCCGTCCACGCCGCCGTGCCGCCCGCGCCCGACCCGTTCATCGACCTTCTGCCAGCCAGCGCCGTCACACTGACACCGCGCCACTACAGCTACCTCAAGATCTCCGAGGGCTGTAACCACAAGTGCAAGTTTTGCATCATCCCCGACATGCGGGGGCTTTTGCAAAGCCGCCCTGCCCATGCCGTGCTGCGCGAGGCCGAGAAGCTGGTCGAGGCCGGGGTGCGCGAGCTGCTGGTCATCAGCCAGGACACCTCGGCCTATGGCGTCGACCGCAGGCATGACACGTCAGCCTGGAAGGATCGCACCGTCCGCGCGCATATCACCGATCTTGCGCGCGAATTGGGTCAGTTGGGCGCCTGGGTGCGGCTGCACTACGTCTACCCCTACCCGCATGTGCGCGATCTGATCCCGCTGATGGCTGACGGGCTGGTCCTGCCCTATCTCGACATGCCCTTCCAGCACGCCCATCCCGACACGCTGCGCCGCATGGCGCGGCCCGCTGCCGCCGCGCGCACGCTGGACGAGATCGCGGCCTGGCGGGCTGTGTGTCCGGACCTGACGCTGCGTTCCACCTTCATCGTGGGCTATCCGGGCGAGACCGAGGCCGAGTTCCAGACCCTGCTCGACTGGCTGGACGAGGCGCAACTCGACCGCGTCGGCTGCTTCCAGTACGAGAACGTCGCGGGAGCACGCTCGAACCTCTTGCCCGACCATGTGCCGCCTGAGGTCAAGCAGGACCGCTGGGACCGCTTCATGGAGCGCGCGCAAGCGATCTCGGCTGCCAAGCTGGCGGCAAAGGTCGGCACGGTGCAATCGGTGATCGTGGACGAGGTCGACGATCAGGGGGCGACCTGCCGCACCACCGCCGACGCGCCCGAGATCGACGGCAACCTCTTCATCGACGAGGGCTTCGAGGCGCTGAAGCCCGGCGACATCGTGCAGGTCACAGTGGACGAGGCGGGTGAATACGACCTCTGGGGCAGCCTGTCGTGAGCGATCAGCGCTTGGTCGAGCGGACGGGCTTTGCGGGTTTCGCCGGGGCCGGGACGGGTTGCGGCTGGCCTGTCCGGGCGGCGAGCAGAGCGGCGGCGCTGACCGACCTCGGCACCGAGGGCATGTCGTCCATGATAGAGACCATCGGCTTTTTCGGGGTATCCTGAGCAGACATGCGGGGGCCTTTCCGGGGGCGGCCCGAACGGGGCGGCCGAGTCTTGGGCATGCGCCTTCGACGGGCGGAAAGCAAACCTTTCCTCGAGAAGGCGGTCATGCCGCAGCCTTCGGCACTGGCCTCGGCAGTCTGCGCGCCTAGTTCCGAAGCATGACCAGCGAAACCCGCGTCCTTTACAACGCCGCCTGCCCGGTCTGCCGGGCCGAGATCGACCACTACGCCCGTCACGCCCGCGCCGAGGGTCTGCCATTGCGCTTCGACGCGCTGGACGGGCCGGACCTCGGCCTTTTCGGCGTGACCGCAGACGAGGCGGCCCGGCGGCTGCATGTGCTTCAGGACGGCCGCGTGCTGGCGGGATTGCCTGCATTCCGGGCGCTTTGGGCTGCAATGCCGCGCTACCGCTGGCTGGCACGGGTTACCGGCTTGCCGGGGGTCGGTCCTGTCACCGACCTTCTCTACGAACGGGTCGCGGCCCCGCTTCTTTACCGGATGCACCTGCGCCGGGAACGCCGCCGTCAGTAGGCGAGCGCCTGAAGCGTCCGTCGCACCACTGCCTGACGCTCGGCATTGGGCGGGTGGGTGCCCAGGAAGCGGTTCCCCGGATCCGGCAGGCGGTTGAAGAATTGCGCCCCGAGGACCGGATCGAAGCCTGCAAGCCACGCGATCTCGGTGCCAAGCGCGTCGGCCTCAAGCTCGAACTCCTTCGAGAAGGTGCGCGCGCCCATCTGCGCGCCGATCGACTGCGCTTCGCGGATTGCCGCCTCATCTGCCCCACCAAGGCTCGCCAGCGTGCCTGCGACGAGCGCGCCTGCAAGGCTCGACTCGCGCTGGCGGCCAAGATGCCCTGCGATGTGATGCGCGGCCTCGTGGCCCATGACGAAAGCCAATTCGTCCGGGTTGCGGACGGTCGCAAGCAGCGCAAGGTTGAACGCAAGCACCGGATTGCCCTGCTCGTCGAGGGTCTGGAAGGCGTTCGGCGGCTGGCCGGGCGTGTCGTCGATGGCGATGCGGAAGGTGCAGGACATGCCGCGCGTCTGTTCGCGGCAGAGTTGCTCGGCCACCGGGGCCACGTTCTGCACGACGGTTACAAAGGTCCGCGCCGCATCGCGCGGAGAGTTTTCGACCCCAAGCGGCTCGGCGGGCAGAAAGACCGGCGCGGGCGCAGTCGAGACGCATCCCGCCAGCACCAGCCCGAACAGCAAAGCCACCCCTGCGCGCACGATTCCGTCCCTCTTGCTTGTCCCCTGACCTAACGCCCTGCGGGCCTGCGTGCATCCCCCTCACGCCGAATTGCGCCGAATCCGTTGAGCCTGCCGCGTGCGGGCGTTAGCTTTGCTGCCATGTTCACCATCGAGCACGATTTCGACGCGACCATCATCACCCTCGTCGACGAGGGCTCGAGCGCACTGCAGGAGGATGTGACGATCCTCGCCTTCGAGGATTGCGTCACGCTCGAGCAGTTCGACCCGCGCGGCGACGCAGTGGTCAAGATCACCCTCTCGACCGCCCAGGTCCGCGAACTCGCCGCCGCCCTGAACCTGCCCGAGGGCAGTTACCGGCTTGAGGCGAAGAAATAGGTCAATCGAAACGGAAAACCTTGTCGCGCGACGCCTCGCCGCGGATCAGGGTCAGCCGCGTCGGGGCGACCCGCAGCGCCTTGGCCAGCAGTTTCGTGACAGCCCGGTTCGCCTTGCCGTCCTCGGGCGGACAGGTCACGCGGATCACCCAGCGGCTCCCGTCGAGCGTCACCTGCTCGCGGCTTGCCCCCGGCGTCACGCGAACGGTGATCTCGGTGCCGGGCGGCATGTCCGAGGCGCTCACTCCTTCGGCACCACCCGCAACCGCAACTCGCGCAGCTGCTCATTCAGGGGCTCGCTCGGCGCACCCATCAGAAGGTCCTCGGCGCGCTGGTTCATCGGGAACATGATGACCTCGCGGATATTTGCCTCGTCGGCCAGCAGCATCACGATCCGGTCGATGCCGGCCGCACAGCCGCCGTGCGGGGGCGCGCCGTAGCGGAAGGCCTTGACCATGCCGCCAAAGCGCTTTTCGACCTCGGAAGCAGGGTAGCCCGCCAGCTCGAAGGCCTTGAACATGATCTCGGGCTTGTGGTTGCGGATGCCGCCAGAAATCAGCTCGTAGCCGTTGCAGGCGAGGTCGTATTGGTAGGCGTTGACCGTCAGCGGGTCGCCCGCCAGCGCATCCATCCCGCCCTGCGGCATGGAAAAGGGGTTGTGGCTGAAGTCGATGCGGCCGTCGTCGGTCTTCTCGTACATCGGGAAATCGACGATCCAGGCGAAGCGGAAGCTGTCGGTTTCGGTCAGCCCCAATTCGCGCCCGATCTCGTTGCGCGCGCGGCCTGCGACCGCCTCGAACTGCTCGGGCTTGCCGCCGAGGAAGAAGGCGGCATCCCCGACCTCGAGGCCGAGCTGCTGGCGGATGGCCTCGGTGCGCTCGGGGCCGATGTTCTTGGCGAGGGGGCCTGCGGCTTCCATGCCCGATCCGTCTTCGGCCTCCCGCCAGAAGATATACCCCATCCCCGGCAGCCCTTCCTTCTGGGCGAAGGCATTCATCCGGTCGCAGAACTTGCGGCCCACCGGCTCGCCCGACGGCCCCTTCGGCGCCGGGATCGCCCGCACCTCTGTCCCCTCGTTCTCCAGCAGCTTCGCAAAGATCGCAAAGCCCGAGCCGCGGAAGTGCTCGCTGACCACCTGCATCTTCAGCGGGTTCCGCAGGTCGGGCTTGTCCGAGCCATACCACAGAAGCGCGTCCCGATAGGCGATGCGCGGCCAGTCGGCGGCAACCCGTTTCCCCGGCGCAAACTCCTCGAACAGGCCCTGGATCACCGGCTGCACGGCGGCAAAGACGTCTTCCTGCTCGACGAAGCTCATCTCGACATCAAGCTGGTAGAAGTCGGTCGGGCTACGGTCGGCGCGCGGGTCCTCGTCGCGGAAACAGGGCGCGATCTGGAAGTAGCGGTCGAAGCCCGCCACCATGATCAGTTGCTTGAACTGCTGCGGAGCCTGCGGCAGGGCATAGAACTTGCCCGGATGCAGCCGCGACGGCACAAGGAAGTCGCGCGCGCCTTCGGGCGAGGATGCCGTGATGATCGGCGTCTGGAACTCGGTGAAGCCCTGATCCCACATGCGATTGCGAAGGCTCCGCACGACGTTCGAGCGCAGCATCATGTTGCGGTGGAGCTTCTCGCGCCGCAGGTCGAGGAAGCGGTAGGTGAGGCGCGTCTCCTCGGGGTAGTCGACGTCACCGAATACCGGCATCGGCAGCTCGTCGGCGGCCCCGAGCACCGTCAGCGCGGTCGCGTAGACCTCGATCTCGCCCGTCGCCAGTTTCGCATTCACCAGCGCCGCATCGCGCGCCTTCACCCGTCCGTCGATCTGCACGACCCATTCGGCGCGCACGCCTTCGATCGCGGCGAAGGCTGGCGAGTCCGCATCGGCGATCACCTGCGTGATGCCGTAATGGTCGCGCAGGTCCAGAAACAGCACCCCGCCATGGTCGCGCACCCGGTGGACCCAGCCCGACAGCCGCACGGTCTGCCCGACATGGGCGGCACTCAGGTCGGCGCAGGTGTGGCTGCGATAGGCGGTCATGGGCGGTTCCCCCGGTATCATGCGAGGGCCGATCAACCGGACGAAGGCGGCGAAGTCAAGCGACCTCGCCGCGCTGCCGCCTCAGAAGGGGCGCGAGACGTTGCCGGTATAGAAGAAAACGCCAAGGCCCACCGTGAAGACGACCCATCCCGCGACCGAATGCAGCACGACGGCAAGCGGAAAGCTGCCCCGGTGGCGATAGGCCCAACCGAACACCAGACCGCCCGCAAAGGTCATCATCGCCACGACCCCGCTCCAGTACATCAGATGCGCGAGCGAGAAGAGCGCGGCGTTCGCCAGCATCAGCGCGGGCGCGGGAAGAAGCGTGCCGTAGCGGCGAAAGAAGAGCGGGCGAAAGATGACCTCCTGCGGCAGGGCCGAAACGAGGGGGTAAAACAGCAGGATCAGAGCCAGCAGGAAGGGCTGCTCGCGCACAAGGCGAAACGTGGCCTCGGGCGCGGTCAGCGACACCACGATCAGCGAGACGGCCAGCGTCACGGCCCCGAAGCCCAGCACGACGGGCCAGCGCACCGCGTCCCAGCCCTGCCGCAGTTCCGCCCAGCGAAACCCCGGCGTGCGCGACAAGAGCCAGAGGCCCACCAGTGTGAAGACGAAAAGCACGGGGAACATCGCGCGGGGCGGCAGCAGGACCGCCGTCGCCACGGGCACCAGCACGAACAGGCCCAGCAGTTCGACCCAAAGCGCCTGCCGCGACCTGCGCCACTCCGCGATCCGCTGCATCACCCTCTCCGCCTTGCCGCCCTTGCCCCAAGATAGGCCGCGTGTAGGCCGATCCCAAGACTCGGCTACGGGGCAAAGACGGCGGGGATCACACCGCGCACCGAGTTGCCGACCCAAAGTGCAGCCGACGGCAGGTCCCGCCCCAGCAACACCTCCTCGCGACAAAGCCCGTTCGCCAGCATCTCCTCGCGCAGGATGCCAGGCAAAAGGCCGGAGGAGAGCGGGGGCGTGCAAAGGCCCGCACCCCGGTCAAAGAAGACCGTCGTGATCGTGCCATCGCAGACCTCGCCCCGCTCGTTCAGCAGGATCGCCTCGTCAAGGCCGGGGGCAAGGGCCGCGCGGGCCGTCTCATAGGCGGCGCGGTGGGTTGATTTGACCGCCAGCCACGGATCGCCCGAGGCGAGGCGCTCGGCAGCCAGCCCCACGCGCCAGCACTCCGCCGCAGGCGGCAGCGGGGCCTCGGTCACCTCGATCGTGCCGTCGGCGTCGAGCGTCAGGCGCAGCCGCGCAGGGCCGCTGCGCCCCTCACGCAGGGCCGCGCACGCCGCCGCGACGTCACAGGCCCAGCCAAGCGCCGCCGCCCCGCGCAACAGGCGCGCAAGGTGGCGCTCGACCCGGACCCCTCGCGCGCCGTCCCAGGCCAGCGTCTCGATCAGCCTCAGTCCCGGCGCACGGCCGCCTTCACGAAGCGCGCTTTCCACAGCGCCTCCTCCCATTCGCCCTCGGGGGTGGACTCGATCACCACCCCGCCGCCCACGTTCATCACCACCTCCGCCCCCGTCACCGACAGGGTGCGGATCGCGACGCTGAAATCGCAGCGCCCGTCCGGGGCCATCCAGCCCACAGCCCCGCAATAGACCCCGCGCGGGGCGGCCTCGACCTCGCGGATGATCTCCATCGCACGGATCTTCGGAGCTCCGGTGACGGACCCGCAGGGAAAGAGGGCCACCATGAGATCGTGAAGACCCGTCGCGCCTACGAGGTCCGCCTCGATGGTCGAGGTCATCTGATGGACGGTCGAATAGCGCTCCATCGCGAAAAGGGCGGGTACGCGGACCGATCCGATCCGCGCAACGCGCCCGATGTCATTCCGCAGAAGGTCGACGATCATCAGGTTCTCGGCCCGGTCCTTTTCGCTCGCCTGCAGGCGGGCCGCGATCTCGGCATCGCGCGCGGGGTCGGGGTCGCGCGGGGCAGTGCCCTTCATCGGGCGGGCAACGATCCGGCCCCCCGCTTCGACCCGGAAGAACAGCTCGGGACTGCGCGAGACGACGACCGGCCCGACCCCCAGATCGACCAGCGCCCCGTGCCCGACCGCCCCCGTCCGGCGCAGCGCGCCGTAAAGCCCAAGCGGCGTTCCCGCCTCGAGCCGGGCCTGCATCGGAAAGGTCAGATTCACCTGATAGACGTCGCCCGCCGCGATATAGTCGAGCACCCGGCGCACCGCCGCGTCATAGGCAGCGCGCGTCACCGCGGGCTCGGGCGCCGTCAGCCGCACGGCCCCCGCCTGCGCCGCCGCTTCGGCCAGCGCCGCGTCGGCCTCTTGGGGTGCCGCGTACACCCCCATCGCCAGAAGCGGACCGGCCCGGTCGCGCGGTATCAGCGGGCCAAGGTGCGGCTCGAGGGCGAAGCCCGCCTCGTAGGCCACGTATCCAGCGACCCAGGCCCCCCCGGCCCGCGCCGCATCGAGGGCAGAAAGCGCCTCCGGCACTTCTGCGGCATGCCACGCCGTCACGATGGTCTCGGCGCGGTCGAACACCGCCGGCCGCCCCTGAGGCCCATGCTCCAGCAAGATCACCGCGCCGCCCCCCGCTCTGCGAAATGGATGCGTAGAAGGAACTGCAGCAGGATGCAAACCGCACGCTCCCCGACCCTTTTTCTGTCCGAAAATATCCCGCGGGGGTGCGGGGGTGTGAAACCCCCGCTCAGCCCGGCCCGCCCGCGCCCCGCTTCGGCCTTGCGCCGCCCCGGCCCTTGTCTATAACCCCGACAGTTTTCCCGAGGGGGCCCTGATGCCGAAACGTACCGACATCCGTTCGATCATGATCATCGGCGCGGGCCCCATCGTGATCGGACAGGCCTGCGAGTTCGA
>JANPJD010000163.1:0-6274 GCA_031425325.1 Rhodobacterales bacterium | reverse complement strand
CGGCCCATGGCCTGGCTGTCGGATGACATCATCGAGATCACACCGAGATCGTGCAGGATATCCTCCGCCGCGATGGTTTCCTTGCGGATTCGGCTTTCGGCGAAAGCGAGATCCTCGGCGATCGACGGATCGAGATGGTGGCACACCATCAGCATGTCGAGATGCTCTTCCAGCGTATTCACCGTGTAGGGCATCGTCGGGTTTGTACTGCTGGGAATGACATTTGCCGAAGACACGACCTTGATGATGTCAGGCGCATGGCCGCCGCCCGCGCCCTCGGTGTGGAAGGCATGGATGGTGTGCCACCACCTCGACCGCTCGATCCCCGAAGACGTGGCCTTCGCCGAGTCGAGGATCAGGCGAGAAACCATTGCAGCGGAAGACATTCTTCACGATATGGGCGCATTCTCGGTGCTGTCGTCCGACAGCCAGGCGATGGGGCGGATCGGCGAGGTCATCACCCGTACCTGGCAGACCGCGCACAAGATGAAGGTCCAGCGCGGGCGGCTTGAGGGCGAGGCTGGCGACAACGACAACCTTCGCGCGCGGCGCTACGTCGCCAAGTACACGATCAACCCCGCCATCGCGCATGGCATGTCGCGCGAGATCGGCAGCGTGGCCGAGGGCAAGCGCGCAGACCTTGTGCTTTGGTCGCCCGCTTTCTTCGGCGCGAAGCCCGAGATGGTGCTTGTCGGTGGCACCATCGCGGTGGCGCAGATGGGCGATCCGAATGCGAGCATCCCCACGCCGCAACCGGTCTTCACCCGGCCGATGTGGGGCAGCATGGGCCGGTCGGTCGAACGTGGCGCGGTGATCTTCACCAGCCGCGCGGGACACGAGGCAGACGTGAAGCATAGCTGCGGGATCGCTAAGGACACCGTGCCGGTGCAGGGCACGCGCGGCATCGGCAAAGCCGACATGGTGCTGAACGACGCAACGCCCCGGATCGAGGTGAATCCCGAGACCTACGAGGTGCGCGCCGACGGCGTGTTGCTGACCTGCGAGCCTGCGAAAGAGTTGCCACTGGCACAGCGGTATTTTCTGTATTGATGGAACTGCGACTGACCATCCGTTTCTTGCCGGACTTGTCCGTCGACAAAGCCGTCCGCGCCTGCCTGCCCCGTGCAGGCGTGATGCCGCGCCCGCCCAAGCGGGCGCGACCGGATTGCAAGCGTCAGGCTTGTGGCTGGCCCCTTGCCTACGGGCTTGCGCCCTTCGGCACTCGGATCGCGAAAACGCACCACTGGCGCGTTTCCGGTCGATCCTCGGGTCCCCGCCTGCCCGGCGTGACCTGCCGATGCCCGAGCGTCTTCCCCCACCCAAGGTGACCCCGCCGATGCCCGACCTTCCCCCCGCCCGCACGCTTCTTCGCCGCGCCGACCGCCTGGCGGTGCAGCAGCCCGCCGCCCGCGTCACGCTCGGCTACGAGGCGCGAATCCTGCGCCGCAAGCGCCTGACGACCGAGGCGGGCGACGCGTTGCTCGTCGACCTGCCCGAGACGATCAGCGTGAACGAGGGCGATTGTTTCGTCCTGACGGATGGCCGCCTCGTCGAGGTCGCCGCCGCCGAAGAGCCCGTCCTCGTCATCACCGGCGACCTCGCGCGTCTCGCCTGGCATATCGGCAACCGTCACACCCCCTGCCGGATCGAGGCCGACCGTCTGCTAATCCGCCGCGACCATGTGCTCGAGGCGATGCTGCGCCAGCTTGGCGCCGAGGTGACCGAGGCGGTCGAGCCTTTCACGCCCGAGGGTGGCGCCTACGGCCACGGGCGCACGATGGGCCACGACCACGGTCCGGGGGGCGACCACGACCACCCACATCCGCACCCCGCCTGGATGCACGGCAGCTGATGATGGACGAGGGCCTTCTCTCGCTCGTCCAATGGCTCTCACCCGCGTTTCCGGTCGGAAGCTACGCCTATTCGCACGGTCTGGAAGCAGCCATCGACGCAGGCGACATCACCTCGGCCTCTACGGCGCAGGCCTGGATCGAGGCGATCCTGGCCGAGGGGTCGGGGCGCACTGACGCGATCCTGCTGACCCTAACGCTGCGCGGGGCGCTTCCCGACGCCGACCTCGCGGACCTGGCCGCCGCCCTTGCCGCCTCGCGCGAACGCTGGATCGAGACGCTCGATCAGGGCAGCGCCCTCGCCTCGACAGTGCAGGCGCTGACCGGCCGCGCGATTCCGCCGGTTGCCTACCCGGTCGCGCTCGGCCTCGCTGCGCGCCCGCTCGGCCTTGACCCTGCCGAGGTGGCGGCGCTCTACCTCCATGCCTTCGCCACGACCCTGACGCTGGCTGCCGTGCGCTTCGTGCCGCTGGGCCAGACCGAGGGGCAGGCGCTGCTCGCGGCCCTCCACCCGCTGATCCGAGCCGTTGCGACCGAGGCCGCGACGGCCACTGTTGACGACATCGGCTCGGGCGCGATCCGGTCGGACTTGGCGGCAATGCGGCACGAAACGATGGATACAAGGATCTTCCGCACATGACCCCCCAGGGAAAGTCCCCGAACGGCCCGCTGCGCGTCGGCATCGGCGGCCCCGTGGGCGCAGGCAAGACGACGCTGACCGAACAGCTGTGCCGCGCGCTGCGCGATCACCTTTCCATGGCGGTCGTCACCAACGACATCTACACCCGCGAGGACGCCGATTACCTGATGCGCGCGCAGGCCTTGCCGCTGGAACGCATCCGGGGGGTCGAGACGGGCGGCTGCCCGCACACGGCGATCCGAGAGGATGCCAGCATCAACCTCGCGGCCATTGCCGATCTGAACCGCGCGATCCCCGGCCTCGACCTTATCCTGATCGAGTCGGGCGGCGACAACCTTGCCGCGACCTTCAGCCCCGAGCTTGCGGACCTGTCGATCTACGTCATCGACACCGCCGCCGGGCAAGACATTCCGCGCAAGCGCGGGCCGGGGGTCACCCGCTCTGACATGCTGGTGGTCAACAAGATCGACCTCGCCCCGCATGTCGACGTCGACACGGCGCAGCTTGAACGCGACGCCCGCACGGCCCGGGGCGAGCGTCCCTTTGTCATGGCAAGCCTGAAGCACGGGCGTGGCGTGGCCGAGGTGGTGGCCTTCCTGCGACGCGAGGGCGGTCTTTAGCTGCGCTGCGCCGGCAGCAAGATGCCCTGAGCGGCCAGCCGCTCCAGCCGCCGCGCAAAGAGCGGATCGTTCAGCCGCGAGGCCGCCGCGCGCGCCAGAAGCCCCGCCAGCACCGGACGGTCCGAGGCGTCAAGCTCTCCCATAACCTCGCGCAGATACGGCACATGACTGCGCCGCAGTCGGAACAGGCGATGGAACGTCGCCGCATCAAGCCGCCCATCCCCCGCCGCGAGCAGCAAAGCGCCAAGCAGCCCCATATCGTTCAGCCCCGCCTCGGGCCGCGCGCCGAAGTGGCGGCAGCGCAGCAGCGTGACATGCGGGCGGGCAAAGAGGGCCGCGTGCATCGCATCGGCCTCGACCTCGGGATCGTAGAGCACATAGACCTGTCCCGCGCCCTCGGTCATGTCGGGCGCAAAGCCGTAGCGGTCGGTGAAGCACAGACGACGGGACGAGATGAACCGCGTGTCCCAACCTGCGATGGCGGGGCTGAGCGTGGCAACCGGGCGCACGGCCACGACCGTCGATCCCGGTGCGGCCACCGAAAACGCCGCCGCCGCATAACCGCCCATGCCCGCCCCGTAGAACACGACCCGGTCGAAATCCTCGAAGAAAGCGTCGTCCACCAGCCGGTCCATGTAGCGATAGACCGCCGCATCGCGATACCAGGTGTCGCCCTCGGCGATCAGGCACAGATGCGACCAGCCACGCGCCGCCGCGATTTCCAAACCCGCCGGCAGCCCGTCCGCCCGCGCCCGGATCGCGGCGGCGCTCTCGAAGGTCACAAGAAGGATGGGCGCCTCGTCGGCGAAGAAGGCGAAATGGCGCTCGCCCAGGGCTTCGAAATATCCCGCCTCGTCGCCGATCTGCTCGATCCGGGCGCGCCAGGCGTCGCGGTCCTGCGAGGCAGATCGGTCACCGGCGCGCGGCCTGGCAGAGGTGATGGTCGGGGGCAGGTCGGTCATGGATGCGAACTCTGGACAGGTCGGGTTGGGCAGTGGTGGCGGACCGTGATCGCATCGGCCCGTGGCGGCTTTGCGCGGGGTTTGGGGCATTGGTGCGATCTGCCAGAGCTTTCCGGCGACAGTAGAGAGGGACTGTTTCCCGCTCAACCTGACCCTTTGGTCAGGCTGGCTGTGGATATCCCCTCCGCCCAGATCGACCGCGCCGTCGCCTCGTCCAATACCCGCGTCGGCCCCGCCAGCAGAAGCCGCCCGTACAGGTCGCGCATGGCCTCGTCCTGCATCAGCCGCGCGAAGCGGTCGTGCCGCCAGGCGACTGCGGCGGCATGCAGCGGGCCCAGCACCGGGTCTGCCAGCAGGGCCTCGTGCAGCGGCGCGCTGCGTGGCTCAAGCCCCAGGATCGAGCGGTCCTCGACCGCGTCGAAGTTGCGCTCGACCCAGTAGCCGGCGTCCACGGCCGACGCCTCGCGGTTGGCCCGCCCCCGATCCGCCTTCAGCACGAACCCCTGCATCGAGCCGAGCGCGTAGTGGTTCAACTGCACCAGCGCATGGCTGTCGAGGCCGGGATCGGTGAAGACGCGCGTGTGGGCGAAGGCCTCCGGCAGGCGCCGGCCCGATCCGTCGCGCCAGACCGCCGTGCTCAGGCGCGCAGGGTCGGGATCGCGCGGCCGGTGCACACCGGGTCGGGCATAGCTGCCGTCATTGCGCCACAGCGTTTTGAACATCGCCGCGCGCCAGGGCCAGTGCAGCACCGCCGGGGCGGCCCGCAGGAAGGTCTGCGTGACGGGGCGGTCCTCAAGGCCTACGACCCCGCCGTTTCCGAACAGCCGCCAGGTCAGCGGGATCGCCGTCGCGTCCGGCAGGCGCGCCAAGAGCGCGCCGATGCTGCGCTCGCCCACATGCACGTTCACGAACTCGTCGATATCGAGCGTCACGACCCAGTCGGCTGCAGCGAACAAGGGATGCCGTCCTGCCGCTCGCAAGGCCGCCCATTGCGGCCCGCGCGCGCCGGGCGCCGGGCAGCGAAGATGCACAAGCCACCCGATTGCCTCAAGCCGGTCGAGCATTGCATCGGTGCCGTCCTCGCAGTCATTCGACGCGGCCAGCACGTCGGTGATGCCGGCGGCGCGGTGATGCGCCAGCCACTCGATCAGTTGCGCGCCCTCGTTCTTCACCGTCAGGATCGCCAGCACCCGCATCGGCCCCGTCCCCTCGCTGTCCCCCGCACTCCGCACTCCGCTTCGCCTAGCACGGCCCGCCGCGCCCGGCGAGCGTCCTCCTTCCTTGGTCGCAGGCCGGGGCCACCCGCCTTGACCCCGCCGCGCCGATTGCCCACCATCGGCCCCTGTTCAGGGGAGAGACGCGCGTGACCGACAGCCCGGCCTCGATCGACGCGGTGCGGCAGATGCTGGCGGACGAGGGCTATGTCGCCGACCGGGCGCTTTCGACGGTTGTGTTCCTCGCGCTCCGGCTCGGGAGGCCGCTGTTTCTCGAGGGCGAGGCGGGCGTCGGCAAGACCGAGATCGCCAAGGCCATCGCGGCGGGCCTCGGGCGGAAGCTGATCCGGTTGCAATGCTACGAGGGGCTTGATGCGGCGCAGGCGGTATACGACTGGAACTTCGCCGCACAGATGATCGCGATCCGCACCGCCGAGGCGGCGGGCGGTGCCGACCGCGGGGCGCTGCAAGCCGAGCTTTTCTCGCCCGACTACCTGATCGAACGCCCGCTGCTTCAGGCCATGCGCCCGCAGCCCGGCGGGCCGCCGGTGCTCCTCATCGACGAGCTTGACCGCACCGACGAGCCGTTCGAGGCGTTCCTGCTCGAGGCGCTCTCGGATTTCCAGGTCACCATCCCCGAGCTTGGCACCATCGCCGCCCCCGCGCCGCCGATCGTGATCCTGACCTCGAACCGCACGCGCGAGGTGCATGACGCGCTCAAGCGCCGTTGCCTCTATCACTGGGTCGACTATCCCAGCTTCGCGCGCGAGTTGCAGATCCTGCGTGCCCGCGCGCCCGAGGCCGAGGCCGCCCTCAGCGCCGAGGTCGTGGCCTTCGTGCAGCGCCTGCGGGCCCAGGACCTGTTCAAGAAGCCCGGCGTCGCCGAGACGATCGACTGGGCGAAATGCCTGCTGGCGCTCGACACCATCGCCCTCTCGCCCGAGGTCATCGCCGACACGCTGGGGGCGATCCTGAAATACCAGGACGA
>JANPJD010000162.1:0-19042 GCA_031425325.1 Rhodobacterales bacterium | reverse complement strand
GACCCTGCCGGATGTTAGGCCTGACCCCGCCTCGGTGCAAATCCTAAGCGTGGCCCGCGACCGGCCTGCCGTTCACCCAGACCGCCCTGATCGCGCGGTCGTCACCCATCATGATGGTCGGAAAGACCGCCTGCCATAGGTCGCCCGCCCGTGCCGTCGCCTGCGCGATGGCGGGGGTGGAGCCAAGGTCCACCACCACAAGGTCCGCCTCCATCCCCGGTGCAAGATTGCCGATCCGGTCCTCGGCCCGCAGCGCGCGGGCCGAGCCTTGCGTCGCAAGCCACCACAGCTGCGACGGGTGCAACGCCTGCCCGCGCAACTGCGCCACCTCATAGGCCGCCGCCATCGTCCGCAGCATCGAAAAGGACGATCCGCCCCCGGTATCGGTCGCCAGCCCCACACGCATCCGCCGCGCCAACCCCATGTCGAACAGCCCCGAGCCGATGAAGGTGTTCGAGGTCGGGCAATGCACGACGCTCGCCCCCGCCTCGGCCAGCCGGTCGCGCTCGCGCGCCGTCAGGTGGATCGCATGGCCGAAAACTGCACCCTCGCCCATCAGCCCATGCGCCTCGTAGGTGTCAAGGTAGTCGCGCGCCTCTGGGTGCAGACCGCGCACCCAGGCGATCTCGTCGGGCTGCTCGGACAGGTGCGTCTGCATCAGGCAGCCGGGGTTCGCCGCCCAAAGCGCGCCCAGCGCCTCGAGCTGATCGGGCGTTGAGGTCGGCGTGAAGCGCGGCGTCACGACATAGGACAGCCGGTCCACGCCGTGCCAGCGCGCCAGAAGCGCGCGGCTGTCGTCGTAGGCGCTATGCGCCGTGTCGCGCAATCCGTCAGGCGCGTTGCGGTCCATGCAGGTCTTACCCGCCCAGACCCGCTGCCCGCGCGCCTGTGCCGCCTCGAAGATCGCATCCACGCTGACGGGGTGGATCGTGCAATAGCTGCACAGGCTCGTCGTGCCATGCGACAGCGTCAGGTCCAGATAACGCCCCGCGACCGCGCGCGCATAGTCCGGGTCCGCGAAACGCATCTCCTCGGGAAAAGTGTAGGTCTGAAGCCAGTCGATCAGCCGCTTGCCCCAGGACGCGATGATCGCGGTCTGCGGGTAATGGACATGCGCGTCGATAAAGCCCGCCGAAATCAGCGCCCGCCCGTAATCGGTGACGCGTGCCTGCGGGTGGGCCGCGCGCAGGGCATCGGCGGTCCCCCGTGCCGCGATCTGCCCGCCCGCGATCAGAAGCGCGCCGTGACTTTCGTGCCGTGCCGCGTCCGGCCTCGCAAAGGGATCGCCCTCGAACCACAGAAGCTGTCCCAGAAGCAGCTCCGCCATTCCGTCCCCTCCCTGCGTCGACGCGCCAGCCTATCGCCTTCGGGGCCGGGGTAAACCCCTTCGCCGGCCCTGTCTCTCGCACCCGGCCTCGGCTAGGGTGCGACAAAGCCAAAGGGGGATCGACGATGCAGGGGGCAGGCGAAGACCAGACGGCCGAGGAACTGCGCGGCCTCGATCCCGTCCGCGTCGAGGCGATCCTCGCTGCCGTCGAGGAGGGCCAGTCGGCCCGCCTCTCGGGCCTCATGGACCCACTCCACGCAGCCGACATCGCCGACCTCCTGGAGCAGATCTCCCCGCCCGAGCGGCGCGCGCTGCTGGCGCTCTGGGGGGATGCGATCGACGGTGACATCCTGTCCGAGATCGACGAGTCGATCCGCGAGGAGGTGATTGCGGCCCTGCCTGCGGGCGTTCTTGCCGACGCGGTGCGCGAGCTTGATACCGACGACGTCGTGGACATCCTCGAGGACCTCGAGCATCCGCAGCGCCAGCTTGTGCTCGGTGCGCTCGAGGCGGTCGACCGTGTCGCGGTCGAGGCGGCGCTGGGATACCCCGAAGGCTCCGCAGGCCGCCTGATGCAGCGCGAGGTGGTGGTCGCCCCCGCGCACTGGACGGCGGCCGAGGCGACCGCCTTCCTGCGCGGCGCCGATGTGCTACCCGACCAGTTCTACCACGTCATCCTCGTCGATCCCCGGATGCGCCCGCAAGGCTATGTCACGCTCGGGCGGCTTCTGTCCTCGCGCCCCGAGACCCCGCTCGCTGACATCGCCGAGGACAGCTTCCGCACCATCGCCGCTACCGAACCCGAGTCCGAAGTGGCCTGGATCTTCAACCAGTACCACCTGATCTCCTGCCCGGTGGTCGACGACGCCGGGCGGCTCGTCGGTGTCATCACCATCGACGACGCGATGAACGTGCTCGATGAGGAACACGAAGAGGACATCCTGCGTCTCGCGGGGGTCAACGACGAGTCGAGCGTCGCAGACGGCGCCTTCGCGACGGCCCGGCGCAGGCTGCCCTGGCTCGTCATCAACCTCTTCACCGCCTCGCTTTCGGCCCTCGTCATCTCGCGCTTCGAGGATACGATTGCCGCCCTTGTCATCCTGGCGGCACTGATGCCCATTGTCGCCTCGACCGGTGGGATCGCGGGCACCCAGTCGCTTGCCGTGTCGGTCCGCGCGCTTGCGACACGCGAACTGACCCCCTCGAACGCGCGCCGGGTGATCCGGCGCGAGATTGGCGCGGGGCTGCTTAACGGGCTGGCGCTCGCGGCGCTTCTAGGGCTGGCCGGGGTCGCGCTTTTCGGCGATCCCTGGCTTGGCGCGGTGCTTGGCATGGCGATGATCTGCAACCAGATCGTGGCAGCTTTGGGCGGTGTGCTCGTGCCGCTTGGCCTTGGCCGGATGGGCCTTGATCCCGCGCTCGCCTCGGGCACCTTCGTGACCACGCTGACCGACGTGATGGGCTTTCTTGCCTTCCTCGGCCTCGCGACGGCGCTTCTGCTGTGACCCTGGCCGAGATCAAGGCCGAGGCCCGCCGCGCCGCCTTCGCCGCGCGCAAGCCCGCCCATGCGGCGGGGCAGGGGCGTGCGGCAGCGATCCTCGCCGAGGTGCTCATCCCCCACGCGGGCCGGGTGCTGTCCGGCTACATGCCGATGCGGACCGAGATCGACCCGCTGCCCGCGATGGCCGCCCATCGCGGCCCGGTCTGCGTGCCCGTCGTGCCGGGTAAGGCCGTGCCGCTGCGCTTTCGCGCCTGGTCGCCCGATGCCGTGATGGAGGATGGTCCCTTCGGTGCGCGCGTGCCCGCAGGCGGGGCATGGCTTGTGCCCGAGGTGCTGATCGTTCCGCTCCTCGCCTTCGACCGGCGCGGCTACCGGCTTGGCTACGGCGGTGGCTACTATGACCGGACGCTCGAGGGCCTGCGCGAGTGCGGCCCGGTCACCGCCATTGGCTTCGCTTTCGCCGCCCAGGAGGTGCCCGAGGTGCCGATCGAGCCGACCGACCAGCGCCTCGATCTGATCGTGACCGAGGCCGGCGTGATCGTCCCGCGTTGACCGCCGCCCACCTTCCTGTCCATTTACTTTGGCGGAAATATCCCACTGGGGTGCGGGGGGTGTGAAATCCCCCGCTCTTCGGCCGGGGCATGAAACCCCGCTCGCGACTTGCCCCCGCCGCCTGCCTCGCCTATCGGGGTATCCATGAAACTGCTCTTTCTTGGCGACGTCATGGGCCGGTCCGGCCGGTCCGCGATCACCGACCGGTTGCCTGCGCTGCGGCGCGACTGGGGCCTCGATTTCGTTGTGGTGAACGGCGAGAATGCTTCGTCGGGCGCAGGGCTTACGGCCGATCACGCAAAGCTCCTGTTTGCCGCCGGTGCGGATTGTGTGACGCTGGGCGATCACGCGTTCGACCAGAAGGACATGCTCAGCCACATCGACGCCGAGCCGCGCCTGATCCGACCGCTCAACTTCGCCAAGGCGGCCCCGGGGCGCGGTGCGCGGCTGTTTCCGGCGACGCAGGGGCGCAAGGTCCTGGTGGTTCAGGCGCTGGGCCAGGTCTTCATGAAGCGCCCCTTCGACGATCCCTTCTCGGCGGTCGAGGCGGTGCTGAAGGCACACCCCTTGGGCGGTCTCGCGCAGGCGGCGATCATCGACATCCATGCCGAGGCGACGAGCGAGAAGATGGCGATGGGCCACTGGTGCGATGGTCGCGCCAGCCTTGTGGTCGGCACTCATACGCATGTGCCGACCGCGGATGCCCAGATCCTGCCGGGCGGCACGGCCTATCAGACCGATGCCGGGATGTGTGGCGACTACGACAGCGTGATCGGCATGGACAAGGCCGAGCCGCTGCGCCGTTTCATCACCGGCATGGCCAAGGCGCGGTTCGAGCCTGCGGCGGGCGAGGCCACGCTCTCGGGCGTCTATGCCGAGACCGACGACCGCACCGGGCGCGCGACGCGCGTCCGCATGATCCGCGTCGGCGGGCGGCTCGAGCCGGCGCTGCCATGACGGCGGGGCGACGGCTGGGGTTCGTCGCCGTGCTGCTGGCGCTCGGGCTAGGCTGGGGCAGCACGCAATCTCTGGGCAAGATCGCCGTATCAAGCGGACACGGCCACCTCGCCCTGATCTTCTGGCAATGTGTGGTCGGGACGCTCGTCCTTGGCGCGATCCTTGCTCTTCGGCGCAAGACCGTGCCGGTCTCGCGCAGGACGCTGGCTTTCGCTGCACTGATTGCCATCATCGGCACGATCATTCCAACCTCGACCTTCTATCTCGCGGTCGAGCATCTGCCTGCGGGCGTCATGTCGATCCTGATTTCTACTATTCCCATCTTCGCTTTTCCGATCGCACTGGCGCTCGGGTCCGACCATCTGTCGCTGCCGCGCGTGACGGGCCTGCTCCTCGGCCTTGCCGGGGTCGCACTGATCGGATCGGCGCAAGGGGGCGGCGCGGGGGGCGCGCTGTCGCCGTTCTGGCTCGCGGTCGGGCTGATAGGGCCGCTCTGCTATGCCGTCGAGGGCAACATCGTCGCGAAATGGGGCACGGCTGGCCTCGATCCGGTGCAGGCGATGTGCGCGGCCTTTGTGGTGGGCGCGGTGCTGCTCTTTCCGGCCGTGCTTGTGCGGGGCGAGTGGTTCGTCCCCGGCCTGCCCTGGGGCGCGCCCGAACGCGCGCTTGTGCTGTCCTCGGTCATCCACGCCTTCATGTACGCGGCCTATGTCTGGCTCGCGCGCAGCGCGGGGGCCGTATTTGCCACCCAGACCTCGTATCTTGTGACCGCCGCCGGGATCGGCTGGGCGATGCTCTTGCTGGGCGAGCGGTTCCCGCCGCAGGTCTGGCTCGCGCTTGGGGTGATCCTGATCGGCGTGATGCTGGTCAGGCCGCGCGCGTCGACAAGCACCGCTGCCGCGTGACGCGGGATTGCGCCTGTCGCCAAGGCCGCTAGAACTGCGCTGCCCCAGGGATCGGACGCATGCTCGGACTAGACCTCGCCCAGACGACCGAAGCCTATCTCGCCCTCGCGATCCTCGCGGGCATGTTCGTGCTCTTTCTCCGCGAGACATACCCTGTCGAAGTCACGGCCATCGCGGGGACCGCCGTGATGCTGGTGCTCGGCATCCTGCCGGTCGACGACGCGGTCGCCTCGCTGTCGAACTCGGCACCGTGGACCATCGCCCTCATGTTCATGCTGATGGGCGGCCTCGTGCGGACGGGCGCGGTCGAGATGGTGATCTCGCTTGCCGGGCGCCACATCGACACCCGCCCCAAGGTGACCATCGCGGGCCTTTTCGTTTTCGTTGCGGTCGCCTCGGCTTTCATGAACAACACGCCTCTGGTGGCGGTGATGATCCCGGTGGTCATCCAGATCGCGATCCGGCTTCAGACTGCGCCCTCGAAGCTGCTCATCCCGCTCAGCTACATGACCGTGCTGGGCGGCATGATCACCCTGATCGGCACGTCGACGAACATTCTGGTGGACGGCGTCGCGCGCCAGCAGGGGCTTGCGCCCTTCACGATCTTCGAGATTGCCCCCCTCGGCATCGTGCTGACCGTGGTGGGCGGGCTCTTCCTTGCGCTCACCGCCCGGCACCTTCTGCCGGTGCGCCAGTCGATGGGAATGCTGCTGTCGGATCGCCGCCGCATGAAGTACTTCACGGAAGTGGCTGTCCCGCAAGGCTCTCCGCTGATCGGGCAGCCGGTGATGGAGGTCGAGTTCTTCAAGCGCGAGGGCGTGCGGCTGATCGACGTGCTTCGCGGCGACGCCTCGTTGCGGCGCAATCTTGCCCCCGTCGCGCTGCAAGAGGGCGACCGCGTCGTTCTTCGCACCGAGATGACCGAACTCATGGGCCTGAAAGAGCGCACCGACCTCAACCTCGTCGACAAGCTGTCGTCGGTCGCGACCGAGACGGTCGAGGTGCTGATCAGCCCCGGCTGTCGGATGGCGGGGCAAAAGCTGGGGGACATGCGCCTGCGGCGGCGCTACGGGATCTATGTGCTGGCCGCCCACCGGCGCAGCCAGAATATCGGGCGGCAGCTTGACGACCTCGTGGTTCAGGTGGGCGACACGCTGCTCCTGGAAGGGGCGATCGAGGACATCCAGCGCCTTGCGACCGACCAGAACCTTGTCGACATCTCGCGCCCCACGATCCGCGCCTACCGCCGCACCAAGGCCCCGATCGCCATCGCCGCGCTCGCCGCCGTCGTGACACTCTCGGCGCTCGAGGTCGCCCCCATCCTGGCGCTTGCGGCGGTGGCGGTTGCGGTCATCCTGGTCACGCGCTGCGTCGACCCGGACGAGGCGCTGTCCTTCGTCGATGGGCGGCTTCTGGCGATGATCTTCGGCATGATCGCGGTCGGGCAGGGGCTGGAGCATTCGGGGGCGGTCGAGATGATCGTGGGCGCGGTCGAGCCCTGGCTCGCTACGCTGTCGCCGTTCCTGCTGATCCTGTGCGTCTATGTGATCGGCCTTCTGCTGACCGAGTTCCTGTCGAACAACGCCGTTGCGGTCGTCTACACCCCCGTCGCGATCGAGCTTGCGCGCACGCTCGGCCACGATCCGCGCCCGTTCGTGGTGGCGGTGATGTTCTCGGCCACGCTCGCCTTCGCTACGCCCATCGGCTACCAGACCAACATGATGGTCTACGGGCCGGGCGGCTACCGCTTTACCGACTACATGCGCGTGGGCATCCCGCTGAACATCCTGACCTGCCTGATCGCCGCCGCCCTGATCCCGGTGCTCTGGCCCCTGTAAGGGCCGGGGTTGCGGGCCGCGCGGCACGCCGTGTATAGCCCTGCGGCAACCGGAAAACGGAACGGAGACAGGGCACATGGCGGGCCATTCCAAATGGGCGAACATCCAGCACCGCAAGGGCAAGCAGGACAAGCTGCGCTCGAAGATGTTCTCGAAGCTCGCCAAGGAGATCACCGTCGCCGCCAAGATGGGCGATCCCGACCCCGACAAGAACCCGCGCCTGCGGCTGGCCGTGAAGGCTGCGAAGTCGCAGTCGATGCCCAAGGACGTGATCGACCGCGCCATCAAGAAATCCCAGATCGGTGACGGGGACGACTATTCCGAGATCCGCTATGAGGGCTACGGGCCGAACGGGATCGCCGTGATCGTCGAGACGCTGACAGACAACCTGAACCGCACTGCCAGCAACGTTCGCAGTTATTTCTCGAAGAACGGCGGCAATCTGGGCACCACCGGCTCGGTCAGCTTCATGTTCGATCGGGTGGGCGAGATCAGCTATCCCGTGACCGCAGGCGACGCCGACACCGTGATGCTGGCCGCCCTCGAGGCCGGGGCCGAGGATGTCGAAAGCGACGACGAGGGCCACTGGATCTACTGCCCCGACACCGAGCTTGCCGCCGTATCCGACGCGCTGGAAAAGGCGCTTGGCGAGTCGACCGAGTCCAAGCTCGTCTGGCGCCCCCAGACCCGAACCGAGGTCGACCTCGACACCGCGCAAAAGCTGATGCGCCTGATCGACACGCTGGAAGAGGACGACGACGTCCAGACCGTCACCGCCAACTTCGACATCCCCGAAGAGGTCGCGGCCCAGCTTTAGCGGCTGTCGCAAGACCACGCACACGTCTGCGCCCTGTCAGGTTAGCCCGATCTTTCGACGCGATTGACCCGGCCCAACCCGGTCATGCCATTGTCACGCCCTGCGCGTAGATAAGCCCTTCGGTATAGGGCTTCGGCATGAGTTTGGACGATACGATGGACGAGGGGGCGGCCACGCTGGCCGGGCCCTCACATCTGCCGCTCAGCTACGCGCGGTCCGGTCAGACGTGGTTCCGGCGGACCCTGATCCGGTGCGTGGAGCGCTTTAGCGGCCAACTGACGCTGGAACGGCTCTACCGCGACTGGGCCGCCAACGAAAGGCCGCCCGGCATTCCCCCCTTTGCGTCGGCGCTCCGGACGCTTCGGGTCGAGGCGTCCTTGTCGGCCGGAGAGCTGGAACGCATCCCTGCGACGGGTGGAGTTCTTGTGTTGTCGAACCATCCGTTCGGCATCCTCGACGGCCTGCTGGTTGGCGACGTCATCGCCCGCGTGCGCCCAGACCTGAAGATCATGACGCACAGTCTGCTGTGTCAGCCGCCCGAGGCGCAGGGCGTGCTGCTGCCTGTCGACTTCGCCGATACGCCCCAGGCGCGGCGCACCTCGCTCGAGACCCGTCGGCAGGCGGTGGACTGGCTTGCAGCGGGGCATGTGCTGATCGTGTTTCCGGCAGGCAGCGTCTCGACCGCGCCTGCGCCGCTTTCGGCCCATGCCGTCGACGCCGCCTGGCATCCGTTCGTCGTGCGACTTTCGGCAGCCGAGGGGGTCAGGACACTCCCGGTCTTTGTTCATGGACAGAATTCCCGCCTGTTCCAGATCGCAAGCCACGTCTCCTATCCGCTTCGCGTGGCCCTTATCCTGCGCGAAACGGTGCGCCGGATCGGCGGGCGGGTGCGGGTATCGGTGGGTGAGGCCGTTGTGGTGCGGCCGACGTCCGACCGCGCATCCGAGGCAGCGCTTCTGCGGGCGCGCAGCTATGCGCTGGCGGGCGAGGGCGGGCCCGATGGCAAAGCGGTCTTTGTCTGGCCGCGTCACATCCGCTGGTAAGGGCGAGCGGGCCCTCCCGCTCGCGCCAAGTGTCTGGACATTCACGCGAAGGTGCCCGCTGGTCTTCACGGTCGGGTCGATGGCGCCCACACGCCCACCGAACCAGCCTGCGACAAAGATCCAGGCGAGCGCCGCAAGCAGCGGGCCGCTCGATCTGGCCGTCGTCGCCGTATCGGCAACTTCGGTTGCGGTGTCGCCTGCGTCGGCGACTGTCTGGCGAGACTGCGCCTCGTAACCCGCGATGTGGGTGAGGGCCTTTTCGACATGACCCGCAAGAGCTTGCGCGGTCTTGAGTTCGCGGGCGAGCCCGCTTAAGGCCGCAAAAGCGAAGAACGTTGCGAAGGTGGGACAGTTTTGTTGGCAGCGGCGTTCTCGGGGTTCCTCGTCTCGCTGGGCCTCATCCTCGCCATCGGGGCGCAGAACGCCTTTGTTTTGCGGCAGGGGCTGCGGCGCGAGCATGTGGGCTGGGTGGTTTCGGTCTGTGCCGCTTCTGATGCGATCCTGATTGCGGCGGCGGTCGCGGGCACGGGGGCCATGGCTCAGGCCGTGCCGTGGTTCGGCGACGTCATGCGGTATGTCGGCATCGCATTTCTGGTGGTTTACGGCGCCTTGCGTTTTCGGGCGGCGCTGCGGGGCGGCGAGGCGCTGATGCCAGCGGCCTCGGGGCCGGCCTCGCTGCGCCGGGTGCTGGCGTCGACGTTGCTGCTGACCTGGGCGAACCCGCATGTCTACCTCGACACGCTGGTGTTGATGGGCGCGCTGTCGGCGCAGCATGCGCCGCACGGGGCGGCCTTCGGGGTCGGGGCCGCTGGCGGATCGGCGGTGTTCTTTGCGGCTCTGGGCTTCGGCGCGCGGCTGCTGGCGCCGGTCTTTGCGCGGCCCGCCGCCTGGGTCGTGCTGGAACTGGTCGTGGGCGTCACGATGTGGGCGATCGCGTTGGGGCTGGTCATCGGGGGTTGAAGCCGCCGGGCCGATGCGGTCATCTCGCCGCCATGACGCCCGCCCCTGCCTCGCGCCCGCTTGCCGGAGTGCTCTGGATGCTCGTCACGGGCCTCTGCTTCGTCGCCGTGACGGGAATCGTGCGCCATCTCGGCACCGACCTTCCGGCGGCGCAGTCGGCGTTCCTGCGCTTTGCGTTCGGCGTCCTGTTCCTCGCGCCCTCGCTCTGGTCGCTGATCCGCACGCCGCTGCCGCAGGGCTCGCTGCGGCTTTTCGCGGGGCGCGGGGCGGTGCACTGCGCCGCCGTCGTCTTCTGGTTCTATGCGATGGCCCGCCTCCCGGTCGCCGAGGTGACCGCCATCGGCTATCTCACCCCGGTCCTCGTGACGCTGGGGGCTGCGCTGCTGTTTGGCGAGCGTCTGGCCGCGCGACGCCTGACGGCGGTCGCCGTGGCGCTGGTCGGCGCACTGGTCGTCCTGCGACCGGGGATGCGCGAGGTCATGCCCGCGCATCTGGCGCAGCTTTGCGCGGCGGTCTTCTTTGCGCTGTCCTATCTTGGTGCCAGCCGCCTCAGCCGGATGGCGGGGGCGGGGGTGGTCGTGGCCATGCTGTCGCTGACCGTGACGATCGGTCTTTTGCCCTTCGCCGTTGCGGTCTGGGTGCCGCCCACCCTCGTGCAGTTTGGCTGGCTTGCGCTCGTCGCGGCGTTTGGCACCGCCGCGCATTACGCAATGATGCGGGCCTTCCGCGCAGCGCCCCTGTCGGTGACGCAACCGGTGACCTTCCTGCAACTCGTCTGGGCGTCGCTTCTGGGGGTGATCGCCTTCGGCGAGGCGGTCGATCCCTTCGTCATTCTGGGCGGGGCAATTATCATCGGCGCGGTCAGCTACATCGCCTGGCGCGAAAGCACGCTGGCGCGCGCCGTCACGCCGCCGGACGAGGCGACGCGGGCCTGATCCGTTTGACTTGGGTGCTGCGGCTGCATAGTCAGGCAGCGGGGCCAGCCAACGGGAGTGCAGTCCATGAAAATCGCCATGATCGGCACCGGCTATGTCGGCCTCGTCTCGGGGGTCTGCTTTTCGGACTTCGGGCATGATGTGGTCTGCGTCGACAAGGACCCCGCGAAGATCGACAAGCTGAACCGTGGCGAGATCCCGATCTTCGAGCCGGGCCTCGACGTGCTGATGGCCAAGAACGTCAAGGCCGGGCGGCTCTCGTTCACGCTTGACATCGAGGCGGCCGTCGACGGGGCCGAGGCGGTGTTCATCGCTGTCGGCACGCCGACGCGGCGCGGCGACGGGCATGCGGACCTGACCTATGTGATGGCCGCCGCCGCCGAGATCGGGCGCGCGCTGACGGGCTATGCGGTGATCGTGACGAAATCGACGGTCCCCGTCGGTACCAACCGCGCCGTGGCCGAGGCCGCGCGCGCCGCAGCCCCCGGGGCCGAGTTCGACGTCGCCTCGAACCCCGAATTCCTTCGCGAGGGTGCAGCAATCGACGACTTCATGCGCCCCGACCGCGTCGTCGTGGGCGTCGAGACCGAGCGGGCGAAGGCCGTCATGGCCGACATCTACCGCCCGCTTTTCCTGCGTGACTTCCCGGTCGTCTACACTGACCTCGAATCCGCCGAGATGATAAAGTACGCAGCCAACGCGTTTCTGGCCACGAAGATCACCTTCATCAACGAGATCGCCGCACTGTGCGAAAAGGTCGGGGCCGACATCAAGGCCGTGTCCAAGGGCATGGGCATGGACGGGCGGATCGGCAACAAGTTCCTGCATGCAGGCCCCGGCTATGGCGGCTCGTGCTTTCCCAAGGACACCAAGGCGCTGGCCCGCATCGGGCAGGAACATGCCGTGCCGATGCAGATCGTCGAGACGGTCATCAAGGTCAACGACGAGATCAAGCGCCGGATGGTCGACAAGATCGTCGACCTCTGCGACGGCAGCCTTGCGGGCAAGACCGTCGCGGTGCTGGGCGTGACCTTCAAGCCGAACACCGACGACATGCGCGACGCGCCCTCGCTGACCATCGTGCCGGCTCTGGTCGGCGGCGGCGCGAAGGTGCGGGTGGCCGACCCCGAGGGGCGGCATGAGGGCGAGCGGCTTTTGCCCGGTGTGGCCTGGTGCGACAGCGCCTACGAGGCGGCCGAAGGCGCGGATGTGGCGGTGATCCTGACCGAGTGGAACGAGTTCCGCGCGCTCGACCTTTCGCGCCTCGCCCGCACGATGTCGGTCGCGCGCCTTGCCGACCTGCGGAATGTCTACTCGGCCGAGGCGGCGCAGGCGGCAGGCTTCACCGACTATGTGGCGGTCGGACGCTGAGGCCCGGTCGGGATTAACGCCCCTTAAACGGAACGGCCGCTAGGGTCGGCGGGTATTGATCCCGACCGCAGGACCCGCCGAACGTGCTGCCGCTTTCCGTCTCCGGTACCTATTCGGCGGCTCCGTCCGCCTGGCTCGCGGGCATCACCGACCTGCACCTGACCGAGGGGCCGGGCGGCACCGCGCGGCTTTACTCGGTGACGCGGCCCGGCGGTGGGGTTCTGGCCTTCGATCTGGGCGCGAGCGGCCTCGAGATGGTCCGCATCGACCTGGAGTCATGGGCGGCCAGCCCGGCGCTCGCGGCCCCCGGCCACCTCGGGCTTCTGACCGTCAGCGGGCTGCCTGTGCTGGTGGCGGGCGGTGCCAGTGGCGACCGGCTTCAGGGCTGGCGGATCGAGGGGAATGGAACGCTAGGGCCGCCGCTGTCGCTGCCCTCGGGCCTGTCCGGGGCGATCAGCGCCTTCCAGACGGTCGAGGCGGGCGGGCAGACCTATGCCTTCTCGGCGCTGAAGGGCGAGGCCGCGATCCATGTGCAGCGCCTCGGCCCGGATAGCGCAATGCAGCCGGTGGCGCGGTTCGACCTTGGCGACGACTGGCAGGGGGTCGAGGTGCCGGACTTTGCCCGTGCGGGCCAGACGCTGCTGGCCCTGTCGGTGGCGCAGAACTCGCTTCTTGCGTTTCAGGTCGGGCCGGAGGGTGCGCTGACCCAGACCGGGCAAGCAGGGGCGGCGGAGGGGCTTGGCCTGGCGGTGCCTGCGGCGGTCGAGGCGGTGCGACTTGGCGGGCAGGACTTCGCGGTCGTGGCAGCGGCGGGATCTTCGTCGATCAGCATCGTCGCGGTGGGAGCGGCGGGCGGACTGACCGTCACCGACCATGTGATCGACAGCCGTGACACTCGGTTTCAGGGTGTGCAGGACCTGGCGACGGTGACGCTCGGCGACCGGGTGTTCGTGGTGGCGGGTGGTGGCGATGACGGGGTGACGCTCTTCCAGCTGCTTCCCGGCGGGCAGCTTCTGCTGGCCGGACAGGTCACGCAGACGCCCGGACATGCGCTCGACAACGTGACGGCGTTGGCCGTGATGGCGCGGGCGGGCGGCATCGACATCTTCGTCGCGGGCGAGGGCAGCGGCATCACCCGTCTGCGGGTCGATCCGGGCGCGCTGGCACCGATCCAGGTCGCGGCCGAGGGCGGTACCCGGCTGGGTGGCGATGCGCGGGGCGATCTCCTGGTCGGAAGCGCGGGCGGCGACATCCTCGACGGCGGGGCGGGCGCCGACATCCTGATCGACGGGGCGGGGTCGGACGTGCTCTTCGGCGGTGCGGGGGCGGATGTCTTCGTGCTGTCAAGGGATGGTGCCGAGGACAGGATCGGGGATTTCGAGCCGGGGGTCGATCGGCTCGACCTGTCGGCCTGGGGTCGCATCTATGCGGTCGAGGCGCTGACCATCCTGCCATTCGCGCGCGGCGCGCTGCTGCGGTTTGGCGACGAAGACCTGGTGATCAACTCGGTCGGAGGGGGCCCGATCCCGCTTTCGGCCTTCACCTCGGCCGGTCTCTTTGCCCTGACGCACATGCTGACCGCCCCGTTGCCACCCGCCCCGCCGCCCTCGTCGGCGCCTCGGCAGGGGGCGGACGATCTCGACCGGGGCGCGCCGCCCTGGTCGGGCCCGACCGAGGCTGCCGACCGCTCCGGCGGCGCAGTTGCGGGCGGGGCGCCGACCGGCAGCCGCTCTGCGGAGACTTCGCTGGCCGACGATGCCGCCCCTCCGGTCCTGCGAACCGAAGCGACCGCGGGGTCGGATCGGCTTGTCGGGACGGTGGGCGACGATATGCTGTCGGCCCGGGCGGGCAATGACCAGCTCGAGGGCGGGGCAGGGCGGGACCGGCTGGATGGCGGCGCGGGCAACGACACGCTCTGGGGTGGTGCGGCGGCCGATGTCTTCGTGTTTGACGGCGGGCGCGACAGGCTGATGGATTTCCGCGCGTCCGAGGGCGACCGCCTGCAGATCGAGGCCCGTCTTGGCGACCCGGCCATTGGCATCTCGGCAGCGGGGCTGACGCTCGATTTCGGCGGCGGCGACGTGCTGACGCTGGCCGGGCTGGGGTCGGCAGCCGGGCTTGAGGCGTGGTTGCTCTAAGCCGCGCCCCTTAGGTGGATCGCGGGATCTGCCGCATCAGCAGGCAGCCCACCCCTGCCAGCAGCGTGACGCCGATCATCAGCGGCACAGGCGTTCCGTCGAACGCGAGGCCCAGCGGCACGGCCAGCGCCACAGCAAGGACCGTCGAGATCGCTGCAACCAGCGATGCCGCCATGCCCGCGATATGGCCAACCGGCTCCAGCGCCAGCGCGTTCAGGTTCCCCACGGTCAGCCCTGTCATGAAGAAAACGCCTGTCGTCCAAGTCAGATAGGCCCAGAAGTAGGTGCCTTCGGGCCAGAGGCCGAGCGCCGTCGCCAGTGCGAAGACGGCCGAGGCGACCAACTGCACCACAAGCGCGACGGTTATGAGGTAGCGCATCCCGAGCCGCACCACGAGCTTTGCGTTGACCACATTGGCCGTGCCCGCGACGACCGCAATGATCGCGAACCACATCGGAAACGTGTCGGTCACTCCGAACGCCCAGGCGAAGATCTGCTGCGTCGACGAAAGCGTGCCGAACAGCATCCCGAACAGAAGCGTCTGCACTGCGATCGAGACGATGATGACGCGATGCGAGAACACCTCGCGCATCGCAGCCAGCAGGCTTGTCACGCGCAGCGGACGGCGATCCTGGGGGGCCAGCGTCTCGGGCTGGCGCAGGCCGAGCCAGGTACAGCCGATGGCCGCGAAGATCACGAAGGCTATGAACACCTGCCGCCAGCCGAAGGCGTCGATGATGACCTTGCCGACGGCGGGCGCTATGGCGGGGACGATCATGAAGACCATCATCACGAAGCTGACGATCCGCGCCATCTCGCGTCCCGAGAACATGTCGCGGATCATCGCGATGGTCACGATCCGGGGGGCTGCGCTGCCGAGCCCCTGCACCACACGGGCGGCCAGCAGCAGCTCCAGCGTGGGTGCCGCCCAGGCGGCGGCAGCCCCGCAGGCATACAGAACCGCACCGCCGATGATCACGGGCTTGCGCCCCCAGGCATCCGACAGCGGCCCCGCGACGAACGTGCCAAGGCCCATTCCCAGCACGAAGCTCGTGATGATGAGTTGGGCGGCATTGACGTTGTCGGGGGTCAGTTCGGCCGCGATCTGCGGCAGCGCGGGCAGCATGGCGTCGATCGAGAAGGCGATGGTGGCGAACAGCATCGCCACAAGTGCTATGAACTCGGTCTGCGACAGGCGCGGACGCGCACTGGCCCCGGGCATGGGGTGGTCGGTCATGGCAAGACGCCTCTGGAAGGAAGGGAGCACCCAATCTGCCAGAGCGGCGCGGAAGATGCCACCCGTCTTCGGCCCTTTCGGCGGGATCACCCGGCGAGCATGTCTCCGACGGCGCGGGCGCTGCCCGACAGATCCTCGCCCACCCCCTCGACCGTGTTGCAGCCCGCCAGCGCCAGCAAAGCGCCGATCAGCAAAACCCTGAATGCCATGCCCGTATCCCTCATCCGTTTCTGTCCGGCACCCTTGCGGTGCCTTGTTTCGCCGCCGCTACTCCGCCTCGCTCCACCACACCTCGGGCTGGAACCCGATCCAGTCGCCGTAAAGCGGCAGTCGGTCGGGGAAGCGCAGCGCCTTGCGATGCGCGATCCGCGAAATGTCGGAATAGCCGATCGGCACGACATATCTACCGGTTGTCAGCACCCGATCAAGGGCCCGCGTCGCCGCCACGACCTCGTCGCGCTCGGTCGCCGTCAGCAGCGTCGCGATCATCGCTTCCGCGGCGGGCGATGCCATGCCCATCCAGTTGCGTGTGCCGGGCTCGGTCACGCCCTCGGCCCCCCAGTAGAGCATCTGCTCGTTGCCGGGCGAGAGCGAGAGCGAGCGGATGTAATGCGTCATGTCGAAGTCGTAGGCGTTCGTGCGCTCCTTGTACTGGGCGGAGTCGACCGTGGTGATCCGCACCCCGATGCCAAGGCGCGCCAGTGCCTCGGTGTAGAGGGTCGCAATCGACAACATCTCGTCCGCGCCCTGCACCAGCAGGATCTCGAACGTGACGGGCGCGCCGTCGGCACCGGTCAGGCGACCGTTCACCACTTGATAGCCCGCCTCCTCCAGCAGCGCTGCCGCCTGCCGGATGCCCTTGCGGTTGGCGGCCGAGCCGTCCGCGACGGGCAGGGCATAGCCGTCGAGCGCGCCGGGCGGCAGGTCTGCCGCGAAGGGCTCAAGCAAGGCGCGCTCGCGGCCATCGGCGGGCGCACCGGGGATCATGCCAAGCTCGGAGTTCGAGAAGTACGAGGCGATGCGCGGCAGTGCACCGCCCGACAGGGTCTGGTTGATGAACTCGAAGTTGAAGGCCTGGATCATGGCCTCGCGCACCCGCCAGTCGGCGAAGAAATGGCGGCGCGTGTTCATCACGAACCCCTCGATACCCGACGGGCGGGCATGCGGGATTTCCGAGCGCAGGATCTCGCCCGAGGCCACCGCAGGCCAGTCATAGGCCGTGTCCCACAACACCGGGTTCGTCTCGCGCCAGGTGTCGATGGTGCCCGCCTTGAACGCCTCGAATACCACGCCGCCATCGCCGAAGTACTCGGTCCGCACCTCGTCGAAATTGTGCAGGCCCCGGTTGATTGGTAACTCCGCCCCCCACCAGTCGGGGTCGCGCCGAAAACTGACGAAGCGCCCGGCCTCGACCCGGTCGACCACATAGGGCCCCGAGCCGATGGGCGCCTCGAGCGAGGACTGCGTGAAATCCCGCCCCTCCCACTGCGCCTTCTTCAGGACCGGACGCAGCCCTAGGATCAGCGGCAGTTCGCGGTCCGGCGTGTTGAAGTCGAAGCGCAGGCTGCGCGGCCCGGTCTGCGTGACGCCTGCCACCTTGGCCCACGCGGCGGCGTAGCGGGGGTTGCCTTTGGTGCCCAGCGTCTCGAAGGACCAGATCACGTCCTCGACCGTGACGGGGCTTCCGTCCGAGAACCGCGCCCCCTCGCGCAAGGTGAAGGCGACGAATGTGCGCGCCTCGTCCGTCTCGAGCGATTCGGCCAGCAGCCCGTAAAGACTGAAGGGTTCGTCATAGGAACGCGCCATCAGCGTCTCGACCGTCAGGGTCGAGATGCCCGAGGCGGGGTTGCCGCGCAGGATGAAGGGATTGAGGCTGTCGAAGCCGCCCGACTCGCCAAAGACGATCCGCCCGCCCTTCGGCGCGTCCGGGTTGGCGTAGGGGAGGGACACCAGATCGGGTGGCAAGGCCGGTTCGCCATACATAGCTATGCCGTGGCGCGGCTCTGCGGCGAGGGGTGCGGGGCCAAGTGCTGCCATCAGCGAAAGCGCCAGCGCGACGCGCGGCAAGGGGTAAAATCGCATGGGCTCGGGCCTCGGCTGGCTGTTCTTGATTGCCCCGAGGTTATCCCGACAGCGCAACCTTATCAAACTTTTAGCTTGGACTGGCCAAAGCCACGGCGTATAAGAATGGCACTGCTCGATAGGTTTCTTGCCTGTATGAAACCTGCCTCATGACTTGGCGCCCGCTTCGTGCGGGCGCTTTTTTTTGGCCGCGCGGCTTCCGTTTCGCGCGGCAACGCAGCAGGATCGGTGCTGCAACCGCAGCAAGGAGCCGATCATGCAGCTTAAGGGCAAGACCGCCATCATCACCGGGTCGACCTCGGGCATCGGCCTCGGGGTTGCCGCAGCACTCGCCGCCGCCGGCGCGGACGTGGTGCTGAACTCGTTCACCGATGCGCCCGAAGATCACGCGCTCGCGGCCGAACTCGGCGCGAAGCACGGCGTCAAGGCGCGCTACATCCGCGCCGACATGTCGAAGGGCGAGGACTGCCGCGCGCTGATCGCCGAGGCCGGGGCCTGCGACATCCTCGTGAACAACGCGGGCATCCAGCATGTCGCGGCCATAGCGGACTTTCCGGCCGCGAAGTGGGACATGATCCTTGCGATCAATCTTACCTCGGCCTTCCACACCACCGCCGCAGCGCTGCCCCTGATGCGCGCCGCGGGATGGGGACGGATCGTCAACATCGCCTCGGCCCACGGGCTGACCGCCAGTCCCTTCAAGGGTGCCTATGTCGCGGCCAAGCACGGCGTCGTCGGCTTCACCAAGGTCACCGCCCTCGAGACGGCGCAAGAGCCGATCACCGCCAACGCGGTCTGCCCAGGCTACGTGCTGACCCCCCTCGTCGAGGCGCAGATCCCCGACCAGATGAAGACCCGGGGCATGGACCGCGAGACGGTCATCCGCGAGGTGCTGCTCGACAGACAGCCGTCGAAGGAATTCGCTACCGTAGAACAGATCGGCGGCACGGTTGCCTTCCTCTGCTCGGACGCGGCGGCGCAGATCACCGGCACGACGATCAGCGTCGATGGCGGATGGACCGCGCAATGACGCGCCTCGCCCCCCGTTCATTCTGGGAAAAATATCCTCGACGAAGGCATTCGACCCCGCTGCGCGCGATAGCGTCGTGGTAAGGCGCATCAGCCTGGCACTTCAGGGCGGCGGCGCGCATGGCGCGTTCACCTGGGGCGTGCTCGACCGCCTGCTCGAGGCCGAGGACATCGAGATCGCCGCCATCTCGGGCACGTCGGCGGGTGCTCTGAATGCCGCAGCCTTCAAGTCGGGCCTGATCGCGGGCGGGCGCGACGGCGCGCGCGAGTCGCTCGACTGGCTCTGGACGCAGGTGGGGGCGGTGGGAGACGTGCGCTTCAATGCGTGGTTCAAGCCGTTCCGGCCCTTC
>JANPJD010000161.1:0-19781 GCA_031425325.1 Rhodobacterales bacterium | reverse complement strand
GCGCTACACCGCCCTTATCGGACGGCTGGGGCTGCGCCGCTGAGGCGAAGCGAAGTTGCCGGTGGCGGCAAACGCAGAAACGGGACGCAAGAGGGGGCCGAAAGGCTCCCTCTTTCATTGTCTCGGGATCGCTGGGCAATTTGGCAGACGCGCGGCTCGCCAGCTTCCGGGGGTTGTGCCGCTCCACCGGCGGAACGCGGCATTGAAAGCGGTCGGGTTCCGATAGCCGACCGACAGGGCGACGTCGCCTGACTCAAGATCGGTCAGGGCCAGCAGTTCGCGCGCGGCATGGTAGCGGGCGCTGTCGAGTTGGGCCTGAAACGAGGTGCCTTCCTCGGCAAGCCTGCGGGCCATCGCCTTGGGATGCAGTCCGAGGTGCGCTGCGATCTCTGTCCGGCCCGTGTTGCCGATGACCAACGCTCCCCTCAGCAACCTTGCGACCCTGCCGGTCCAGGTCTGCCGATTTCTTCGCAGCAGGACATCAGCCTCGGCCTGGATCGCGGTGAAGGCAGCGGCATTCGCTCCGATGACCGGCAGATCGAAGCTGGCGTGCTGCAGGACGAGCCCGGTCAAAGGTTGATCGAACCGCACCGGCCGGCCAAAAAACCGAGAATAGGGCTGCGTATCCTGCGGCTTGCGGAACTAGAACAGGACTTCGGTGACGATTGCCCGGTCGCCGGTCAGGCTGCGGAGGATGTTGAAGGCCATCGGGATGACCAACGCATAATTTTGCTGGTAGTCCACCGACGTCCGGTCAAAAGCGCCGTAGCCAAAGATCACCTGATCGCCGTGCCGATGGAGAAAGCAGGTGGCCCCCTCGGTCGCCGTCGGCTGCAGCGCGATGAACCCGCCCAGGGCAGCCCCGAGCGTCGGCGCGTTCTGCATCCACCGCCCTGCCGCCCCCATGCAGCGGTGATCGAACCGCGCCCCAAGGGCCAGGCCGAAATGTGCACAACCCGTCAGCGTGGCGGCGCGGGCCAGCAGCACCGTTCCCAGGCCATAGGGGATGCGGTTCTCGTCGCTGTCAAATGCGGAGGGGTTCAGGGGCAGGCCGTCCAGCAGGTCGCCCAACGCAACGCCGAAATCGTCCAACAGCGCGGGCAGGCCGACCAGTGACGCCATCCGCTGCGCCGCCGTGCCATAGGCAGATGTCGCCATGGGACTGTCCAGAATTCGTAAACACCCTGCCAGAACAGCCGCTAGCCCGCCGCCCGGACCGCAAGCTGGTCGCAGGAGAATACCATGAAGACCCCGAGCAGATCGACCCTTTCCACCTGCCTGATCCTGGCGTTGCTTGCTGCGACTCCTGCTTCAGCCCAGCAGGCTGTGACTGTCGACAACTTCAAGCGCGCCGAGACGCATTACTACATGCAGGCCAAGGCGGATCAGGGCTGCTTCGCGATCCTGTGCCATGACCGCGCGCCGATTGCGGTTGAGAGCCAGGACATCATCCGCCTGAACCGCGACACGCCCTATAGCCAGGGGGTGTTCGATCTGACCACCCCGCTGACCATCGAGATGCCCGACACCGGCGACCGGTTTCAGTCGCTGATGGTGATCAACGAGGATCATTACATCAAGCTGGTGTCCTATGACCCGGGCACGATCACCCTTACGCAGGACATGGTTGGCACGCGCTATGTCTATCTGGGGGTCCGCACCTTCATGGACGACAAGAACCCCGCCGACATGGAAGAAGGCCGCAAGGCGCAGGACGCGATCAGGATCACGCAGGAAGCGCCGGGGGTTCTGGACCTGCCGGACTGGAACCAGGATCAGCGCGCGGGCCTGCACGACGCGCTTTTGGCCGTCGGCCGCTACATGCCCGACAGCAAGCGCGCGCTTGGCGACGTGACCGAGGTTGATCCGGTTCGCCATCTGGTGGCGACATCGGTCGGTTGGGCCGGAAACCGGATGCAGGACGCGCTGTACCTGATGGAGGAACCAGCGGCGAACGACGGCACCACGCCGTTTACCCTGACGGTCGGCGAAGTTCCCGTGGATGGCTTCTGGTCCGTCACCGTCTACAATTCGGATGGCTTCTACGAAGCCCCCGAAGATGCCATCTCGGTGAACAATGTCACCGCCGAGAAGGACGCGGACGGGCAGGTTACCCTTCATTTCGGCGGCGACCCATCGGCCCCGAACTACCTGCGGATCATGCCGGGCTGGAACTACACCGTGCGTCTCTATCGCCCGCGCCCTGAGCTTCTTGACGGCTCCTGGACGTTCCCCAAGCCGGTCGCGGTGAACTGACCGGCCGCGCATCGGTTCCTGGGGGCTCGGTCTGCGGACCGTGGCCCCCTTCCCAACACGCTCGTTATCGTGTAAGGCCCCGCCATCTGTGACGTGACGCCCCCGGCCCCGGGTGCATGCGAAGGATAGGGGCGGCGGCAATGGGGCCGCCAGATATGGGACGACAGGCGAGGGCGCCGGTCCCAGAGGAAAGAACCACATGTTCAACGTTATCAAGAAATCCATCCAGTGGGGCGGTGAAACGCTGACGCTGGAAACGGGAAAGATTGCCCGTCAGGCTGACGGCACTGTCATCGCCACCCTTGGCGACACAAGCGTCATGGCCAACGTGACCTATGCGCGAAGCGCCAAGCCGGGGCAGGACTTCTTCCCCCTGACCGTGCACTATCAGGAAAAATACTATGCGGCGGGCAAGATCCCGGGCGGCTTCTTCAAGCGCGAGGCGCGTCCGTCCGAAAAGGAGACGCTGACGTCCCGCCTGATCGACCGCCCGATCCGCCCGCTGTTCGTCGAGGGCTTCCGCAACGAAGTGCTCGTGATGGCGACGGTCCTGTCGCATGATCTGCACAACGAGCCCGACATCGTCGCGATGATCGCCGTCTCGGCGGCGCTGACGATCTCGGGCGTTCCGTTCATGGGCCCGATCGGTGCGGCTCGCGTCGGTTTCTCGAACGGCGCGTATGTGCTGAACCCGTCGGTCGACGACATGCAGAAGCTGCGCTCGAACCCCGAGCAGCGGCTCGACCTTGTGATCGCGGGCACCAAAGATGCCGTGATGATGGTGGAGTCGGAAGCCTACGAGCTGACCGAGGCCGAGATGCTGGGCGCGGTCAAGTTCGGCCATGCCGGGATGCAGCCGGTGATCGACCTGATCATCGACCTCGCCGAGGATGCCGCCAAAGAGCCGTTCCATTTCGACGCGCCGGACTATTCGGCGCTCTATGCCCGCGTGAAGGCCGCCGGTGAGAACCAGATGCGCGCCGCCTTCGCGCTGCGCGACAAGCAGGAGCGGACGACCGCCATCGACGCCGCTGCGGATGCCATCAAGGCGGCGCTGTCCGAGGAAGACCTCAAGGACGCGAACCTCGGCTCGGCCATCAAGAAGCTGGAAAGCTCGATCCTGCGCGGCGACATCATCTCGGGTGGTGCGCGCATCGACGGGCGCGACAACAAGACGGTACGCCCGATCATCGGCGAAACCGGCATCCTGCCGCGCACCCACGGCTCGGCGCTGTTCACGCGCGGCGAGACGCAGGCGCTGGTCGTGACCACGCTGGGCACCGGCGAGGATGAGCAGATCATCGACGCGCTGCACGGCAACTCGCGCTCGAACTTCCTGCTGCACTACAACTTCCCGCCCTACTCGGTCGGCGAAGTGGGCCGTGTCGGCAGCCCCGGACGCCGCGAGATCGGCCATGGGAAGCTGGCGTGGCGCGCGTTGCAGGCGGTTCTGCCGGCGGCGACCGACTTTCCCTACACGATCCGGGTCGTCAGCGAGATCACCGAGAGCAACGGTTCGTCCTCGATGGCCTCGGTCTGCGGCGGATCTCTGTCGATGATGGATGCGGGCGTTCCGCTGAAGTCGCCCGTCGCAGGCGTTGCGATGGGCCTGATCCTTGAAGAGGACGGCCGCTATGCGGTGCTGACCGACATCCTTGGCGACGAGGATCACCTCGGCGACATGGATTTCAAGGTGGCCGGGACACAGAACGGCATCACGTCGCTTCAGATGGACATCAAGGTTGCGGGCATCACGCCCGAGATCATGGAGCAGGCGTTGGCGCAGGCCAAGGATGGCCGGCTGCACATTCTGGGCGAGATGAACAAGGCGCTGTCGGCCCCGCAGGGCTTCAGCGAATACGCCCCCAAGATCGAGACGCTGACCATCCCGACCGACAAGATCCGTGAAGTGATCGGCTCGGGCGGCAAGGTCATCCGCGAGATCGTGGAAACCTCGGGTGCCAAGGTCGACATCAACGACGACGGTGTCATCAAGATCGCCTCGAACGATGCCGAGGCGATCAAGCGCGCCTATGACATGATCTGGTCGATCGTCGCCGAGCCGGAAGAGGGCAAGGTCTATACCGGCCGGGTCGTGAAACTGGTCGACTTCGGGGCGTTCGTGAACTTCTTCGGCAAGCGCGACGGCCTGGTGCATGTGAGCCAGATCGCGTCGAAGCGCCTGACCCATCCGAACGAGTACCTCAAGGAAGGTCAGGAAGTGAAAGTGAAGCTTCTCGGCTTCGACGACCGCGGCAAGGTCCGGCTTGGCATGAAGATGGTCGATCAGGAAACTGGCGCCGAAATCGTGGAAAAGGCCGACGCCGAGGCGTAAGGCTGGCGAAATGAAACAGTAAGGCCCCGGCGGAAGCGCCGGGGCCTTTTGCTTTTGGTGCGACCGGCTGCGAACTCCGTCCGCGGGCGAGGCGACTCAGCCGGTCGACGGGCCTGAATCTGGCGCGATTGTCGTCTTACGGTTTGCTCGGTGCTTGACAGAGCGAATACAGGTTGCACCATCCTGCAGCATGTCTTTTGCGCTAAAAGGTATTGAACCATGACTTCGGACCTCTCCCGCCGGACCTTCCTCGCCTCGGGATTGATCACCGCGACATCCCTCGTCGCTCCTGCCCTTGCGGCCCCGATGCCCGAAGGGTGGACGATGCCGGAAGAGTACCTGCCGCGTCTCGTGCGCCTCGGCAACGACTTCGCCCCGTTCGAGATCCACGTCGATCCGGCGAGCTTTTCGCTGTACTACACCCTGCCGAATGGCGAGGCGATCCGCTATGTCATCGGGATCGGGCGCGGTGACCTCTACGAGGCAGGGGACTTTACCATCGGCGCGAAAAAGGAGTGGCCGTCCTGGACGCCGACCCCCGAGATGATCGCCCGCAGCCCCGAAAGTTATGCCCGCTACGCCGATGGCATGCCTGGCGGTCCGACAAATCCGCTTGGTGCCAGGGCGCTCTATCTGTTTGACGAAGGCATCGGGGACACTTTCCTGCGAATCCATGGAACACCGGAACCGTGGACCATCGCCTCGGCCGTATCGAACGGCTGCGTCAGGCTTGCCAACGAGCATGTTGCTGATCTTTACGAGCGGGTAGCGCTTGGAACCCGCGCGGTTCTCTATCCCAAGACGGCTGCCGCCACCTGAACAGGCCACCGCGCAGGCTTGCGATGCGCTTCGACTCTTGATAGTTATGATATTACATATCTTATGGGGTATCATGCGCGACCACCTTCCCGTCACGGTGCTTTCCGGCTTAGGAATGGACGAAGCGGCCCTGCGTGGGACGCTCGACGACGCCCTCGTCCCCGAGGCGGGCTTCGTGCCGACGGCCTGGGCCGCGATGCCCGATCCGTTCCCGAGTTGGCGGCGCGAGGCCGGGTGATGTCGAACCTCGCGTCGCCGCGGGCTCGTCGCCGCGCAGGCTGTCCGATGCGGGACCACGACGCGCTGCCGCCCGAGCTGCGCCGCTGGGCCGCCGGTGCCGCCCTGCCGTGGAGCGCGCGCAGCCTGCGCCGCCTTTGGACGCGCGCGCTGCGCCGGACCGGCTGCCGCGAGGCGACCCTCGCAGCACTCGATGCAGCCGAGGCCCGCGCCCTAAGGCGCGAGGCCCCGGCTGTGTGGGGGGCGAGCTATCAGGCCTGCGGGGCCTTGGCGTATCGCAGGTAGGGCAGCTTGATGTCGAGCGGGCCGAACCGCTCGGTCGCCTGCGCGTCGTTCAGCGACAAAGCCACGATCACGTCCTGACCGGGAATCCAGTTGGCCGGGGTCGAGATCGGCACCCCGTCCGTCGCGCGCACCGCGTCGAGCGCCCGCAGGATCTCGGCGAAGTTGCGACCGACCGACATCGGGTAGGTCATCGTCAGACGCACCTTCTTGTCGGGGCCAACGATGTAGACTGTCCGCACGGTCGCCGTATGGGCCGGGGTGCGCCCTTCGGACGGCAGCGAGGTTTCGGCCGGCAGCATGTCATAGGCTTTCGCCACGGTCAGCGAGCGGTCGTCGATCATCGGGAAATTGGCAGGGGCGCCTGCCACGGTCTCGATGTCGTGCTTCCACTTCTCGTGGTCCGAGACCGAGTCGACCGAGACGCCGATCACCTTGGTGTTGCGCTTCTCGAACTCGGGAATAAGCTGTGCGACGGCACTGAACTCGGTCGTGCAGACGGGCGTGAAGTCGCGCGGATGCGAAAAGATGATGGCGTAGCTCTCGCCCATCCAGTCGTGAAACGAGATCGGCCCGGCCGTCGAGTCGGCGGTGAAGTCGGGGGCGATGTCGTTGATGCGAAGTCCCATGGTGAAGCCTCCTTGAGGTAACCGGGCAGAGATACCCCTTCGCGCGACATTCTTCATCCCCCGGCGCGACCCTGCATGCGGAAAGAAATGCCGGTTTCGTCTTGCGGGGCTGGGATGGAACCCTGTCCTCTTGTGCCGACGGGTTGCTGATGCGACAATATGATCAAATCCCGGGAGATGACGATGATCCAGAAGCGCGAATTCTACATCGGCGGCCGCTGGGTCGCCCCCGCGAGCACGCGGGACTGCGATGTCATCGACCCCTCGACCGAAGAGGTCTGCGCGGTCATCTCGCTTGGCGATGCCGCCGATACCGATGCCGCCGTGGCCGCAGCAAAAGGCGCATTTCCCGCATGGGCGGTCTCGTCCAAGGCGGACCGGATCGAGGTCGTCGAGGGTATCCTCGCGCAATATGTGCGGCGCAAGGAAGAGATGGCCCATGCGATCAGCCTCGAGATGGGCGCGCCGATCGACATGGCACGCGACGATCAGGCCGAATGCCTGCCCTGGCACCTCAAGAACTTCCTGACCGCGTTCCGCGCGATGGACCTGATCCGCCCCCTCGGCCCGCATGCGCCGAACGACCGCATCGCGCTGGAGCCGATCGGGGTTGTCGGCCTCATCACGCCCTGGAACTGGCCGATGAACCAGGTCACGCTGAAGGTGATCCCCGCGATGCTGGCGGGATGCACGTCAGTCCTGAAGCCGTCCGAGGAATCGCCTCTTTCGTCGATGCTGTTCGCGGAATTCTGCCATGACGTAGGAGTGCCTGCGGGGGTCTTCAACCTCATCAACGGGGACGGGCCGAGGGTAGGGTCGCAACTCTCCAGCCACCCGGACATCGAGATGATCTCGTTCACGGGCTCCACCCGCGCGGGCCGCGCAATCAGCAAGGCCGCCGCCGAGACGATGAAGCGCGTCACGCTCGAGCTTGGCGGGAAGGGCGCGAACCTGATCTTCGCCGATGCCGACGACCGGGCGGTGGAGCGTGGCGTCCGCCACATGATGAACAACTCGGGCCAAAGCTGTAACGCGCCCAGCCGCATGCTCGTCGAACGCGGGGCCTATGACCGTGCCGTCGAGATCGCGGCCTCGGTCGCGAACGGCATCAAGGTCGGTCCGGCGTCCGAGCCGGGGCGGCATATCGGCCCCGTGGTCAACAAACGCCAGTGGGACCAGATCCAGGGGTTTATCCAGAAGGGTATCGACGAGGGTGCGCGCCTTGTCGCCGGCGGTCCTGGCCTGCCCGACGGCTTCAACCGGGGCTACTACGTCCGCCCTACCGTCTTTGCCGACGTGACGCCCGGCATGACGATCGAGCGCGAGGAGATCTTCGGGCCGGTCCTGTCGATCCTGCCCTTCGACACCGAAGCCGAGGCGGTGCGGATCGCCAACGACACGCCCTACGGCCTGACGAACTATGTGCAGAGCCAGGACGGCAGTCGACGCAACCGGCTCGCGCGCCAACTGCGCGCTGGCATGGTCGAGATGAATGGCAAGTCGCGCGGCGCGGGTGCGCCCTTCGGCGGGGTCAAGTCGTCGGGGCGCGCGCGCGAGGGCGGACATTGGGGCATCGAGGAGTTCCTCGAGGTCAAGGCGATCTCGGGCTGGGACAGCGCGGCCGAGATCGCGGCCGAGTAACTCGCACCGCCATGCGGGCGCCTGCGTTCATTCTGCCGCAAGTATCGCACTGGGGTCCGGGGGTGTGAAACCCCCGGCGCTCTCGACGGGCACAGGCCTCAGCCGATCCGTCCCCGCACCCCGCCCGTTTGACCACGGTCCAAGAGCAGGTGGTCCAGCAGCACGCAGGCCATCATTGCCTCGCCCACCGGGACTGCTCGGATGCCCACACAAGGGTCGTGGCGTCCCTTGGTGACAAGGTCAACCTCGTCGCCTGACGTGGTGATGGTCTGACGCGGGGTCAGGATCGACGAGGTCGGCTTGACCGCGAAGCGAACAACGAGCGGCTGGCCGGTCGAGATGCCGCCGAGGATGCCGCCCGCATTGTTCGACAGGAACTCGGGTGCGCCCTCGCCCCGCCGGATCTCGTCGGCATTGGCAGTTCCGGTCAGCGAGGCGGCGGCCATCCCCGCCCCGATCTCGACCCCCTTCACCGCGTTGATCGACATCATCGCGGCAGCGAGGTCCGAGTCGAGCTTGGCATAGATCGGCGCGCCCAGACCCGGCGGCACGCCCGTCGCCATCACCTCGATCACGGCCCCGACCGAGTCATGCGCCTTGCGAAGGTCGTCCAGATAGCCCTCCCACTCGGCGGCCGCGACGGGATCGGGGCACCAGAACGGATTTCGCCCGATCTCGGCCGCGTCGAAGCGCGCCGGGTCGATGGTGCGCGTGCCCATGCCGACCATGTAGCCCGTGATCCGCAGGTCGGGCACCAGCGAGGCCAGCACCGCCCGCGCGACTCCGCCCGCCGCGACCCGGCTTGCCGTCTCGCGTGCCGAGGATCGCCCGCCGCCGCGCGGGTCGCGCAGGCCGTACTTCTGGTGGTAGGTGATGTCGGCATGACCCGGCCGGAAGCTTTGCGCGATCTCGCCGTAGTCCTTCGACCGCTGGTCCGTGTTCTCGATCATCAGCTGGATCGGCGTGCCGGTCGTGCGCCCCTCGTAGGTGCCCGACAGGATGCGGACGAGGTCGGCCTCGCGCCGCTGGGTAGTGAAGCGGTTCTGGCCGGGCTTTCGCGCATCAAGCCAAGGCTGGATCGCCGCCTCGTCCAGCGCCACGCCCGGCGGGCAGCCATCGACCGTGGCCCCGATGGCCGGTCCGTGGCTCTCGCCCCAGGTCGTGACGCGAAACAGGTGGCCGAAGGTGTTGAAGCTCATCGCGGTGTCTCCCCTTCCGCATGGGCATAGGACGAAGCGGAGCGAGACTTCAAGCGGCGCTCTGGCTGAAAGCGCCGGTGGTTTCACACCCCCGGACCCCCGTGGGGTACTTGTCCCGAAAAGAAGGCCGCCGCACCGCGCGGGTCAGAACGACAGGCAGATGTACTTCATCTCCATGTAGTCATCCATGCCGTGGCGGCTGCCCTCGCGCCCCAGGCCCGACTGCTTGATGCCGCCGAAGGGGGCGACCTCGGTCGAGATGATCCCGGTGTTGACCCCAACCATCCCGTATTCGAGCGCCTCTTGCACGCGGGTGATGCGACCGATGTCGCGCGCGTAGAAGTAGCTGGCGAGGCCGAAGATCGTGTCGTTGGCGTAGCCGATGACCTCGTCCTCGGTCTCGAACCGGAAGAGGGGGGCGAGGGGGCCAAAGGTTTCCTCCTGGCTCACTAGCATGTCCTGCGTGACGCCGGTCACGATGGTCGGCTCGAAGAACGACCCGCCCAGCGCGTGGCGCTTGCCGCCGGTGACGACCGTGCCGCCCTTGGCCAGGACGTCCGCGATATGCTCCTCGACCTTGTCCCGCGCGTCGTGGTTGATGAGAGGGCCAGTGTCGACGCCCTCGGCCAGCCCGTCGCCGACATTCAGCTTGGCCACAGCCGCGCGCAGCTTTTCGGCGAAGGCGTCATAGACGCCGGATTGCACATAGATGCGGTTGGCGCAGACGCAGGTCTGGCCGTTGTTGCGGAACTTCGAAGCCATCGCGCCCGTCACGGCAGCGTCCAGATCGGCGTCGTCGAACACGATGAAGGGGGCGTTGCCGCCAAGTTCCATCGAGCACTTCATCACCTGGTCGGCAGCCTGCTTCAGCAGGATGCGGCCCACCTCGGTCGATCCGGTGAAGGTCAGCTTGCGGACGGTCGGGTTCTCGCAGAACTCCTTGCCGATGTCGGAGGCGCGTTTCGAGGTGATGACCGACAGGACAGCCTTGGGCAGGCCCGCCCGCTCGGCCAGCAGCGCCATGGCGAGGGCCGACAGCGGCGTCTCGGCTGCCGGGCGCGCGACGAAGGCGCAGCCCGCGGCGAGGGCCGGGGCGACCTTTCGCGCGATCATCGCGTTGGGAAAGTTCCAAGGCGTGATCGAGGCGACGACACCCACAGGCTGGCGGATGACCGTAAGGCGCTTGTCGCGCATGTGCCCGGGGATCGTCTCTCCATAGACGCGCTTGGCCTCTTCTCCGAACCACTCGATATAGGAAGCGCCATAGGCGATCTCACCCTTCGCCTCGGCAAACGGCTTGCCCATCTCGGCGGTCAGGATGCGGGCGAGGTCGTCCTGGTTCGCCATCATCAGGTCGAACCAGCGGCGCAGGACCTGCGCGCGCTCTTTGCCCGTGCGGGCGGCCCAGTCCTTCTGTGCCACCCGCGCGGCCTCGATCGCGCGCGCCGTCTCGGCCCGGCTCATGTCCGGGACGGTGCAGATCACGTCGCCCCTCGCCGGGTTCGTCACAGGAAAGGTCGCGCCGTCGTCGGCGTCGTGCCAGTCGCCTGCAAGGAAGGCCTTCGTCGCAAGCAGGGACGGGTCCTTCAGCAGCGAGGGCAGGTCGGTGATGGCATCGAGCATGGCAGCTCTCCCGGTTCTGTTTCACAATCCTGAACATCTTCGCCGAAGAAATGTCCAGTTCCGGTGACACGATCATGCTAGGATTTGATCAAATGTCGGGACGAGCAAGATGGACGTGGACCGCGCCTATGTGAACGGGGCCTTCATCGAGAAGGCCGATGAGTATCCGCCCCGCTGGGCGGCGCGCGCTGCCGTGTTCCGCGGGCGGCTCGGGCATCGGGCGCAGGTCGGGATCGCCTATGGTGCGGGCGACCGCCAAAGGCTGGACCTCATGGTCCCCGAAGGAACGCCGCGCGGCATCGTGGTGTTCGTCCATGGCGGCTACTGGTGGCAATTCGGGCGCGAAAGCTGGTCGCATCTGGCCGAGGGGCCGCTGGCGCAGGGATGGGCCGTCGCCATGCCATCCTACACGCTGGCCCCTGCCGTGCGGATCGCGGCGATCACGCGCGAGATCGCGGCAGCCGTGGCCGAGGTTGCCCGACGGGTTGCGGGACCGATCATCGTGACGGGGCATTCGGCGGGCGGGCATCTGGCCGCCCGGATGGGCTGCGAGGACGCATTGCCGCCGGCCTTGGCCCAGCGGGTGGTCAGGGTTGTGCCGATCTCGCCGTTGGCCGAGCTCGAACCCCTGCGCCAGACCCGCATGAACGAGACCCTGCGCCTCGATCCGGCCGAGGTCGCCGCCGAAAGCCCCGCGCGCCTTGCGCTTCGCGCCGGATGTTCGGCGCATGTCCATGTCGGCGGGGCAGAGCGTCCCGCCTTCCTGTGGCAGGCCCGGACGCTGTCCGAGGAATGGGCCTGCCCGTGGACCGTCGCGGCCGGAAGGCACCATTTCGACGTGATCGACGATCTGACCGATCCGAAGAGCTCGCTGGTCGGGGCGCTGTTCGACGAGGTGGTGGCGTAGCAGCCGTCTTGCCACCCGGTCCCCGCGTGGTCCGCTACCTTGCGTTCATCCGCTCGATGTAGGCGCGCATCTCCTCGGCTTCGTGACGGGCGTCGCGCAAGCCCTCCATTGCCGCACGCAGTTCCGCCTCGGTCTGGGCGATCTGGTTGGCAAGTTCCGCCTCGCGATGTTCGAGGTAGATCATCGCCTGGTCGCGGGTCTCCTCGGCCTCGTGCAGCGCTTGGGCCAGGCGGTCGACCTCGCCCATGTCACCCCCGCCGATCCGGGCGAAGCGGTGCAGCGCCCAATAGGCGAACCAGCCGAGGCCGAAGGCTATGAACAGGATGATCGAGGTGGTGACGATGAATTCCGCCCGGTTCATGGGGAGGGATGTCCTTTCACGGGGTCTCTTGCTCGGGTCTGCGCTCGGGGCGTCGGGTCGGCTCTGCGGGCGCGAAGCTGCGCGTCTCGGTGGCGGGCTCGGCCGCACCCGCCTCGTCCGCTTCGGTGGCGGCGGGGTCGCCGTCGCCTGCCCCGGCGGGCGAGGCATTGGCGGCGTCGGGGTCGGGCGTTTCCGCTTCGGGTGCCGAGGGCACCTCGGCCGAGCGGCTGGCTTCGGGAGTGCCCGAGCTGATCCCCGCGCCGGTCACGGCAGCCGGGCCCACAAGCGAGAACTCGATCCGGCGGTTCGCCTCGCGTCCGGCCTCGTCGTCGTTCTCGGCGATGGGACGCGCCTCGCCATAGCCGCGTGCCGTCAGCATCCCGACCAGAACGCGCCGCCCCTGAAGGTCGAGCAGCACCGCCTCGGCGCGTGCCTGGCTGAGGGCGAGGTTGCCGCTTTCGCTGCCCTGCGAGTCGGTATGGCCCGCGATCTCCATCGGAATGTCCGGGCAGAGCCGCATCTGCTCGGCCAGTGCCGACATCGTGTCGCGTGCCCCGCGCTCGATCTCGGCTGATCCCGGCGAGAAGGTGATCTTCTGCCGCCGGAGGATCGCGTTCAGAGCGGTGACGCACTCCTCGGGCGAGGGCAAGGCGGCCTGGGGATCGAGACGCTCGTCGTAGCGCACGTTGACCGTGAAGGCCTGTCCCTGACCGAGGCGATCCGACAGCGTCCGCGTGATCGACGCCTGCGCCTCGGGCGAGGCGGTCACGCCTGACACCTCGACCCTGTCGGCCTGCACGAGAAGGTTGCCCTCGGTCAGCTCGGACATCGCCTCAAGGCCCGCCAGCACCCGGACCGGCCAGCCATCCGGCAAGTCGGGGTCGAGCCGCGTCGCGGTATAGACGGCCTCGGCCCCGAACCGGGCCTTGGCAAAACTTGCCACCGCCTCGCGCAGCGTCGCATCGGTCAGGCGGCCGCGAAGCTGCACATTGCCGTCCGCCGACAGGGTGGCGGTGAACTCGGGCGGGCCCTCGGCTGCGGCCTCTCGCGGTTTTTGGGGCAGGGTGGCCTGAAGCGAAAAGACATCCGGCAGGGCCGCCTGCAACTCGCCCACCACCCGGTCGAAATCCGCCTGCGGGGTGTCCACGGTGGCTTGCAGCGAGACGTCGGCATCCGAGAAGGTGATGCTTCCAGCGCCAAGCTCGCCCACGGCGCGAATGCCGAGTTCGACGGCTTCGGCCCAGCGCGGTGTGGGCACGCCAAGGCCAATCGTGCAATCGGCCTTGCCCTCGAGCCCCGCCGCCACGGCGGCCGAGACGATCCGTGTCCGGGCCTGTTCGGTATCCGCAGCGCAGGCATCGAACCGCGCAGTATCGCCCTCTCGCAGGAAGCGCAGGGTGAAGGGCGTCAGGACCGGCCGGGGGGCCGAGATGTCGAGCGTGACGGCAAGCTCATCGGGGCGGGCGCGCGCAAGATCGGTCTCAAACCGACGCTTTTCGGCGGCCGAGCCCGAGATCGCCGTAATCGCCACCCGCTCGGCGTCGATCGAGATCTTGGAGCGGGGAAGCATCCGCAGCGCGGCAAGCCCGTAGTCGACCGCCTCGGTCCATCCCTCGGGCGCGGGGAAATCGGCCTGCTCGAGCATGTCGGCGACTTCGGTGCCCGCCGCGATGGCCGCGACCTCTTCGGCCAGCGCGGCCCCGCCCGCATCTGTCGGCACCAGCCCAATCAGCGAGATGCCGTCGTCGTTCCGCAAAAGCTCGACCGAGAACCGGGGGGCCGTGATCTCCTCGACCGGAGTCACGTCCATCCGGTCTCGGATGCGCCCCGCCTCGACAAGGCTCGCAGTCAGGTTCATCGCACGAAAGCGCAACGCCTCGGTCGGGGCGGTCCCCGACAGGTGAACCTGCAAGCCGTCGGTCGACACGTCGACCCAGGTCAGGTCTGCCTGCGTCATCTGGCTGCGTACCACGGCCACGGTCCGCGATTCGATCGCCATCGCCGCCCAGACGCCCGCAAGCGTCGAGACGACCGCCGCTGCCGCGAAGGTTGCCGGAATAGCAAGTCGAAGGGGGAAGTGCATCGGGGGCAAAGCCTGTCGGACTGGACTTAGCTCCTAGACGGAAGCCGACCGGGGATCAATTCACAGCATCGCGGCCACGGCGAGAAACAGCGCAGCGACAAGCCCCGCATCGCGGTTCGACCGGAACAGGCGCAGCAGACCCGCCGGGTCCTCGGTATCCAGCCGCCGAAGCTGCCAGGCTAGGTGCCAGCCAAAGCCCCAGACGCCGCCAAGCGCCACGACGAGCTTCAGGGGGTTTCCGGTGGGCAGCAGAGCCGTCAGGACGGCCAGCATCATCAGCGTGACAGATGCCACTAAGAACAGCCGAAGCCAGGGCACCGAGTTCCGGCCGAACAGCCTTGCTGTCGACCGCACGCCGATCAACGCATCGTCTTCGCGGTCCTGGTGAGCATAGATTGTGTCGTAGAAAAGCGTCCAGGCGATGCCCGACAGGTACAGAAGAATGGCCGGCCCGCCCAGGCTTCCGGTATGGGCCGTCCACATCAGAAGCGCCCCCCAGTTGAACGCAAGGCCCAGGAATAGCTGCGGCCACCATGTGAACCGCTTGGCGAAGGGATAGATCGCGACCAGCGCAAGCGAGGCCACGCCCAGCAGGATTGCCGCCGGATTATAGCTGAACAGGATCACCGAAGCCGCCAGCGACTGAGCCACCGCCCAGACGAGGGCCTGGCGCGGCGTAACCTGACGCGAGGGCAGGGGGCGCGACCGCGTCCGCGCGACCTGCCCGTCGATGTCGCGGTCGGTAAGGTCGTTCCAGGTGCAGCCCGCACCGCGCATCAGGAACGCGCCGACTGCCGAACTCGCGAACAGCCACAGGTCATGCCATCCCGGCCCGAGCGGATCGGCGGCGGCGGCAAGGGCGATGGCCCAGAGGCAGGGTAGCCAGAGCAGCCAGGTGCCGACCGGGCGGTCTGCGCGCGACAGCCTCAGGTAAGGCCGCGATGCCTGCGGTGCGAAGCGGTCGACCCAATTGCCGGGCGCCGCGTCGGCGACGGTCGCATCTGGCGCGGAAGGGGTCTCGGGCATAGGGTCCGGCCATGAGTGCAAAGATCAGACTTCATGTAGGACAACCGCTTGGACCGGGGCAAGCCGTGGCCCTGTCGCAGGACCAGGCGCATTACCTCTTTGCCGTCATGCGGCTTGGCCCGGGTGCACCGGTCCATCTGTTCAACGGGCGCGACGGAGAGTGGCGGGCCAGCGTGGCCGAGGCGGGTCGTCGGGGCGGAACGCTGCTGTGCGAGGCTGCGACCTCGCCGCTGGTCGTGCCCCCTGACCTCTGGCTTCTGTTCGCCCCGATCAAGAAGGCGCGGACCGACTTCATCGTCGAGAAGGGGGTCGAGATGGGCGTCGCGCGGCTTCAGCCCGTGCAGACCGACCACACGAATGCCGAGCGTATCCGTCAGGACCGGCTTCAGGCCCACGCCACCGAGGCCGCCGAGCAATGCGGCGCGACCTTTGTCCCCGAGGTTGCCGACTTGCGTCCGCTGGACCGGGTGCTGGCCGACTGGCCGCAGGACCGGCGCATCCTCTTCTGCGACGAGGCGACGCGCGGCGCGGCCTCGGTCCTGACGGGCGAGCGGGGGACGCCGTGGGCGATCCTGATCGGCCCCGAAGGCGGGTTCTCGCAGGCAGAACGTGCGCGCCTGCTCGCGATGCCGCAGGTGACGACGGCCAGCCTTGGCCCACGCATCCTGCGCGCAGACACCGCCTGCGTTGCCGCACTGGCCTTGTGGCAGGCGGCGCTTGGGGACTGGACCTGAGGGCGGGAAATTGGTCGGAGCGAGAGGATTCGAACCTCCGACCCCCTGCTCCCGAAGCAGGTGCGCTACCAGGCTGCGCTACGCTCCGACCGTGAAAGGGCGGTTAAACCCATCGACCGGTCTTTGCAAGGGGGCGCGCGTCATCCAGCACTGTCGCGCGCGGCGATCCGGCTGAGCATGACGCTGATGCGGGGCATCGTCCCCGTCTCGGGACGCGAGCGCGACTCGAGCACCGGACGGTTGGTGGCAACCTGCCCGCCGCCTTCGCGCAGCACGATGTAGATGCCGCTTGCGATGATGATCGCCGCACCGACGACGGTGTAGCGGTCCGGCGTCTCGTCGAAGAAGACCGCGCCGAAGATCGCCGCCCAGATGATCTGCGAATACTGCATCGGTGCGACGATCACCGCTTCGGCCCGGCGGTAGGCCATGATCGTCAGAAGCGTCGCGACGAAGCCGAACGATGCGATCAGCGCGACAAGCCCGAGATCGGCCATCGGCATCGGGCGGTAGACGAAGGGCAGCGCCAGCCCCAGAACGACGAAGTTCGCGATCATCGGGTAAAGCAGAAGGACCACGCTGCGCTCCTCGTGCCCGATCTTTCGCACGATGACGGAAGCGAGCGATGCAAAGATCGCCGCCGTGAGCGCAGCCAGATGCCCCAGCGTCAGGTCGGCACCTCCCGGGCGCAGCACGATCAGCACGCCTGCAAGCCCCGCGATGACGGCAAGGCCGCGGCGAAGCCCGACCCTCTCGCCCAGCAGCGGGATCGCGAGAAGCGTGATCAGAAGCGGCGTTGCAAAGAGGATTGCGTAGGTCTGCGCGAGCGGCAGCACCGAAAAGGCGTAGAAGGCGGACAGCCCGGTGATCACCGCCGAGACGGTCCGCACGGCCGTATACCACGGATGTCGGGGTCGCAGGTTGCCGTCCGTGCGGTCGTTGATCAGCATCAGCGTGGCCAGCGGGAACCCAAGCAGCACGCTGAAGAAGATGATCTGCACGGGCGAATAGGTCTCGCCCAGCATCTTCACCGCCACGTCATGCGTGGAGAAGATCGCGAAGGCCAGCAGGGCCAGCATTGCCCCACGCAAGTTCGATCTCATCGGAAGACTCGCGGCGATGTTCGAGAGGTCTCCGTTGTGCGGGCAGGGCTGTTGAAGCGCAAGGGCGCACGCGCCGTCGCCCTGTCAGGCGGCGCGGCTTGCCAGAAGGTCGCGCACCATCGGGATGACCTGCGTGCCGTACAAACGGATGCTCTCCATCATCGTGCCGTGGGGCAGCGCGCCGTTGGAATACTTCAGGTCGAACCGGCCCAATCCCAGCGCGCCGACAGTTGCCGCGATCTTGCGCGCCACCGTCTCGGGAGAGCCGACATAGAGCGACCCACCCGCAGCCTCGGCGAGGAAGGCCTCCTTCGTGGTGGCAGGCCAGCCCCGTTCGCCGCCGATGCGGTCGTGCATCTTGCGGTAGTGCGGCCAAAGCTGCTCGCGCGCGAGTTCGTCGGTCGCCGCGACATGGCCGGGGGAATGCACCCCCAGAGGCCGGACGGGCCGGCCCATCTGGCGCGCCGCCCTGTGATAAAGCTCGACATAAGGCAGGAAGCGGCGCGGGTCGCCGCCGATGATCGCAAGCATCATCGGCAGGTCGTGCCGTACGGCACGCACCACAGACTCGGGGCTGCCGCCCACGCCGACCGACACGCCAAGCCCTTCAGGCGGCAGCGTCGGATAGACGCGCTGGTCGTTCAGGGCTGGGCGGGTCTGGCCCTGCCAAGTCACAGTATCCTCGCGCACGAGGCGCAGGAAGAGGTCGAGCTTCTCCTCGAACAGAACCTCGTAGTGCCGAAGGTCAAGGCCGAACAGCGGGAAGCTTTCGGTGAATGACCCGCGGCCGAGGATGACCTCGGCCCGCCCGCCCGACAGCGCGGCAAGCGTCGAAAAGCGCTGGAACAGGCGCACCGGATCGTCCGAAGACAGCACAGTCACCGCCGTGCCCAGCCTGATCCGCGAGGTGCGCGCCGCGATGGCCGCCAGCACGATTTCGGGCGAGGACACCGCGAAGTCGTCACGGTGATGCTCGCCGACCCCGAGGAAGTCGACCCCGACCTGATCCGCGAGCACGCCCTGCTCGACCACGTCGCGCAACACCTGTGCGTGGTCCAGAAGCTGTCGGTCGGGACCGAGCGTGACGTCGCCGAACGTGTCGAGGCCGAGGGAGGGTATCATGGCAGGCTCCTTTACCGACCAAACTGAGCGCCTGCCCTGCTCGATGCAACTGTCACCGATGTGCGCCAGCGGCCCGGCCCTGTGCAGCCCGAGAGAGCGCTGTCAGCCGTTCTCGCGCAGGACTTGCCCCGCAAGATAGAGCGAGCCGCAGATCAGGACGCGGGCCTCCGGCTGCATCGCCGCGATGCCTGCGAGTGCCGCGCCGATCGAGGGGGCCGAGGTCGCGGCAAGCCCGACCGCGCGGGCGGCGGCCTCGGTCGCTTCCGCCGGAAGGGTGTTCGCCTCGCCGGGGATCGAGACGGCGGTCAGGCTTTGCGCCCGAACCGCAAGCGGGCGTAGGTAGCCCGTGACGTCCTTGGTGTTCAGCATCCCGCAGATCAGGTGCGTCGGTCGCGTGGGCATCCGGGCGAGCGTGGCGGCAAGCGCCTCGCCCCCCGCCGGATTGTGCCCGCCATCCAGCCACAACTCCACCCCCGGAGCCGCGTCGACCAGCGGTCCGTGGCGCAGGCGCTGCATCCGCGCGGGCCATTCGGCCCGCGTGACGGCGACCTCGCAAACCTCGGGCGTCTGCCCCAGATGGCGCAGCGCCATCACCGCAGCCCCCGCGTTCTGGATCTGGTGCGGGCCGGGCAGGTTCGGAAGCGGCAGATCCAAAAGCCCCGTCTCGTCCTGAAAGATCATCCGGCCCCGGTCCTCGGCGACATGCCAGTGCTGCCCGTGGACCAGCAAAGGCGCGCCAAGGCGCGCGGCCCGCGCCTCGATGGCGGCAAGACCCTCGTCGGTCTGCGGGCCGACCACGCAGGTCACGCCGCGCTTGAGGATGCCCGCCTTCTCGGCCGCAATCAGCGCGACCGTGTCGCCGAGATACTGCTGATGGTCGAGGCTTACCGGGGTGATGACCGTCAGGCGCGGCGTGTCGATGACGTTCGTCGCGTCAAGCCGCCCGCCAAGGCCCACTTCGAGCAGCGTCCAGTCAGCGGGCGTCCGGGCAAAGGCCAGAAAGGCCGCGCAGGTGGTGATCTCGAAGAAGGTGATCGCCTCGCCCCCGTTGGCGGCGACGCAGGTGTCGAGCAGGTCCGTCAGGTCGGCCTCGGAGATCAAGCTGCCCGACAGGCGGATGCGCTCGTGGAAACGTGCGAGGTGGGGCGAGGTGTAGGCGTGCACCCGGTTACCCGCGCCCTCGAGCCCCGCCCGCAACATGGCGAGCGTGGAGCCCTTGCCGTTCGTGCCCGCGATGTGGATCACGGGCGCAAGCCGCCGCTCGGGATGGTCGAGTGCCGCCAGCAGGCGGTGGACCCGGTCCAGCGTCAGGTCGATGATCTTGGGGTGCAGCGCCATCATCCGCTGCAGGATGATGTCCGAGCCTGTGCTCACTCGGCGGCCCCGGCGGTGGCGGGCACCTGGTCGGGGGCGCCCGGAGCGGG